>JAGRLX010000409.1 GCA_020441605.1 Alphaproteobacteria bacterium
GAATCCTGTCGGGTGCGCCATCTCGTTTTCGTCACCCAAAAAAGTACCTAAGACCTTGAAAGGTAAGGTCATATTTGCCGTTCTAAACCCCTCGGAACGGGAGTAGCTCAAACGGTCGGCAAAAGCCAGTTTGAGCACGGTCCTGCGGTCCTCTAATCGCTCAGAAGCCCAAAGATTCCATGGGTTTGCCAGAAACGCGAGCGCCGTTCTAACTGTATCGTCGAAGCTGCTCTTCGGGCGGCCCCCAGATGACATCTTTTCCTTGATCAGCAGCTTCTCTTTTTCAAGCTGATCGATGCGCTGCTCGAACGCTGAGATCACAGTCGGCACGCTGGCGTTGAGGATGCGGTCGAGCGTCTTTTTGATATCGCGGTCGATCTCTGCCGCCCGCTCCGAGAGCGCCTTCGTCTGCGCGCCGGACTGCGCAAGAAGGTAGTCCCACCATTTGCGCAACATCTTGCGCGCAACGGCGAAAGCCTTCTCGCTTGGCTGGAGCGATTTCAGCAGCTCCTCGAATTCGCCCTCGATCTTGTCGCGGCGAATGGACTTGCCGTAGCTGTCACAGCCGCGCTTCGGGCAATGGTAGTAGGGATACTTTCCGTGCGATCCGTGCGACCAACAGGCGGTGAGCGGAGTTCCGCAGTCGGCGCACGCGACGTGACCGCGCAGCGGAAAATCCTCATTCAGATTCTTGCGGCGAGGCGCATAGGTCGCGCCGTTGATGCGATCCTGAATGCGCTGAAAGGTCTCGAAACTGATCAGTGGCTCATGCTGACCTTCGCGCAGGGAGACACCCCACTTCGGAGCCTCGACATATCCGGCATAGACGCACTGGCGCAGAAGGATCGACACTCGCTGGTTGCGCACGATGCCCGATCCGTCCTTTGGAAAGAGCGGGTTGTCCTGGAGGAAGCGCATGACTTCAGCCTGATTTTCGAAGCGGCCATTCGCATAGCCTTCAAGGGCATCGCGAACGATTGAGGCAACAGGCTCGTCCTTGATCAGCACACGGCCCTGACCGCGAACGCCCTGGTACTTGTAACCGACGGGAGCCTGGAACACCCAGAAGCCGTTCATCACACGGGCGCGCATCCGGTTCTTCGTCTGCTCGGCGTTCTTCTCGCGCTGATGCTGTGCGAAGGTCGCCATCATGTTCTCGACCATGCGGGAGTCCGCATCGTCGTTGAACTCCATACGAGGGCTCATCAGCTTGCCGCCTGCCTCGCGTAGCAGGTCGCGCAAGTCCCAATGCCCGCGAACGTCGCGCGCAAACCGGCTGATGTCGTCAATGATGACGACAACGCCATCGCCGCGATGCTCGGCGAGGAAGGTCAGCATTTCTTTCATGCCGGGGCGGTCGATGCTGCCGCCGGTCATGTCGTCATAGAAGACACGCAGGATCGTGATGCCCGCATGTTCGGCGAACTCGCGGCAGCGGGTTTCCTGAGAACGCAAACCGTCACCTCGCGCGCCTGACTTGGTGTCAGATACGCGACAATAGGCGACGCCGAATTTGGTCTGGTTATCGGTCATGCGTTCTCTCTTCCTCGGCCTGGCCGGTTGCGTTCTCCCTTTCGATGGCAGGCCTTGATTCTACATCAATATCGTTCCGCTCTGCGGCCTCATTGAATTCGCCGAAAAGCTGTCCACAGACATCATATTCGAAGCCCAATTCGGCGAAGGTGCGCATGATCGACCAGAGCGTTTCCAGAAACTCGCGCTTCTGCTGCTCGGTCATATCCATGCCGTCCATCTCGCCGAGATAGTCCTCTGCGACAAGCTCGGGCGGCGGAGTAGTACGTCCGTTTGCCTCTTGGTCACGCATAGTGAGGCCGTTTGTGTCGTGCTTGTTCATGTCCAGCCTCCTTTCTCGCGCCGAATAAAAACAAGACTACAAGCATATAGAACAAACAAAGAACATTCAAGGAATACATTCCTAGTAGTTACGGTTATTGCTGAGGTACGTCCTATCTATATTTCATAATACCAGGCGACTACGATCTCACCTTGAAGTGCCAGTATCTACAGAGGCGACACTTATAGAAGTCATCTCGCAGTCCAAACGAACTGCGACACAACCGACACTGCGGGTACTGCCGCGTAGTGCAAGGAGAGCTTGTCGGTTGGCGGTGCAGACGAAGTGAGTTCGTGAAATTCTTCATCGTGCCTGATCCTTTGACCATGCGGGGCGATGAGGGGCCGGACCACAGAGAGTGACACCGGCCCCAGGGTGCTACTTCTTTCCGCTGGCATGACCAGCGTTGTAATCATCGCGTTCGAATTTGTTTGCGAACTGAGTCCTGGGCGGGACGTTGTTTCGCGCATCCTGTTGACCGGCCTTGAAAGCGGGTTGGTTTGCCATCTATTTTCTCCATGGTTTTGTCGCCGATCTTCGGTTGAGACCACTGTGTCGCAGGGGCGACTTCCAGCGCCACGTCCGCAGCTTCTCAGGCGCGACCGCGAGGGATCAAATTTCAGTGGGACGGAATCCGACCGAAGATTTTGAAGGATCAATCAGCCTTCCCTTTGAGCGCGACCCACAAACAGGGATTCACGGCTTCTTCCGCACCAGAGAAGGCCGCTCTTATCTGCATTCGCTGTTTGAAGAGTTTCTGAAGCGCGCGAAGATTGGTCGCGGCAAGGTCGCAATGCTTATTGCCAGCCGTAGTGGATCACCGGACGTTCAGGACCGAGAGGCGGATCGAACAAAAAGCGCACTTCGCCGGTGGCATCAGGACCGACAGTCAGAACTCTGGCCGAAGGAACCCGAGAGGAACCTGGAATACATGGAGCGCTTGGAAATCGAGATGATGCAAAGCGATCCCATCGAAGTCCGCCTCTCTGAAACTGCTGCCTCGATCAGAAAGATGCAAACCGGAACGGCATTCGCGCGCTTCTTTTATGGAACGGATGCCGTGGCCCGCCTATCCGAGGAGATCATTGCGAAGCGACGCGAGATTGAGGGGCTTCTGGAAGAGCGAAAGTCTAAGTTCATAGCCGCAGATTCCGATTGGGAATCCGCCGGATACTTCGCTGATCCGAATTTTCGCTACACCTACCTTCGCAGTGTGCCCGAACGCAGCTTCATGCTTATGCACACTTTCGAGGTCGACTTCTCAGGCCCCCGCAACAGTCAGATCACGTTCTCCGCGCTCAGAAGCGGGTATGCCTACCTGATGGCCGACGGAAGCGTTCACTGCCTTCTGAAGTCGCACGACGATGGCTTCAGTTCCTATGACACCTACGTTCTCCAGCGGCCTGAGAACGTGTTCGTCAATTGGGGCGTTCCAGAAGACCTTGTCGTCGGCGATTGGGAAAGGAGCTCAAGTAGGCTCGGACACGGGCTGGGATTCGTTCCGTTCTCACCCGGCGGAGAACTTGGACTTCCCGGCGCTAAGGAGTTAGTCAATTGGTCGCGCCCTCGGCTTCTCGATCCTAGGGTCCAAGAGTATGCCGACAGGATTCTGTGGCACATTCTGATCTGAGCTGACGACGACCGACGGAGTCGCACGAACGACTCTTCGGCAGCTGAAACTCTCCTTGGGTGCAAGCGCAGACCATCCATCCATTTCGAATGACGCTTATGCCGGACGCGCCGCGTGTGCGCTTCGCCGCGCAATGGCCTGCCCGCTCCATTCGCTTCGCTCCCGTGTTGGTCATGCGCGCACGCTTGTCCGGTCCGGCTTTCTCCCGCGCATCGGCTGGATGGTCCTGCC
>JAGRLX010000055.1 GCA_020441605.1 Alphaproteobacteria bacterium
TCGAGGTGATGATCCCCAGCGAGGGCCGCAAAGAAGGACCGCGGGCCTTCATGGAGAAGCGCGAACCCGTATTCAAGGGGCGATAGAATATCGATGGGAGCGACGACGTTCTGACCGAGCCTACAGAGTCAATGCGGAGCGTACCGTGTCGTGGTTTGAGCGCCATCAAGATTACCTCGCCGGTGCTATCGTTGATTGGCAAACTCAAAGACGAGTGAGATTGATCGAGCAATGCTGACCTACAGACCGCAGTCGTGGGAAATCCACTTGTGACACGCGACCCACGCTATGACGTTCTCTTTGAACCCATCCGCATTGGCCCGAGAACGGCAAGGAATCGCTTCTATCAGGTTCCTCACTGCAATGGCTCCGGTTCACTTTACCCACACACGCAGGCGGCAATGCGTGGCGTAAAGGCGGAGGGTGGCTGGGCGGTAGTCAATACCGAATGGTGTTCGGTTCACCCGACGTCCGACACACCGCCCGCCGGGGCGTCACGCATGTGGACGGAGGAGGACATCAAGACCAATGCGCTCCTCACCGACGCCGTACATCGCCACGGTGCACTGGCTGGTTGTGAGCTTGCCCATGCCGGATTGACGTCTCACAATCACTTTAGCAGGCTTCCAGCGATGGGGCCGTCGCCACGACCCATGCCGCGCCAGGACTTCCCTGGAAACGGCCGCGCCATGACAAAGGACGATATCCGCGATGTCCGCCGTTGGTACCGGTTGGCCGTGCGCCGCGCCATTCAGGCAGGATATGATCTCGTATACATCTATGTCAGTCACGGCATTACGGTCTTCACCGACTTCTTGTCTCCCCGCATCAACCGACGTACGGATGAGTACGGCGGCAGCATCGAAAACCGTGCCAGGCTGCTGCGGGAGACACTGGACGACGTCAAGGAGGAAGCAAACGGCCAATGCGCCGTAGCGCTCCGCTTCTGCGTGGACGAGCACCGAGGTGCAACGTCGATTACCGCCGCAGATGGCCGTGCGGTCGTTGAGATGCTAGCGGAGGTTCCGGACCTTTGGGATGTCAATGTCGGTGGACCTGACGACATGCTCACGTCACGTTTCCGCAAGGAAGGATGGCAAGAGCCGGGAATCTCATTCGTCAAGAAGCTGACAACCAAGCCGGTAGTGGGTGTTGGCCGCTTCACCTGTCCCGATACCATGGTGTCGATGATCCGTCGCGGTATTCTCGATTTCATCGGCGCCGCGCGACCGTCAATTGCCGATCCGTTCTTGCCCCGCAAGATCGAAGAGGGGCGCATTGATGATATCCGCGAATGTATCGGTTGCAACATTTGCCTGGCTTCCAACCAGTTGTCCGTTCCCATCCGCTGTACGCAGAATCCGACGATGTCGGAGGAATGGCGTAGAGGATGGCATCCTGAACGGATCGAGACTCGTGGAACAGACTCGAAAGTTCTCGTCGTCGGCGCCGGCCCTGCGGGACTCGAAGCAGCACGCGCTGCCGCTGCACGAGGATACCAAGTGGCACTTGCAGAGGCCACTCGCGATCTCGGCGGTCATCTGAATGGAATTTGCCGTCTGCCAGGCCTCGCTGAATGGCTGCGGGTTCGCGACTGGCGTGTCGGTCAACTCGAGAAGATGGGCAATGTCGAAATCTTCCGGGAAAGCCGTCTCGACGCGGCTCAGATCCTGGAACTCGGCTACGAGCACGTCATCGTTGCCACTGGTGCCAGATGGCGTGGCGATGGGATCGGCTTGAGCAACTTCGTTCCAATTCCCGGGCACGACCGGCCAACAATCCTAACGCCTGACGATTTGCTAGCTGGCGCAAACATTCAATCACCGGTCATCGTCTTTGACGACGACTCCTATGTGATGGGCGGCGCAATCGCCGAGCATCTCGCGCAACGCGGGCATACGGTCACCCTGGTGACGCCCGCCTCTCATGTCTCGTCGTGGACTCAATTCACATTTGAGCACATCGAAATCCACAAGCGCCTCGTGGCAGCCGGGGTCGACGTGATCCTCAACCACAATCTGACACAGATCGATGACGGAGGAGTGAAGCTCTCAGGTGTCTTTGGGGAATCGGCGATTCACCGCGATGCTGAAAGCATCGTGCTGGTAACGATGAGGACATCAAACGACGAGTTATTCCAGGGATTGGGGAATCGAATTTGGCCAGAAACAGGGTCTGCGATCAAGACAGTTACCTTCGTTGGCGACTGCCATGTGCCGGGTCTCATAGCAGAGGCCATCTTCAGTGGTCATCGTGCAGCACGTGAACTTGATCGCGCTTACGTTACGGATCTTCCCTTTAGAGTCGAGCAGGTTCCCGCAGGCTTTGACCCACCATTTCCTTGGACAACACCGACCCAACAGCCATGATCACATCGCGCGCCTTGGCCACTTCCAACGGCATCCCCATGATGGGCTTCGGTGTCTATGCTCTCGACGGTGACACGACCCGGGAGGCAGTGGGATTGGCGCTCGAGGCAGGGTACAGGCATTTCGACACGGCACAGAGCTACAAGAACGAAGCTGATTGCGGGATTGCAATCGCAAGATCCGGTCTTCCGCGCGAGGAAATCTTCATCACGACGAAGGTAACACCGAGGAATTACGCGGTTGGAAAGATGCTGGGCAGTGTCTACGAGAGCCTAGATCGTCTGCGTGTAGATTGCATCGACCTGTTGCTCATCCACTACCCATCACCATGGGACCAAATCCCGATGGAGGTATACCTCGAACAGCTCCTGGCGGTTCAGCAGGCTGGCCTGGCCTCGCTCATCGGGGTTTCAAATTTCACCATTGCTCAGGTCGACCGTGCCCTGAAACTATTGGGCCGGGATAATCTTGCGACCAACCAGGTGGAAATCCATGTCTTTATGCAGAACAGAAAGATCGTCGATCATTGTCGTACCGTCGGCGTACCAACTACGGCCTACTGCGCCTTGGCGCGCGGTGCCTTGTTGGGAGCGCCCGAAGCTCAACTTGGCCCTCATCCCATTCTGCAGGAGATCGCAGATGCCCATGATGCGACAGTCGCACAGATCGGCCTGTCATTTCTCATGCATGAAGGGCACGTTGTTCTCTCGAGCGCGACCCAGAAGGACCAGATCGAGTCGAATTTCGCGGCAACGAATGTCAGGCTCACACAGGAAGAGTTTATGCGCCTGCGTTCTCTTGACATGAACAAGCGCATTGTCGAATGGCCGTATTTTCCAATCTTTGACTGAGGCGGAGACCAACAATGTCATGGTAGCCGGAACAACTCCTGTGTTTGGTGTCTGCGAGGATCGCTTCGCCGCTTTGGGCAAGGTTTTCCAGCGAGCAATCGTCGACAACAGTGACGTTGACGATCGAGAACTCGGCGCGTGCGTCTCAGCGGTCGTCAACGGCAAGACGGTCGTTGATCTCTGGGGCGGGTACCTAGACCAGGACCGGACAATGCCTTGGCAGAGAGACACGACAGTGTGTGTGTTTTCTGTGACCAAGGCCGTTGCAGCCTTCTGTATTCATGTGCTTCATGATCGGAAGGTGATCGATATCGATGCGCCGATTGCGGCATATTGGCCGGAATTTGGCCAACATGGAAAGGAAGGTATCACCATCCGAATGGTCCTCTCGCACCAGGCGGGATTGCTCTACACTGACGATATTGCTGAAGGCGCATTGTGGCAGTCGGGGGCAATCGAGCGGGTATTGGAGGCGAAGTCACCAGAATGGGGTCCTGGAACCGCAGGAGGCTATCATAGTTTCACCTTTGGACCCTTGATTGAGGCAGTGGTGAAGCGCGCGACCGGTCGGACACTCGGTCAACTTCTTCGCAATGACATTACTGGTCCGCTCGGTCTGGAGTTCGGAATTGGTTTGTCTGACGCCGAGAACCTCTGCTGCTCGGACTTCTTCACAAACGAAGAGAACGGTACAATAAATGCATTCCGGCACGACAAGGATTCGGCGGTCTACCGTTGTTGGAAAGCATTGCCACGGACTGAGAGCTTCAATTCCGAACAATGGCGAAAACGGGAGTTCTCGTCGCTTAACGGGCACGGAAACGCCAGGTCGCTTGCCAGGATTTTCTTCTGCCTCGCCAACAATGGCGAGATCGGCGGTATTCGCATGCTCTCATCAGCGCATGTAGACGACATTTCGCGGCCTCAATGGGAGGGAACCGACAGATTCTCCGAGCAGCCCGGGCGCTTCAATTCGGGGTTTCAGATGTCAAACGAACTCTATCCTTTTGGAGGTCGCAGAGATAATTACGGTTTCTACGGAATTGGCGGCAGCATGGCCTTCTGCGACCCAGTCAACAAGCTAAGCTTCGCCTACTGCCGTAACAACTGCATTGCAGGTCCGGCTGCGGAGAATCCCGTATCACTGGCTCTCGTCAAAGCGCTCTACGAGTCGCTCTAGCCCCTTAGTCATTGGTGCTGGCACCATGGAGACATAGCGTTATCTCCATCCTTGTAGACTGTAGATATGTACGCGCTTGCGATGCATCTTGTTTCATAGCCCACTTGGACAGGGAGGATGATCTCGATGAACGAGGCAGAGCGTGACATTCAGCGCAAGTTGCGGATCCTGACGCATGCCTAAGAGCCGAGGAGGCGCTACCATCTACGCCCGTGCGTCACTGTGCCTGATCAAGGTGGAGCTTTCCGCTGGCGAGCAACTGCACTGACTCGGCCGTTGCGCTAAATCCGCCGCCAGCGTTTCCACGCCCACCAGCCGGTAAGGATCAGGAGCAGCGACATGGCGAGGGTCGTGAACACCGACTTCAGAACTGTCGCAGCGCTCGCCAACATTGCCAATTCGGCATCGGGCGATCCGGCCTGAGACATCAGCATGTCCGCCACCAGCAGGTTTTCAGTCAGGTCGAAGACCATGCCCGGAACGGCGAACAGGGCCAGACTGGCGCGGAGCCAGGGGGATGTGCAGGGTGCCATGATCCACAGGCCGAGGCCGAGCGTTGCCGCGAGCAGCGGCGGATAGAGGCTGTCGAGCCGATGCTGCGTCTCGCGGTAGAAGGCGTTGCCTTCGGGCGAGAGCGCGGTCAGAAATGCCTGCGCGTCTTCCAGCGTATAACCTGCGGGCCGCATGTCGAAAGGCATGGCTCCGCCTGCCTCGGCGGCGATTTTCGGCAGCGACCACAAGACCATCACCAGATAGACGACCGCCGCTGTCGCAAAGCTTGCCCAGAAGGCGGCGATCAGCCACCGCGGCGTCACGGCGGCAGACCTCTCGAGCCACCTGGGCGGCCGATGATGTCCGCTCCTGTCACATGATCTTCCGATAGGCCGGGATGGTGAGGAAGGTCTCGAAGGTCTTCGATGTCGACATCGCCTTGAAGATGGCAATCGCTTCCTTGAAACGGCCGCCGACGTAGGCTTCGTCGCCAACCTCGTCCTTCACCCGCTTCATTTCCTCGACCAGGCATTTGTCGAAAAAGGCCCGCGTCACCTTCTTGCCGTTCTCCAGCTTGGCGCCGAACTTCAGCCACTGCCAGATCTGCGATCGCGAGATTTCCGCCGTTGCGGCATCTTCCATCAGATTGTAGATCGGTACCGCGCCGCGTCCGCGCAGCCAAGCCTCGATATATTGCACGCCCACCCGGATGTTCTCGCGGAATCCGTCCTCGGTCTTGGTGCCCTTGTGGATCTCCAGAAGCTCTTTCTGGCCCACCTTGACATCCTCGCGCGCCACATAGAGCTGATTGGGGGTCGGCATCAGTTCGTTGAACACCTTCATGGCGACGGGAACCAGGTCCGGATGCGCCACCCAGGTGCCATCGTGGCCGTTGCGCGCCTCGCGTTCCTTGTCAGCCTTCACTTTGTCGAGGGCGATCTGGTTGGCCTCGGGGTCCTTGCGATTTGGGATCTGCGCCGCCATGCCGCCCATGGCGAAGCAGCCGCGGCGGTGGCAGGTCCTGATCAGCAGCGCCGAATAGGCCGCCAGGAAGGCCTTGGACATCACAACCTGTGACCGATCGGGTAGCACATAGGCCTTGTTGTTGGCGAGCGTCTTGATGAACGAGAAGATGTAGTCCCAGCGGCCGCAATTGAGGCCGGCCATGTGATCGCGCAGCTCGTAGATGATCTCGTCCATTTCGAAGGCCGCGGGCAGCGTCTCGATCAGCACCGTGGCCTTGATCGTGCCCAATGGCAGGCCAAGGCGGCTCTGGGCCAGCACGAAGGCGCTGTTCCATAGCCGCGCCTCCAGGTGGCTCTCCATCTTCGGCAGGTAGAAGTAGGGGCCGGAGCCCTTGGCCAGCGCCGTCTTGGCATTGTGGAAGACATAGAGGCCGAAGTCGAAGAGGCCGCCGGACACGGGCTTGCCATCGACCTTCATGTGGGCCTCGTCGAGGTGCCAGCCGCGCGGCCGTACCATCAGCACCGCGGGCTTCTGGCCCAGCGCATAGCGCTTGCCGGTCGCTGGGTCGGTGTACTCCATGGCGCTGGTCCAGCGGTCCATGAGATTGATCTGGCCCTGCAGCATGTTGTCCCAGGTCGGCGAATTCGAATCCTCGAAATCGGTCATGAAGACCTTGGCGCCGGAATTGAGCGCATTGATCACCATCTTGCGGTCGGTCGGCCCGGTGATTTCCACCCGGCGGTCCTGCATGTCGGGCGGAATGGGGGCGACCTTCCAGTCACCGGCGCGGATCGACGCGGTTTCCGGCAAGAAGTCCGGCAGCATGCCCTTGTCGAACAGCTTCTGCCGCTCCTTGCGTCGGGCAAGAAGGCGCTGGCGTTCGGCATCGAAGGTCCGGTGCAGTTCGGCAACGAAGGCGATGGCCTCAGTGGTCAGAACCCTGTCGTAGTCCTTCTTCGCCTTCACCGTGAAGGTGATGCCTTTCGGTAGTCTTGCCATGGTCACTTGTCCCCGCAGATGGTTTTGAGTTTGTCCGGAATAGGCCCCCCGTAGGCCCAGTCAAGCAATTCGATCGTGTGCACGATGGGAATGCCGGTGCCGGTGCCGATCTGGGTCATGCAGCCAATGTTGCCGGTGGCGATGATCTGAGGTGCGGTCGTCTCGATGTTGGCGATCTTGCGGTCGCGCAGCCGCGTGGCGATCTCCGGCTGGAGAATGTTGTAGGTTCCGGCCGATCCGCAGCACAGGTGACCCTCTGGAATTTCGGCCACGTCGAAGCCGGCTCCGCGCAGCAGCTTCACAGGCTCGTTCCTGATCTTCTGGCCATGCTGCATCGAACAGGCCGAATGGTAGGCCACCCGCAGGCGCTTTCCAGCCGGCGGCAGGGCGATCCCCGCAAGGAACTCGGTCACGTCCCTGGCCTTGGCGCTGGTCGCCTTCGCCTTCTCCGCATAGGCCGGGTCGAGCCGTAGCATGTGGCCGTAGTCCTTGATCGTGGTACCGCAACCCGAGGCGGTGATGATCACGGCCTCGACATCCGCCCTGATCCATTGATCGATCGACCTGCGGGCCCGGGCCAGCGCATCGGATTCCATTCCCATGTGATGGGTGAGCGACCCGCAGCAGGCCTCCTCGCCCGAGACCACCACCTCGTAACCTAACCGCGTGAGCAGCCGGATGGTGGCGCCATTGATGCCGGGGTCAAGCACGCTCTGCACGCAGCCCATGAGCAGGGCCACGCGCCCGCGCCTCTCGCCTTCGGCCGGATAGACACCGGGAGCGCCGAACCGCTCGGGTGCCGGCATGGTTTTGGGTACGAGGCTGAGCAGGGCTGCAATCCGGCTGGCACCGAAAGAAGCTGCGACTGGCCGCAGCGGCGCCGCCGCCTTCGCTGCGATCAGCGACAGGCGGAACAAGCTGGGCCGCGGCATGGTGAAAGCCAGCACCTTGCGCAGCAAGGCTTCGAACAGGGGCCGGCGGTAGGTCTCCTCCACATGGGCGCGGGCCTCGTCGACCAGGTGCATGTAGTTCACGCCCGACGGGCAGGTGGTCATGCAGGAGAGGCAGGACAGGCAGCGGTCGAGATGCTTCACGGTCTCGGGCGTTGCCGGTCCGCCCTGTTCCAGCATGTTCTTGATCAGGTAGATGCGTCCGCGCGGGCTGTCCAGTTCGTCGCCCAGCAGTACATAAGTCGGACAGGTCGCGGTGCAGAAACCGCAATGCACGCATTTCCGCAGTATGGTGTTGGCCTCGGCAATGCGCGGCTCGGCCAATTGCTCCACGGTGAAACTGGTTTGCATCAGATACCTCGGTACATGCGGCCAGGGTTGAGCAGGTGGCGTGGATCGAACGACGCCTTCACCCGGGCCGAGAGCGCGGCGAGTGCCGCCGCCTGCGGCTGAAACACCTCCACATGGCTGCGCACGGCGGCCGATGCCCGGATGAGCGTTGCGTGGCCGCGTGGACAGGCGGCGCGGATCACGGTGGCCGAGGCATCGTCGGACGGTGGAACGTCGAGCCAAACCAGTCCGCCGGCCCAATCGAAATAATAGCGGAGATCAATCTTGGACCGGAGAGTGGCAACGATGCCCGGCGCCTCCGATGGCGTGACCGAAAGCCGCCACACCTGGCGTTCGGTGCCGTCGGCCAGCGGCAGGCCGTCACGAATGGATTGCCATTTCGCGGCGGAGCTCTGGGCGGCCAGAACCTGGACGGGCCGTCCGAGGCGCCTGGCCAGCGTGTCCCGGCGGTCGGCCACGGAAACTGCTATGCCTTCCAGCCGCAGATAGGTCGCCTCGCCGGGGATATGAGCCGCGCCGGACACTTCGCAGGACGATTGCATGGCGAGACTCATGGCCGCCACCGCAGTCCTGTCGTCCAGACCGGTCAGAACCAGGGTCTCTTCGGTCTCGGGCTTGGGCAGCACCTTGAGCGTGATCGAGGTCATCGCCGCCAGCGTGCCATGGGAGCCGGTCATCAGTTTTGGCAGGTCATAGCCGGTCACATTCTTCACCACCCGGGCTCCGGCTTTGAAGATCGCACCCTGTCCCGAGACCCCGCGCACCCCTAGCACATGGTCGCGTGCGGCACCCGCCTTGATCCGTCGTGGCCCGGCGAGATTGCAGGCCACCATGCCGCCGATGGTGCCGGCATTCGCACTGCCCAGCAGGGCCGAAAGATCCGGTGGCTCGAAGGCGAATTGCTGTCCGCGGCCGTCGATCAGGGCTTCGATCTCGGTCCGTGTCGCCCCTGCTCCGGCCTCGAGGATCAATTCCTCGGGTTCATAGGCGTGCACCGCCGTGAAGCCGGAGAGGTCAAGCGTCCTGGCCGCCTGCACTGGCCGCCCCAGACCCCGCTTGGTTGCCGTTCCGGTGACTTCGAAGGGCGCATCGCTCGCGTCGATGATCTCGGCCAGTTCCGCCTCGGAGGATGGTTTCAGGCTATCGGACATCAGAACCTCGGGATATCGGGGAAGGCCAGCTCGCCGCCGCGCACCACCATGCGTCCCAGCTCGGCACAGCGATGCAACGTCGGGAACACCTTTCCGGGATTGAGCAGCCCCTTGGCGTCGAATGCGCATTTCACCATCTGCTGCTGGTTGAGGTCGGTTTCGGAGAACATCTCCGGCATGAGATCGCGTTTCTCGATCCCGACGCCGTGTTCGCCGGTCAGTACGCCACCCACCTTGACGCATAGTCTCAGGATATCGGCGCCGAATTTCTCGGCCCGGTCGAGTTCGTCGGGGTCGTTGGCGTCGAACAGGATCAGGGGATGGAGATTGCCGTCCCCGGCATGGAACACATTCGCCACCCGGAGGCCATGCTTGCGCGAGAGCTCGGCCATGCCTGTCAGGACTTCGGGCAGCCGCTTGCGCGGGATGGTGCCATCCATGCAGAGATAATCGGGCGAGATCCGCCCCACCGCAGGAAAGGCTGCCTTGCGCCCGGCCCAGAACAGCAGCCGCTCGTCCTCCGAATTGGAAATACGCAGGGCGGCCGAATGGTTGCGGCGGGCGATTTCCGAAACCCTGGTGATCAGGTGGTCCACTTCAACCCGGGGCCCGTCCAGCTCGACGATCAGCAGGGCTTCCACGTCGAGCGGATAGTCGGCATGGACGAATTCCTCGGCCGCATGGATGGCCGGACGGTCCATCATCTCCATGCCGCCGGGAATGATCCCGGCCGAGATGATGTCGGCCACACATTGGCCGGCGTCGATGCTGGTCGGAAAACCGACCAGGACGGCCCGGGCCGTTTCGGGTTTCTGCAGGATACGCACGGTCACCTCGGTCACCACGCCGAGCAAGCCCTCCGAGCCGGTCATCAGGCCAAGGAGGTCGTATCCTTCGCTGTCGAGGTGCTTGCCGCCGAGCCGGATGACCTCGCCGGTCACCAGCACCACTTCTATCCCCAGCACATTGTTGGCCGTGAGCCCATACTTCAAGCAGTGCACCCCGCCCGAATTTTCCGCCACATTGCCGCCGATCGAACAGGCGATCTGCGAGGAAGGGTCCGGGGCGTAGTAGAACCCCTTGTGTTCCACAGCCTTGGTGATGGCGAGGTTGGTCACGCCGGGCTGGACCACGGCGCAGCGGTTATCATAGTCGATCTCGAGGACCCGGTTGAACTTGCCCATGCCGAGCAGGATGCCGTCTGCCAGCGGCAGCGCGCCGCCTGACAGGGAAGTCCCGGCGCCCCTTGGCACGACCTTGATATCGTTGTCGAAAGCGTAGCGGAGGACGGCCGAGACCTGGGCGACCGTCTCGGGAAGCACAACCGCGAGCGGCATCTGCCGATAGGCGGTGAGTCCGTCGGTCTCATAGGCCCGCATCTCCGCCGGAAGGCCGATCACCCCCTCGCCGGGAACGATGCGGCGCAGGTCGGCCAGGATGTCGTCGCGGCGGGCGAGCACCCGCTGATCTGGTTCTGGCATGGTGAGCATGTTGTCGCAGCCTGTCCGGGTTCAATTTTTCATCGTAGTCTTTTAATAGAAATGAAGTGCGATCAAAGTCTATTTCAACCAAAGATCCGGAGAAGATGATGAAAACAGCAATTTCGCTCGCCGCCGTGCTCTTGGCCGCCACTGCCGGGGCCGCTCTGGCCGATGGCGATGCCGCCAAGGGCGAGAAGGTCTTCAACAAGTGCAAGGCCTGCCATGTGGCCGATTCCGAGACCAACCGCGTTGGTCCCCATCTCAAGGGCATTATCGGCCGTCCGGTCGCCTCTGTCGCCGACTACAAATACTCCGACAGCATGAAGGAATTCGCAACCACCCATCCGACCTGGGACGACGCCACCTTCCTCGAATACATCACAGATCCCAAGAAGGACGTTCCCAAGACCAAGATGTCGTTTCCCGGCCTGAAGAAGGAAGACGACCGCAACGATCTCCTCGCCTATCTCAAGACCAAGATGTAGGGCGCGAAACGTCTTGCCCGATGGCGTGGGGGCTGGCAAAACGCTGGCTCCTGCGACAGTCTGAGGTTTCATGTCTGCTTCCAATCCGCGCGTCGGCCTGTTTGTCACCTGTCTTGTCGACATGATGCGGCCGTCCATTGGCTTCGCCGCCGTCAAGCTGCTCGAGGATGCGGGCTGTACGGTCGAGGTGCCCGAGGCCCAGACCTGCTGCGGCCAGCCAGCCTACAACTCCGGCGACAAGTCCGACGCAGTGGCCCTCGCCCAGAATGTGATCTCCACCTTCAAGGGTTTCGATCATGTCGTGGTGCCGTCGGGTTCCTGCGGCGGCATGATCATCAAGCATTATCCGGAGCTTTTCGAGGAGGACACCGCCGACCATGCGGCGGCCATGGAACTCGCCTCGCGCACCCACGAACTGGTGTCTTTCCTCACCCGTGTCCTCAAGGTGGAAAGGGTCGAGGCGCAGTTCCCAGCCCTCGCCACCTATCACGATTCTTGCTCGGGGCTGCGCGAACTCGGGATCAAGAGTGAGCCGCGGCAGTTGCTGGCCTCGGTCGAGGGGGTCACGCTGCGCGAAATGACCGATTCCGAAGTCTGCTGTGGCTTCGGCGGCACCTTCTGTGTGAAATATCCCGGAATCTCCGACAAGATGCTGGAGAAGAAGCTGAAGCACATCGCCGCCACCGGGGCCGACACCTTGATCGCCGGCGACTTCGGCTGTCTGATGAACATGGCCGGTAAGCTGAAGCGCGCGGGAAGCCCCATCAGGGTGCGCCACATCGCCGAGGTCCTCGCTGGCGACAACGTCACGCCCCCGATTGCGGAGGCCGAGTGATGGAAGCCTATTCGCAGACCTTTCCTTCGAATGTGAAGAAGGCCCTTGCCGACCGGCAGCTTCAGTATTCGATGACCGAGACGGGGCCGCGCTTCATCGCCAAGCGCAGCCAGGCCCGCGAGGCGCTGCCGGAATTCGATGCGCTGCGCGATCAGGCCCGTGACATCAAGGACCATGTTCTGGCCCATCTCGACATCTATCTCGAGCGCTATGAGGACAAGGTGAAGACCGCCGGTGGCCATGTCCATTGGGCCGCTACCGCCGAAGACGCCCGCGCCGCCATCCTTGCGATCTGCGCCCGGGTGAATGCGAAGATCGTCACCAAGGGCAAGTCGATGATCTCGGAAGAGATCGACCTCAACACCTATCTCGAGAAGGCGGGCCATACGCCGGTCGAGACCGATCTCGGCGAATATCTCATCCAGCTGCGCGGCGAGCGCCCAAGCCATATCATCGCCCCTGCCGTGCATCTGACCCGCGACCAGGTCGAGGCCGACTTCCGCAAGGCCCACACCCATCTTGATCCCAACCGGGATCTCTCGGAGATCCCCACCATGGTGGAGGAGGCGCGCAACGTCTTGCGCCAGAAGTATCTGGCCGCCGATGTCGGCGTCACCGGGGCCAATTTCCTGATCGCCGAGACGGGGAGCTCGATCATCGTCACCAACGAAGGCAATGGCGATCTCACCCAGATCCTGCCCAGGGTTCATATCGTCATCGCCTCGATCGAGAAGATCGTGCCAACGCTGGAAGATGCCTCCACTATCCTGCGGGTGCTGGCGCGCTCGGCCACTGGTCAGGATTTCTCGAACTATACCACTCTCTCCACCGGACCCCGCCGCCCCGAGGATCCCGATGGTCCCGAGGAATATCATGTCGTCATTCTCGACAACGGCCGGTCGAATGTTCTGGGTACGGAGTTTCAGGACATGCTCCGCTGCATTCGCTGCGGCGCCTGTCTCAATCACTGCCCGGTCTACCAGGCCGTGGGCGGCCATGCCTATGGCTGGGTCTATCCNNCGGCCCCATCGGCTCGGTGGTGACACCGGCGCTGATCGGAATCGAGAAGGCCAGCCATCTGCCCAATGCCTCGACCTTCTGCGGGCGCTGCGAGGAGGTGTGCCCCATGCGCATCCCCTTGCCCAGGATGTTGCGCCACTGGCGCGAGAAGGAATTCGAGAAGCACCTTCAGCCCCAATCGATCCGCTGGGGGCTTGGCGTCTGGGCCTTCTTCGCCCGCCGTCCGAAGCTCTATCATCTGGCCACGCGGTTCGCCGCCCGTGTCCTCCACAACCGGGCCTTCGGCAAGGGCCGCCTGTCGCGGCTTCCCCTCGCCTCGGGCTGGACCGGCACCCGGGATTTTCCCGCGCCCCAGGGCAAGACGTTCCAGCAGATGTGGAAGGAGCGCAAACGGTGAGCGCCCGCGACCAGATCCTCGCCCGCATCCGCGCCAAGGTCTCGCCGGGTGATGAGTCCACCCGCCGCGCCGTCGTCGATGAGCATTTGCGCGAGCATCGCCGCAATCTCATCCCTGAGCGCGGCCAGGGCGATGACGAACACCGCATCCGGGTCTTCATCGAGATGATGGAGGCCGTTGGCGGTACGGTCGAGACGGTCACCGACATCAACGACGTGCCTCACGCAGTTGCCGCCTATCTGCGCAGTCAGAATCTTCCTGCCCGTGTGCGGCGTGGTGCAGATCCCATGCTGGCGCGGCTTCCTTGGCATCGCGGTGGCGCCCTTGAGGTGTCGGAAGGACGTGCCGAGGATGAAGACCGCGCCTCGATCACGCGCGCCTTCGCCGGAATTGCCGAGTCGGGCACCGTCATCCAGATCTCAGGGCCGGACAATCCGACCACCCTGAACTTCCTTCCCGAGGCCCATGTGGTGGTGCTCGAGACCGCCAGCATCTTCGCCAGCTACGAGGAAGCCTGGAGCAAACTGCGCGACCTCATGGGTGAAGGTGTGATGCCGCGAACGGTCAACATGATTTCCGGACCCTCGCGCACCGCCGATATCGAACAGACCATCGTGCGCCCCGCCCATGGTCCGAAGAACATGCACGTCATCATCGTCCGCTGACGCCATTGCGGCGGGCAGCGAGGGCTCGTATGATTTGCCGCCTTGCCAGGAGGACGGGCCATGGCATCATTTGATCATGAACGGCAGGCTGCGTTAGACCGGGCGATAGTGCGCTTTGGCGAGGCCTGGGCCAATGGCGACATGGCGACCCTGCGTGAACTCCTGTCGCCATCCTATACCCACAACGACGCCTTCGGAGCCCGCCACGATTACGAAAGCTGGCTCACTTATGTTGCAAAACGCACCGGCCGCCAGACCCGCATCGCCTTTCGCGACGTGAAAACTCGCTTCATCGGCGATGTCGCGGTGATCACCGGCTATAATGAAATCTCCGGTGGCGGCGTTCTCTCTCCCGATGATGACAAGGACTTTGTCCTTGTCTTCACCCAGGTCTGGGTTTGGCGCGACAATGGCTGGAAGCGGGAAGCCTTCCAAGCCACCCCCGTCAAGGCCGGCGCTGTCGATTGAGGACGTGAAACCATGAAGCGCTATGCTTTTTTGACTGCGGTACTGCTGACCGTAATGGCCGCACCAGCCTCGGCCGGCTGTTCGGGCGAGGAGGCCACGCTCTTCTCCTGCGCCACCACCGATGACATCCACACCATCATGGTTTGCGGCATTCGCGATTCCGCCGCCGATGGCTTCCAGTCCATCCGTTATGTCTATGGCACCGACGAGACCGAGGAGCTTTCGTTTCCTGAGAACAGGCGCGATGGACGGGACGCTCTGCACTTCAGCCATCACTACACCAGTGCCGGCTACAACTGGTCGCTCCGCTTCGACAATGGCAACTACCGCTACCGGGTGTTCTTTGTCTCCCAGCCCGAGGATGACGATCCCGACACGATTGTTGGCCCCGATGCCGGCGTCGAGGTCTGGCGCAGGAAAAAGAAGATCGCCACGGTCATGTGCGGCGAACGGCCCTATGCCCTGCCTGACGATATTCGCCGCGCCACGTCCTGCGATGCCGACACGCCGGTGGGTGAGGCTGGTTGTGCCGAAACCCCACCCGAACGCAAGTGACCCTGCAGAACCGCGTCGATCCCTGGGGCGAAATCGCCGCTGTGCCGGAACGCGGCACCATGATGGGCAACCGTGGAGGACGGTTTCATCGTGCCGACCGGACGCTCGGCCGTCGCCGCTGGGCCAGCCGCCATTGGATCTGCTGCGACCTCCACTACAGGGGCATGCATCACGAGCCCATGGGCACGGGCTACACGTCGCTCTTCTTCCTCGACGAGGTGACGGCGCTGGCCGCAGGCCACCGGCCCTGTTTCTTCTGCCGCAGGGCCGAGGCCCGGACTTTTCTCGGAGGCCGTCGTGTCGGCGGCTTCGACCGGCAGCTTCACGCCGAGCGTCTGGCGCCGCGTCAGGTTGTGGCGCTCGAAGGCCTGGCCGACGGTGTGATGGTGGAGATTGCCGGCGGCGCCTGGGCCATGCGCGGGCCTGCTGTGCTGCGCTGGAGCTTCGCCGGATATGATGGACACCGGCCGCGCAACGACGCCATGCGCGGAAGACTTTTGACACCGCCGTCAATCGCGGCCATTTTGGCAGATGGATATCAGCCGCGCTGGCACCCGTCAGCGGACCACACATCAGAACTCGAAGGGGATGGCACATGAAGCTTCTGCGTTACGGCCCGAAGGGCAAGGAAAAGCCGGGCATGCTCGACAAGAACGGAAAGATCCGTGATCTGTCCGGCATTGTCGCCGACATTACCGGCGACACGATCAGTCCCAAGGGCCTGGCGCGCCTGCGCAAGATCAAGCCAGAGGCGCTGCCGGCGGTGCGCGGCACGCCGCGCATTGGCGCCTGTATTGCCAATCCGCAGAAATTCATTGCGATTGGCCTCAACTATTCCGACCATGCCGCCGAGTCGGGCCTCGCGGTACCGCCCGAGCCGGTGGTCTTCACCAAGCAGGTGAATTGCCTGTCCGGCCCGAATGACGATGTCACCCTGCCGCCCAAGTCAAAGAAATCGGACTGGGAGGTGGAGCTTGGCGTGATCATCGGCAGCGTCGCCAAGAACATCAAGAAGAAGGACGCGCTTGCCCATGTGGCCGGCTACTGCGTGGTCAACGATCTCTCGGAGCGCGAATTCCAGGCCGAGCGCGCTGGGCAGTGGACCAAGGGCAAGTCCTACGACACCTTCGGCCCCGTCGGCCCCTGGCTGGTCACCGCCGACGAGGTGGCCAATCCGCAGAAGCTCGCCATGTGGCTGGAGTTGAACGGCAAGCGCGTGCAGGACGGTACCACCGCCACCATGGTCTTCGGCGTCTCCCATATTGTCGCCTATCTGTCGCAGTTCTTCACCCTCATGCCGGGCGACATCATCACCACCGGTACACCCCCCGGCGTCGGTATGGGCATGAAGCCTCAGCGCTTTCTGAAGCCCGGCGACACCATGCGCCTCGGTATCGACGGCCTCGGCGAACAGGCCCAGAAGGTCCTCCGCGACAAGTAGGTCGGCGGACGTCCACGCGGCTCCCGCAATCGGGCGAGGGGATAGAAGTTGCCCAGCCAGCTTCTATCCTTTAGATAGCTCGCGCATTCAGCGAGTTTCGATATGACCAAGACAATCCGCCCCAAGGCCCGCGCCGCCAAGGGCTTCCGCGACATTGGCCCGGACGAGATCCGCGGCATTCGCGCCATGCTGGCCAAGATCCAGCAGGTCTATGAATCCTATGGCTTTGAGCCGGTGGAGCAGCCCTTCGTCGAATACACTGAGGCGCTCGGCAAGTTCCTGCCCGACCAGGACCGGCCCAACGCCGGGGTGTTTTCCTTCCAGGACGATGACGAGCAGTGGCTGAGCCTGCGCTACGATCTCACCGCGCCGCTCGCCCGCTACGTCGCCGAGAACAACCAGGGTCAGTTGCCCACGCCCTACCGCAGCTACCGCCAGGGTTGGGTGTTCCGCAACGAGAAGCCCGGTCCCGGCCGCTTCCGTCAGTTCATGCAGTTCGACGCCGATACCGTGGGGAGCGCTTCTCCCGCCGCCGATGCGGAGGTCTGCATGATGGCGGCCGACACCATGGAGGCGCTGGGGCTTGAGCGCGGGCAATATGTGCTGAAGGTCAACAGCCGCAAGACCATGGACTCACTCTTGCGGGCCGTCGGCATTGATCCGCAGGCGGACAATGATCGCCGTCTCATCGTGCTGCGGGCCATGGACAAGCTGGATCGCCTCGGGCTCGATGGCGTCAGCGCGCTGCTTGGCGCGGGCCGCAAGGATGAAAGCGGCGACTTCACCAAGGGTGCGGAACTGGATAACAAGGCCATCGATGCCATTGTCGCTTTCCTGTCGGCGCGGTCGGATAAAGGTCACGCGGAGACCATTGCCAATCTCGAGAGGGTCATCCAGCCCGATGCGGCTAACGATGGTCTGGCAGAGTTGCGCGCCATTGCCGATCTGGCTGCCGGCGCCGGTTATGGTCAGGATCGCATTCTGATCGATCCCTCCGTCGTCCGTGGCCTCGAATATTACACGGGTGCCGTCTTTGAATGTGAGCTTCTTATTCCGACCACGGATGAAGAGGGCCGGCCGGTGCGCTTCGGCTCGGTCGGCGGCGGCGGCCGCTACGACGATCTGGTGGCGCGCTTCACCGGCCAGCAGATGCCTGCTACCGGTTTCTCCATCGGCGTGTCGCGGCTCTATTCGGCCCTGAAGCTCGTCGGCAAGGCGGAAGAAGCCACCAGCCTGGCACCCGTCGTCGTGCTCGTCATGGACAAGGACCGGCAGGGCGACTACTGGCGCATGGTGCGAGAGCTTCGCTGTGCCGGCATCCGCACCGAGATGTACATCGGCACCGCCGGCATGAAGGCCCAGATGAAATATGCCGACAAGCGCGGCGCGCCGCTGGTGGTGATCCAAGGGGGTGACGAAAAGGCCAGGGGCGAGGTGCAGATCAAGGACCTCCGGCTGGGCGCTGAACTCGCCGCCGGCATCACCAGCCACAAGGAATATGCCAGCCAGCGCCTGGCGCAGATCTCGGTGCCCGAGAGCCAACTGGTCGCCGCCGTCAGGAAGGCGCTCGAGGACTGAGCCATGGCCGGCAAGTCGAAACCTGAGCGTGAATCGCTGGAGCGCCAGAACGCCGCCCTGATGGCGGTGTTCGAGCGCGCCGGGTTCGACCATATCGCGCCCGACATCATCCAGCCTGCCGACATTTTCCTGGAGCGGTCCGGCGAAGACATCCGTGCACGGACCTTCGTGTTCACCGATCCCGCCGGCGCCGAGATGTGCCTCAGGCCCGATCTTACTGTGCCTGCCTGCCGCTATCACCTGAGTCATGCCGGCGACCCCGCTGCCGAACGGCGCTACTGCTACCTGGGGCCTGCCTTCCGTTTCCCCGACGAGTTGCTTTCGCCGCAGGAATTCACCCAGGCTGGCCTCGAGTGGTTTGGCGCCAGTGACCCGGCGGCCACAGAGGCGCGGGTCTTGAAGCTCACCATCAGCGCTCTGGAAGCCGCGGGCCTCACCCGCTTTCGCGTCACCTTCGGCGACCTGGGGTTGTTCTCGGCGCTTCTGGCCGATACCGACATGCCAGAGCGCTGGCGCCGCCGACTGCAGCACCATTTCTGGCGCCCCCATGCCTTCCGCGATCTTCTCGACAGCTTCTGTGCGGCCCGCAGTGCCAGGCGGACCAGCATCTCGCCGCTGGTCGATCAGGTCGCGGGCGGCAATGCCTTGGCGGTGGTCGAGGCCGAACTGACCCAGCGCAACGTGCCGCTGGTGGGTGGCCGCGATGCCGTGGAGATTGCCGCGCGTCTCGCCGACAAGGCGGCTGACCGCCGCGAGACACCGCTGGATCCCGGAAGCGCCGGGCAGCTCAATGCCTATCTGGCGATTGCCGGCGATGCGGCAGGGATCGACGCGCGGCTGTCGGGGATTGTGGGCGGAGCCCGCTACCAGGCGGCACGTGGCGCCTTCGCTCGCCGCCTCTTCGAAATGGAAGAGCTTGGCCTCAATCCGCGCCGCTTCCATTTCGCCGCCGATTTCGGCCGCGATCTGGAATACTACACCGGCTTCACCTTCCAGATCGAAGCCGACTCCCGCCATGGCCCGGTCGCTGTGGCGGGTGGCGGCCGCTATGACAACCTGCTGAGCGACATGGGCTCGCCCGTTCCGGTGCCCGCCGTGGGCTGCGCCATTCACACCGACCGTCTGAAGGCGGTGCTGTCGTGACCACCTTGACCCTCGCCATTCCCTCCAAGGGCCGTCTGATGGAGGCGTCCGCCGCGCTCCTCGCACAGGCGGGCTTTGCCATCGAGCGGCTCGGCGCCGAGCGTGGCTATCGTGGCCGCCTCACGGGCCTCGACGACGTCGAAATCGCCTTTCTGTCGGCCTCGGAGATCGCCCAGAACCTGCGTGACGGAAAGGTCGACATGGGCATCACCGGCGAGGACCTTCTGCGCGAGAAGATCGCCCCCCAGGACAAGGCGGTGGAAATCCTGGCCCGTCTCGGCTTTGGCCCCGCCGATGTCGTGGTGGCCGTGCCCGAATGCTGGCTCGATGTCGCCTCCATGGCCGATGTCGACGAGATTGCCGAAAGCTTCTACGAGCGCCATGGGCGGCGCCTGCGGGTCGCCACCAAATATCACAATCTCACCCGCCGCTTCTTTGCCGGAAAGGGCGTTACCGGCTATCGCATCGTCGAAAGCCTGGGGGCCACCGAAGGGGCTCCTGCCGCCGGCATCGCCGAGATCATCGTCGACATCACCACCACGGGCTCGACGCTTGCCGCCAATCATCTCAAGATCCTCGACGATGGCGTCATCCTCAAGTCCAGCGCCGTCCTGGCCGGCCGTGCCACTGCGGCGGACGATCCGCGGGTGGCGAGGCTCCGCGCCGCCATTAACGCTAAGCTCTAGAATCTGCTTTGCAACGCCCGGCGATTGGTTAATACTTCGTTACCAGTGTGTACCGGAGTGAGTCAGATGTTGAAAATCGTGCTGTCTGCCGCCGTGCTTGCCTTGGTTTCAGCGGCTCCGTCCTGGGCGGGCGGACAATCCGACACCCTTGGCCTTAACTGGAGCAACGAGCGGGAAGTCTATGTCGTTCCGCATGTCGATCAGACCATCATCGTCCAGATTGGCGATGGCAATGACGCCCGGGTGATCAGAACGGAACAGCCGCGGCGGCCGCAAGCAACGAGATTGGGCATCAACACCGGCGAAGTTTTGATCTGCAATGGAAGCGTCTGCTTCTACCGGTGAAATCGGGCGGACAATGAAGCCGTACCACAGGAAAGGGAGTGCGAACATGATGGTTTACAGATGTCTGGCCGGTCTCGTGGTTGCCGCCTTTGTGGCAAGTCCGGTTCTCGCATTCGAAAACGACCCTTATGATGCGAGCGGGGCCCAGACCCAGGTGATGGAGCTTCCCCATTCGCCAATCCCGTCCGACGAAGCGGCATTGGCCCTGCCGGAGCCCGAGACCGAGGCGATTGCGCCCTATGCCGAACATGGCTGCCGCCGCGGGCAGACGGTCTACCTGACCAATTGAACCGGCGGACAGTCTGGCAGGAGCGCGGATGCGAACTCCGGTCCCGACCCCGGACGACGAAGTCGGGCTGATCGGCAGGTCATGACGCTCCGCGAGTTCCGCCCTCGCACGTGCAGGCATGTCGCTGCGGCTGACGTCAGCGGCTGATGAATACCTGCGCAGTGATCTGCTTCATGATTTCAGCAAACGCGGCGGCGATGTCGCTGCTGTCTTCGGCGATGAGGAAGTCGGTATCCGGGTCGGAGGCGCAATATTGCAGCCGGGCTTTTGTGGCCTCGTCCTGGAGGTCGAAGGCGACGGTCAGCACGGTAATGCCGGCCGACTTGGCATTGTCGCAGATCGCTTCCAGGTTGGTTTCGCCCTGCGCCACATTGCGCACGCCCGGTCCGAATGCCGGTTCCGTCTGGCGGCCGTCGGTGAGGATCACCAGGAACTTGTTGGTGCTGGCCGAAGAGTAGGGCGCCCCTTCGGTGAACGGCGCGTCAGGTGACAGAAGGTGAAAGCCGAATTCGGCGCCAAGCGCGATATGGGTCCAGGCATTGGGCGTCATGATATCGAGCTGGCTGCGCAGCGCGTCGAAATCCTCCGTCAGCGGCGCGACTTTCAGGTGATTGGCAATATAGGGCGCGCAGCCGTCCGCCACATGGATGGAGGCCTGCGGCTGCCCCCATTTGGTGGCGTTCACCGAGGTGGGGGTGGAATCGGTGAGATTGTAGGGATAGCGCCGGTCCTGGGTGCAGCCGGTCCAGTTGCCTGTTCCCGTCTGGTCCTTCACAAAGGCCTTGGGCAGGGTGACATAAACATGGTGCGAAAAGGGCACCAGGCCAAACTTCACCTTGTGCGGATTCGACACCTCGAGATCGGAGATGAGCCGCTTGGCGGCGTCCTTCATTGCCACATACTTGACCTGACCGCCGGAGACCTCGCCCATCGAGCCCGAGTAGTCCAGCACCAGGGCGACTTCCGCCTTCTTGTCGTCAGGAACCTTGATTTCGGTAGAAGCCGTTACATCCATATGGCTGAAACCGGCAATCTGCATCAATCCCGCCGGCAGCTTGTAGGCCGCCGCCGCGGTCACGGCCTTGCCCGACAGCTTGAAGTCATGCTCGACATCGTCCAGATCGATCCCGGACGCTTCGATATTGCGTGCGAAGGTGCTCTCACCGGCCGCGATCCGCTCGGCCGAATTGAGATCGGCGGCGGCCGCGATGGCGAGTGCGCCCGAATCGAGGGCGGCCTGGATACGGGTCTGAGCCTGCGAATAACGCAGATAGTCAATTGCTGCACCGCCTGCCAGAAGCAAGGGCACCACGCTCAGGGCGAAGAGGATCGCAGTCGTCCCGTTCTGGTTCGATGCCAGCCTCCCGATGTACGAGAACAAAGTTCTGAACCGAGACATGTTTTGTTTCCTTGTGTCAATTCGCGACGGCGATGCAATCTTTGGTAAGCAGGAAGCAAGGCGCGGTCCGCTTGCTGCCGGGCGGCCAGGCGGCCGGGCGACATGGTTGACAATGTCCTAAGATGCACCGCTGCCGAAGCCACAAGCCGTCGCGATTCGAGGTTCGGCAGTGACTGCTTCGACCGCGTCCACATTCGAGTTTTATTTTTTGCGGGCCAGGGAATATTCGGCGTGAAAACGCGTAAGACATGGAAATTATTCGATCTTCTGACATTTTCCTGACAGGCTTCATCAGCTTTCTGCGGGTTGGCATCGAATAGGGTCTGGTCATGGTCGCTGGACCTGGAACCCAAGAAACGGAGCATCATCATGAAACTCTCGATCACCACGATGGCCTTCAGCCTGTCGATTTTCACCGCAATGACCCTGGGCTCGACGGCCTCACTTGCCAGTGCGCTGCAGGACCCGGTGCTGACGAATTCAACCACAGCGGATCTCCCGATGGTGGCGCGCCGTGGGGCTGACGATCCGCCTGGCGACGACCGGGGTGGAAAGCGCCGCCGCCGTGGTGGTGGCCATGATGATGGTACCGGACACACGGAATTGAAGTCGAACGACATGATGATC
>JAGRLX010000410.1 GCA_020441605.1 Alphaproteobacteria bacterium
GGAAGAATTCACTTATCGGGGCGATGCCACGGTGAAGCGCCCCGAGAGCATCGAGGAAGGCGCGAGAGATGCGTGGGTCGACTATGTCTATCTTCGCGACAATCCTGCCGGCGTGCACAAGGAGCTCTGGCATCACGGTGCGGGCTGCCACTCCTGGCTCGAAGTAACGCGCAACACGGTCACGCACGAAATCACAGCCGTCGAGCTCGCGGCGAAGGGGCGCTGAGATGGCTGGAAACCAAGTTAATCGGTTGAGCGGCAAGGGACTTGTCGATCGCGGAAAGACGCTGTCCTTCCAATTCGACGGCGAAGGCTTCTCTGGCCACCCTGGCGATACGCTCGCCTCCGCGTTGTTGGCCAACGGTATCCGGCTGGTCGGCCGTTCATTCAAATATCATCGTCCGCGCGGCATTCTGACGGCGGGCTCCGAAGAGCCGAACGCGCTGGTCGAGCTTCGTACCGGTGCGCGCCGCGAACCCAACACGCGCGCCACGACGATCGAGCTCTATGACGGCTTGGACGCCACGAGTCAGAATCGGTGGCCGTCGCTCAGGCTCGACGTCCTGTCGGTGAACCAGTTGGCCACGCCGATTTTTGGCGCCGGCTTCTATTATAAGACGTTCATGTGGCCGGCGGCCTTCTGGGAGAAGCTCTACGAGCCCATGATCCGCCGCGCTGCCGGATTGGGCTATCCGTCCAAGCTGACCGATCCCGATCACTACGAAAAATCCAACGCGTTCTGCGACGTTCTGGTTATTGGGTCCGGCGCGGCGGGGTTGTCGGCGGCCTTGGCCGCCGCGAAAGCGGGCGCCCGCGTCATTCTGTGCGAAGAAGATTTCGAACTCGGTGGCCGGTTGCTCGCTGAGAGCGACGAAATCGATGGCAAGCCCGCGCAGGAGTGGGCTCGCGCGGCCGCGGCCGAACTCGAAAGCCTTCCCGATTGCCGGATCATGCGGCGGACGACGGTCTTTGGTGCCTATGATGGCGGTGTCTATGGCGCCGTCGAGCATGTCAGCGATCATCTTCCTGTCCCGCCGGAGCATGCGCCGCGCCAGCGTCTGTGGCGCATCGTGGCGAAACAGGCGGTCGTCTGCGCGGGCAGCATCGAACGTCCCATTCTTTTTGGTAACAACGATCGCCCAGGCGTGATGCTGGCGGGCGCGGTCCGAACATATGTCAACCGGTTCGGTGTGGCCCCCGGCCGCAGCGCCGTAGTTTTCGCCGACAATCACGATGCGCTTCGCACGGCGACCGATCTTGCCGCTGCCGGTGTCGCGGTCAAGGCGGTGGTCGATCCTCGTCCGCAAGCGTCCGCGGCTGCTGAACAGGTCGCCGGGGAAGCCGGTGCATCCTACATCCGGGGTGGTATCGAGACCGTGCGCGGTGCTCATGGCATCAAGGCCGTCCGGATCAGAGATGCCCAAGGCGGTGCGACCGAATTCGATTGTGATCTCTTGGCGGTGTCCGGCGGCTGGAACCCGGCGCTGAACTTGACGACCCATTTGGGCGGCAAGCCGGCTTGGGACAGCGCGCTTTCTTGTCTGGTTCCTGGTGAAGATCTGCCTCCGGGTATGCAGGTCGCCGGTGCGGCAGCAGGTCAGTTT
>JAGRLX010000056.1 GCA_020441605.1 Alphaproteobacteria bacterium
CCGGTCTCGGCGATGATGCGCTTCTTGCCCATGCGCCGGGCGAGAAGGATCTGGCCCATCACGTTGTTGATCTTGTGGGCGCCGGTATGATTGAGCTCGTCGCGCTTGAAATAGATCTTGGCCCCGCCCAGGTGCTCGGTAAGCCGCTCGGCGAAGTACAGCGGGCTCGGACGGCCCACGTAATGTTCAAGAAATGAATCGAGTTCTTCCTGGAAGGAGGGGTCCGCCTTGGCGTCCTTGTAGGCCTGTTCGAGCTCAAGGATCAGCGGCATCAGGGTCTCGGCCACGAAGCGGCCGCCGAAAATGCCGAAAAGGCCGTTTTCATCGGGCCCGGTACGGAAGGAATTGGGTGGGATCACGGTCATGAAGGTCTCGCTTTCAAGCCTTTTCTAGCTGGCGGACTTCGCCGCCTCAACGAATTTCCGGATCAGGCCGATATCCTTGATACCAGGGGCCGATTCAACGCCTGAGGAAACATCGACCAGCGGCGCGCCTGTGATCCTGATGCCATCGGCGACATTCTCGGGGGTCAGCCCGCCCGACAGCATGAAGGCCGGCCGGCCGCCGTCGCCGAGCAGGGACCAGTCGAAGGACAGGCCATTGCCGCCGGGCAGGGCACCCTTCAGCGACTCCGGCGCCTTGGCATCGTAGAGGATGAGACTGGCGACATGCGAATAGGCAGACGCCGCAGCGACGTCGGCGGCATCCTTCACCTTGATGGCCTTGATCACCGGCTTTCCGGTCAATCTGGCGATCGCGCCGATCCGCTCCGGCGTTTCCGCACCGTGGGCCTGGATCAGATCCGGATCGACCGCACGGATGATGGACATCAACAGGTCGTTGTCGGCGTCGACCACCAACGCCACGATCCTGGCCTTACCCCGCGCCAGAGCGGCCAGGCGAGCGGCTTGTGCGATCGTCACGTTGCGCGGGCTGCGCGGATAGAACACGAAGCCCACCAGGCCGGCGCCGGCGGCGATGGCGGCGTCGACCGTTTCCGGCGTCGAGAGACCGCAGATCTTTACGTCAACCGGCACGGACGCCCGCCAGGATATCGACCGCTGCCTGGGCTGGGTCGGGAGCGCCGGTGATAGCCCGACCAATGACCAGGATGTCGGCTCCCGCAGCGATAGCCGCGGCGGGCGTGGCGACACGCTTCTGGTCCTGGGTCGCTGCATCGGCCGGGCGGATGCCGGGCACTACGGTCAGGACATCGCGGCCGAGGTCGTGGCGGATGCCGGTGAGATCATGCGGGCTGCAGACAACGCCATCGAGGCCGGCGCGCTTCGCAAGCTCGGCAAGACTGCGGGCGTGGCCCTGCGTGTCTTTCGCCGTCTCGAAGCCAGCGGCCCAGATATCATCGTCCGACAGGCTGGTGAGGATGGTGACGGCAATGAGCTTAGACTGGCCATCGACCGCGCCAGCCGCCGCCTGCATCATGTCGAAGCCGCCGGTGGCATGGACATTGACGATGGCGGGCCGGGGCGAAAGCCGCATCAGCGATTTCAGCGCCGCAGCAACGGTGTTGGGAATGTCATGAAGCTTGAGATCGAGGAAGATCGGCAGGCCGGCGGCGGCGACCTTCTCATAACCCGCGATGCCGTGAGCGTAGAAGAACTCCATGCCGACCTTCACATAGCCGACGTGGGGCTTCAGGATGCGGGTCAGTTCCGCGGCCCGGTCGAGATCGGGCGTATCCAGCGCAACGCAGATCGGGTTGGGGGACATCAGGCTCTCCGCTTCGTCCGGACCCCAGTGTCCGGGCGATCTCACCGGGCCTTTTGATACACCATGATTGCTGTTGCAAGGTCTTCGATCGCCGTTCCGCAGGACTTGAACAGCGTGATCTCATCCGGCGTCCTGCGGCCCGTCACCTTGCCCCGGCAAAGATCGAACAGATCGCCACGCACCCGGGCAAAATCGAACTTGCCCTCATCCCGGGCCTGAAGCAGGTCGCCCGCCTCGGCCAGTGCGCCATCGCGGGTGTCGACGAAAACCTCCGCGCGTGCCACCACGTCGCCATCGGTCTCGCGCATGGTGGGCTTGAAGGCACCGGCCAGATCGACATGGGTACCGGGCCGGAGCCAAGCCCCCTTCACGATCGGTGCCGTGGAGGTGGTGACGCAACTCACCAGATCGGACTGGCGAACCGCCGTCTCGAGATCGGTCGTGGCCGTAGCGCTGTAACCATTCTCCCGCAGCACGGCGGCGAGGTCCTCGGATTTCGCCAGAGTGCGGCTGTAGACATGAACCGTCCTGATCGGGCGTACGCTGGCGTGAGCGCGGACGAAATGCTCCCCAAGGGCGCCGGCTCCCACCAAGGTCATGGTTCCGGCATCGGGACGCGCCAAATAATCGGCGGCAAGGGCCGAGGCCGCGGCCGTGCGCCGCCGGGTGATCTCGGTGCCGTCCATCAGCGCGGCAGTGGCACCTGTGGCATTGTCGATCAGCAGGTAGCTGGCAGTGATGGTGGGAAGACCCTGGGCCGGGTTGTCAGGCTTGAACACCACGGTCTTGAGGCCGGTCCAGTCCTTCGACCAGGCCGGCATCAACAGCAGGGTCGAACCAGGCGGCGTGTCGTGATGGTGGCGGATGGGGGTCTGGATATCGTCCCGAAACCCCTGGCGGAGCGCCTCCACGATATCGCGGTAGGACGCCAGCCGGGCAACATCGGCCGCGGCGAAGACCTTCATGGCGTCGGTTCCCTTGCAGGTACAACCGACCGCGACGCTGATTCGCGCTTCTCGCGCTCATGCTCGTAATGGGTGCGGACCAGTTCGATGCGGGCTTCCTTGGCGGCCTTGCGCCACTTGCCCTGGGCGATCCAGGCGGCAATCCAGCCCACGAATATGCCCACGAATGTGCCGCAGAAGAACAGCACCCAGAGCGGCATGGAGGCCGAGGCGAAGGGTGCATCGCGGTTGAAGGGATCAAAGGACACGGTGATCCATTGCCGGTTCGCAACGGCAAACACCACTGCCGCCACCGCGATCGGCAGGCCGACGATCCAGTTGAAGATCCGTCTGAGTGTCATCAGCTGCCGGCGTTGAGCCGCTCGCGCAGTTCCTTGCCCGTCTTGAAGAAGGGCACGCGCTTGGCCACCACTTCGACGGCGCTGCCGGTCCGTGGATTGCGTCCCATGCGGGCATTGCGCGACTTGACCGAGAAGGCGCCAAATCCGCGCAACTCCACCCGGTCGCCATTTTTCATCGCGCCGATGATCTCGTCGAGAACGGCGTTGACGATCCTTTCGATGTCCCGGTGATAGAGATGCGGATTCTTGTCGGCGATCAGCTGCACGAGTTCGGACTTGATCATGGCTTGCGGCCTCCAGCCACGGGTTGCTTCACAGGTCAGGGTGCCAAAGCGCGAGGAGGCCGTCAAGCTTTGCCCGCTCGGCCGTCGCGGCAAGGCGCTCCAGCCCGAACAGGCGCAATAGAGCCGACTCGGCCGAAAAACCAAGTCCGGTGGGATCGGTGATCTTGCGCGCCGTCCAGTCGATGATCTTGAGGTCGCTGCCAAGCTTCTTTTCCGACTGCAACCATTCGACCGCCTTTTCCTCACCACCCAGTTCGTCGATGAGCTTCACGGCGATGGCCTGCCGGCCGGTGTAGACGCGTCCGTCCGACAGTTCCCGTACCCGGGCGATGGGAAGGCCGCGGCGTTCCGCCACCAGCCCGGTAAACCAGTCGAAACCGTCCTGCACCATGACCTGTGACACCGATCGGGCCTTGTCGCTGACCGGCTTGTAGGGCGAGGGCTCGGCCTTGAGGTCGCCCGACTTGATCTCTTCCATGCGAATGCCGAGCGTATCGAGCAGGCGCGACACCTCGGGAAAACTGAAGATGACGCCGATCGACCCGGTGATCGTATTGCCCCGGGCCACGATATGGTCGGCGGCGATGGCGGTGATGTAGCCGCCCGATGCCGCGACCGTGTCCATGACGGCGGCGACGGGCTTGTCCTTGGCGATCTTGCGGATCGATTCATAGATCGCTTCCGAGCCGGCCGTGGTACCGCCCGGGCTGTCGATCCTGATGATGACGGCTTGCACCTTCTTCGATTCGGCGATGTCGTCGAGAAGGTTGAGGGTTGCCTGGTCGCCGGTGATCAGCCCATCGATGCGGATGCGGGCGATATGATCTTCGAAGGAGCGGATGTTGCCCGGTGTCCACAACAGGGCGCCGATGGCCAAGGCAGCCAGGACGATGGCGGCAATGCGCCAAAGGGTGAGGCGGCGGCGGAGGCGCCTGCGGTCAATGATCAGTTCGGCCTCGGTGATCATCGTGATCCCTGATCGGTGCCGCCGGCCGGGGCTTGCCCGGCCGGCGTGCAGATTGGCTTATTCGGACTTCGCTTCGGCGTCCTTCTTCTTCAGGGCGGCGCCGAGAATGTCGCCCAGCGACGCCCCCGAGTCGGAGGAACCGTACTGTGCGACGGCTTCCTTTTCCTCGGCGNNGGCGATTTCCAGCGCCTTGATCGAGACGTTCATCTTGCGGGCCTTGGCGTCGAAGAGCGTGACCTTGGCATCGAACTTCTCGCCCACGGCGAAGCGCTCGGGGCGCTGTTCCGAACGGTCGCGGGCCAGGTCGGCGCGCTTGATGTAGGCCGACATGTCGGTTCCGGCGACGCGCACTTCGAGGCCATTGTCCTCGACCTTCAGCACCTCGCAGGTCACCGTGTCACCCTTCTTGATGCCAGCCGCCGAGGCGGTGGCAACCGGATCGGAACCGAGCTGCTTGATGCCAAGCGAAATCCGTTCCTTCTCCTGGTCGACGTCGAGGACCTTGGCCTTGACCACGTCTCCCTTCTTGAAGTCCTTGATCGCCTCCTCGCCCGACCGCTTCCAGTCGATGTCGGAGAGATGGACCATGCCGTCGACATCGCCGTCCAGACCGATGAACAGGCCGAACTCGGTGATGTTCTTGACTTCGCCCTCGACCACCGAGCCATTGGGATACTTGGCCGCGAAGGTGGACCAGGGATTGTCCTGGGTCTGCTTGAGGCCCAGCGAGATGCGGCGCTTGGACGGGTCGATCTCGAGCACCTGGACTTCGATCTCTTCCGAGGTCGAGAGGATCTTGCCCGGATGGACG
>JAGRLX010000057.1 GCA_020441605.1 Alphaproteobacteria bacterium
CGGCAAGGAGGCGGTGACCTTCCTTGTGCGGGTGAAAGAGAATCTCGAAGATCCGCAACGCGCGATCCTGGATCTCTAGGCCATGGCAAGCAACAGCGGGGTTGCCATCGTTACCGGCGGAAGCCGGGGCATCGGCCGGGCGAGCGCGATGAAGCTCGGGAGGCTCGGCTATAAGGTGGTCGTGAATTACGCGTCGAATCGCGCTGCGGCGGACCAGGTGGTGGCAGCGATCGCGGCCGAGGGCGGCAAGGCGGTCGCGATCGGCGGCGATGTGGCGCGCGAGGCGGATGTGCTGGGCCTGTTCGCGGAGGCCGACAAGCTGGGCCCGCTCAAGGTGCTGGTCAACAATGCCGGCATCATGGACAGCCAGGCGCGGCTCGACGAGATGAGCCTCGAACGGCTGAAGCGGCTGTTCGACATCAACATCATGGGCTCGTTCCTCTGTGCGCGCGAGGCGGTGAAACGCATGTCGACGAAACATGGCGGGCAGGGCGGTGCCATCGTCAATCTCTCGTCGGCAGCGGCGATCCTCGGTGCACCGGCCCTTGGCGTCGAATATGCGGCAAGCAAGGGCGCCATTGACGTCCTCACTATCGGCCTCGGGCGCGAGGTCGCGGCCGAAGGTATCAGGGTCAATGCCGTGCGGCCCGGTATCATCGACACTGAGATCCATGACAGTTCGGGAATTCCGGGACGGGTGAAGATGATGCGCGACGTCATCCCGATGAAGCGCGAGGGCACCGCAGAAGAAGTGGCGGACGCAATCGTTTGGCTCACCTCGGACCAGTCGACCTATGTCACCGGAACGATTGTCACGGTGGCGGGCGGGCGCTGCTGAACATCTGAAAGGGAAACATCCATGGCGAATGCCTTTGACGTCACGATCATCGGAACCGGTCCTGGCGGCTATGTCTGTGCCATCCGTTGCGCCCAGCTCGGCTTGAAGGTCGCGGTGGTGGAAAAGCGCGCCAGCCACGGTGGAACCTGTCTCAATGTCGGCTGCATCCCGTCGAAGGCCCTGTTGCACGCCTCGGAATCATTTCATGCCGCGACCCACAGTTTCGCCAAGATGGGCATCGAGGCCAAGGCTTCCTTCGACTTCCAGAAGATGATGGCCTTCAAGCAGGAGGCCATCGACGGCAATACCAAGGGTATCGACTTCCTGTTCAAGAAAAACAAGGTGACCGTTTTCCGTGGGACGGGAAGTATCGTCTCGCCTGGGAAGGTGGTCGTGGGTGCGGAGATTATTGAGTCGAAGCACATTGTGATTGCCACCGGTTCCGAAGTCGCAGGATTGAAGGGTATCGACATCGACGAGAAGCGCATCGTCAGTTCGACTGGCGCCTTGGCGCTCGACCATGTGCCTGGTCATCTGGTGGTGGTGGGTGCAGGCGTCATCGGCCTGGAGCTGGGCTCGGTCTATGCCCGGCTTGGCGCCAAGGTCACGGTGCTTGAATATCTCGATCGGATCTTGCCGGGGATGGATGGCGACGTGGCAAAAAACTTCCAGCGCATGCTGCAGAGGCAGGGATTCAGCTTCAGGCTGTCGGCCAAGGTGGTGAGCGCCACCGCCGACAAGAACAAGGTCACGCTGTCGGTGGAGCCGGCCGCCGGTGGCACGGCCGAAAGCCTCGAAGCCGATGTCGTGCTGGTTGCGGTCGGGCGGGTGCCATTCACCGAGGGGTTGGGTCTCGACGAACTGGGCGTGGCGCGCGATCCGCGCGGACGAATTGAGGTCGATGACCATTTTACCACGCAGGTTCCCGGCATCTATGCGATCGGGGACGTGATCCGGGGGCCGATGCTGGCCCATAAAGCCGAGGACGAGGGCATTGCGCTTGCCGAATTGCTGGCGGGGCAGGCTGGCCATGTGAACTATGGGGTCATTCCCGGGGTTGTCTATACAAATCCTGAAGTTGCCGCGGTCGGCCGGACCGAGGAGGAGCTGAAAGCCGCTGGAATAGAATACAAGGTGGGCAAATTCCTGTTTCTGGCCAATGGTCGGGCGAAGGCCAACCAAACCACAGACGGCTTCGTGAAGATCCTTGCCGACGCCAAGACCGACCGTGTGCTTGGTTGCCACATCGTCGGGCCGATGGCAGGCGAACTCATCCACGAGGTGGCGGTGCTGATGGAATTTGGCGGATCGGCCGAGGATCTGGCCCGTACGTGCCATGCGCATCCGACCCTTGCCGAGGCCGTGAAGGAAGCGGCCCTGGCCGTGGCCGGTCGCGCAATTCACGCCTGATGCGTTAACGGCGACTATACGAAGTCCTGTTAGCCTCACGTCAGAAGCGGAGAAGTTGGTGATGAGCGAACCCACAAAGCAGGTCGATATTCTAGTGTTGGATGACGACATCGACCTGCTGTCGAGCGTTGCTGATCTGCTCGCCGACTGCGGCTATCGGGTCAAGGCTTTCACCGACGCGGATTCCGCAATCGATTTTGCCATGGGCCAGAGTTTCGCGGTAGGCCTGTTCGACTATCGGCTCGGAAGCCTGAAGAACGGCCTTGATGTGGTTGAGAAGATGCAGGCCCTCGGCTGCAAGTCGGTCTATGTGATGATCACCGCCGATGTGGAGCAGGCCACGCAGATGCGGGCGGTCCACCTGAAGCTTTTTGAATTCATGCGCAAGCCGGTTCAGCCTGAAAAGCTGCTGGATACGGTACAGCGGGCGCTGGACCACGCCCATCGCGCCGCCGCTTGAGCAGACCCAAAGCCTCGCGAAACGAAAGCCCGCGGCCAGTCAGGCCTCATAATCCTGTCACGGGCCGTGGATTGCTGCCGTCGAAGTACCGGCCATAACGGAAGGGGCTGGGATCGACGCAAGGCGTCTCACCGGTTACCAATTGTGCCATGAGCTTCCCGGCGCCCGGTCCAAGTCCGAAGCCATGGCCTGAAAAGCCCGTCGCCAGATGAAGGCCGGGCAACCGGTCGCATGGGCCAATGACCGGCACGGCATCTGGTGTCGCATCGATACACCCTGCCCAGCGCTCCACTACCTGCATGTCCCGGAACGCCGGGAAATAGTCCATCAGGCTCGCGGCGGCTTGGTCGAGAACGGCATTGACCGGCTCCGGGTCGAGGATCCGCACCTGCTCGAAAGGACTCGTCTCGTCAAGCCGCCAACGCCGCTTGAGCCTGGCCTCGTCCATGAAACGCTTGCCTAGGCGCAGCCGCACGCCGGCGAAATCCATCAGCAGCAGTGGCATGAACTCAAAGAACAGGCGGAAACTGTCCGGCATGATGTCGGCCACCGAGAGGTGGCGATGGGCGATGGTATAGCCCCCGTCTTGGCGCTTGCGGAAGGCGAATTTCCCGGCAGATGATGAGTGCTCGAGCCCGGTGTCGATCCTGGCGGTGCGCATCACCGAATTGATGACGGTGAGCTGCGGGAAGGCGATGCCCAGGTTATGCAAGAAGCGACGCGACCAGGCCCCGCCGGCCAGGACCACCGTGTCGCAGGCGATGGCCCCTCTTTCGGTGACCACGGCCGATACCCGGCCGGCGCTGGTTTCAAGCCCACGCACCGCACAATTGGTGAAGATCCGGGCACCTTTCCGCCGGGCGCCTTCGGCCATGGCCGGCACCGCCTTGAAAGGCTCGGCCCGGCCGTCGCTCGGACAGTGAAGCGCGCCTTTCCATCTGCGGGTGGAGCCGGGCTGCAGGCGCTCGGCGTCCGCGCCGGAGACCATGCGGATGTTCAGTTGGTAGGGTCGGCCATTCTCCTCATACCACTTCTGCCGGATGGCGAGTTCGGCATCGGTTTCGCAGAGATAGACGATGCCGCATTCACGGAAGCCGGTCTGGCCGCCGATCCGCGCATCCATCTTTCGCCAGAGGTCGAGCGATTCGAGGATCAGCGGGATTTCCCGCGGATCGCGCCCCATCTGGCGGCACCAGCCCCAATTCCTGCTCGATTGCTCGGCGGCGATCTCGCCCTTTTCGAGCACGACCGCGTCGATTCCCCGCTCAGCAAGCTCAAGGGCGGTGGCGATGCCCGCGACGCCGCCGCCGATGATGCAAACGGCGGCCTGTTGCGGCAGAACTTCATCGGAAGGAACGCGGTCGATGGATGGCACGACGCTGCACTCAGTTGACGGGTGTCACCTTGTAGCCGGCCCTTCGGATGAGTTCCACCAGTCCTTCGTTGCCGGGGAGGTGCAATGCGCCCACTGCAATGAAGGCATTGCCCTCGGCCAGCAGGGCGGTGGCGCGCTCCGCCATGCGGTGGTTACGCTTGGTCAGTAGGTCTTCTTCGACAAAGGCGAAAAGAGCTGCATCGTCGGGCGAGATGTCTTCAGTGCGGCGCACGAGCGGAAGATAGGCCACGACATTTCGCTGGTCATACAGGGAAATGAGGGTTTCGAAGAAGTCCGGTATGCGGGAGCCGAGCCTGGCTACCGAAACGAGATACTTGGCCTGCAAGTCGAGGGGCATGGCCGCGAAGATGCCAAGCTGTTCCTCGACCGTCTCAAGTCCGATCAGCGGTACGCCGCGGTCCTCTGCGACACGGGCGATGCGCGAGTCGAGAACCTCCAGGCCCAGGCTCTTTCGCTGCATCTCGCACAGCGGCACCGACAGCATGCCGGCGACCACCCAGGGCTGATAGCCGAACAGGCTCCCGCTACCGCCCGGCGGCAGGTTGGGGTTGTCGCGGATGGCCGGTTCGTCGCCATCGGGTATCAGATCCCACAATGACTGGCCGGTGGGCAGGACCATAAGGCTGGCGTGCCGCATGGTTGCCCGCATCATTTCCATCTGGTCGCGCAGCTCGGCCAACTCGAGGACGATCACCGAGGCACCGTTCAAGGCCTCCTCCGCCTCGGGCTGCAAGCGGGTCACCCGCGGATCGGTGACATGGGCGGTTCCAAGCAGGAAGGACGGCTGAACCCCGTCTCGCTCGATCCGCCAAAACATGGATTGGCCGTTGGGAACGGCGCGGGCATCGTCCATGACGGCCGCATAGATTGCGGGATCGGCGCGCCGCAACTGGTCGAGCAGATCGATGCCCTTGCACACCGGCGGTTCGGCATGGGCCATGGCAAGGCTGGCGATGAGAGCGAACATGAAGGCCAGGATACGGATCATGGGCGGGGGTGTGCCTTGCGGTATTGCTGAAGGAGATGGCTGCGGTTCACCTCGGTGTAGACCTGGGTGGTCGAGAGGCTCGCGTGCCCCAGAAGCTCCTGTATGACCCGGAGGTCGGCGCCATTGCCCAGGAGATGGGTGGCGAAGCTGTGACGGAGCGCATGCGGGGTGGCGGTTTCGGGAAGGCCGAGTGCTCCGCGAAGCCGGGCGACCAGCAGCTGGATGATGCGTGCGTTGAGCGGCCCGCCCTGCACGCCGCGGAACATGGGTTCCGTGGGCGCGAGGGTGAATGGGCAAAGGTCGAGATAGGTGTCGATTGCGGCGCGTGCCGCGGGAATGACCGGCACGATGCGGGTCTTGTTGCCCTTGCCGGTCACCACCAGCGGGTTGGCGCGGGCCGCGGTGGGCGTGAGGGCCACGGCCTCGGAAATCCGCAGGCCACAGGCGTAGAGGAGCGTCAGGACCGCCTGATCCCGGGCTGCGACCCAGGCCGGCGTCTCGTCCCCGGCGAGGGCGCCGCGCTGGCTCACTTCGCGTGCGGCCGTGACGGTCAGCGGTTTGGGCACGGCATGGGGCAGCTTGGGGGACTGCAGCGCCGAGATGGCGGCATTGCGGAAGAGCCCGCTGCGCTCGGCATGACGGTAGAATGACCGCAGCGCCGAAATCTGGCGGGCGATGGTGCGGCTCTCGGCGCCGCCGCTCCGCCTCCGGGCAAGAAAAGCGCGAAAATCCGCGACGATCAGCTGTGACAGATCGACAATCGTCGGCAATCCACCCAGATGTTCGGCCATGAAACGGGCGAACTGGCCGAAGTCGCGCGAATAGGCCTCGATGGTCTTTGGCGACATGCGCCGTTCGATTCGCAACGCCGCCAGCCAGCGATCGGCGGCCTCGGCGGCATCGGGGGCTAGGGCATAACCGGACATGGCCCGATGCTAGGCCGGAATGGTTGACGAGTTCTCACCCGTTCAGGCGCTGATGACCGCCGCGCCATAGTGCTCTACCACCGGGAATGGCGCATAGAAGTGATGGAGCTTCTGCCGCCAGTCGGCATAGCGGTCTGACTGGCGGAAGCCCACGGTATGGGCCTCCAGCGTGGCCCAGCGAACCATCAGCAGGTACCTGTCGCGGCTCTCGACGCAGGGCCGCACTTCGATATCCATGAAGCCAGGTGTCGCAGTGATAAGGGGCAAGGCTTCGCGCATTGCAGCTTCGAAGGCCGGACCCTGGCCCGGCCTCACGTTGAGGATTGCATGTTCGAGGATCACAGGGTCTGGCCGGTCTTCTTCCAGTCCGCCATGAACTGCTCGATGCCCCTGTCGGTCAGCGGATGCTTGACCAGTGCGCGGATCACCGACGGCGGGCAGGTGGCCACATCGGCGCCGATCAGCGCCACCTGCTTCACATGCAGCGGCGTGCGGATCGAGGCTGCCAGGATTTCCGTATCGAAGGCGTAGTTGTCGTAGATCTGGCGGATCTCGGCAATGAGGTCGGTGCCATCCAGGTGGATGTCGTCGAGCCGGCCGAGAAAGGGCGAAATGAAGGTTGCGCCGGCCTTGGCCGCGAGCAGCGCCTGGTTGGCGCTGAAGCACAGGGTGACATTGACCATCGTGCCGTCCGACGAGAGCGCCTTGCAGGCCTTGAGGCCATCGAGCGTGAGCGGCACCTTGATCGCCACGTTGCTGGCGATCTTCTTCAAGTCGGCGGCTTCGCGCATCATGCCGTCATAGTCGAGCGACACCACCTCTGCGCTCACCGGGCCTTCGACGATGCCGCAGATTTCGGCAATCACTTCCTTGAATTGACGGCCCGACTTGGCGACCAGCGTGGGATTGGTGGTCACGCCATCGAGAAGGCCGATCGCGGCCAGTTCACGGATGTCCTGCACCTCGGCGGTATCTACAAAGAATTTCATGGCATCGCTTCTCCTTTGTTCGGCAGTGGCTTAGTCCGGGCTGACGATCAAATCAATCGCGGATCGCGGCCGGCCTCCGCAGCGATATGGCTGCACAGCGCTTCGATAACGGGAGAGAGGCTGCGTTTGCCAAGTGGCAGGCCATCGAGGGCGGTCAGCTGGCGTATCAGTCGCAGGCTGTTGGTGAAGAACACGGCATCTGCCTGGGACAGTTCGGTCACGCTGACGCGCCGCTCCACGGTCCTGAGGCCGATGCTCGCGGCGATGCCGAGAATGATCCGCCGGGTGATACCCGGCAGAATGCCCTGGTCCAGGCTGGGTGTGGCAAGCTCGCCACCGCGCAGCACGAAGATGTTGGAAATCGTGCCGGACGCCACGAGACCGGCGCAATTCAGCATCATCGCGTCGTCGGCACCGCGGGCAACCGCATCGCGCGCCGCGGTGATGGCATCGATATAGGACAGTGTCTTGTGCCGGCATGATGGTGCCGTCTCGTTGCGCCGGATGGACGAGGTGACGACACGGCCCGGCTGCAGGATGAAGCCCTTGGGCAGGGCATCGAGCGAGGCGATGACGGTGGACTGGCCGCCGCCGGTCAGACCGCGGGCGGCGGCCCCCCTTGTCACGCTGAGGCGCAAGACATTCAGTCCGGGTCCGCATTCACCAAGCAGACGGTCCATAGCCTGGTCGAGCTTGCTACGGTCGTGGGCAAAACCCAGAACCTGTGACGCGGCCGCCATGCGTTCCATGTGTTCTCTACGCCAGACCACACGCTGATCGACGACCATCATGGTTTCGAAGAGACCGTCGCCCAACTGCAGTCCGCGATCCTGGGCGGAGATCGAGATCGGGCCCTCAGTGATCTCGCCATTGAAATAGTTCAGTGTCACCCGATGATCTCCAGGAAATTGCGCAACATGTCGTAGCCATATTCGGTCAACACCGATTCAGGATGGAATTGCAAGCCATAGGTTGCATGGCTCTGGTGTCTCAACCCCATGATCTCGCCCTCGTCGCTGCGTGCTGTCACCTCGAGGGGGGTCTCGCGGCCTTCGAGATCAACGATGAGGGAATGGTAGCGCCCGGCGCTGAAACGGGGTGGCAGTCCGGCGAAAAGGCCTTTGCCATCGTGGTTGATCTCGGAACTGTCGCCATGCATCGGGCGGCGGGCCCGGCGCACGGCGCCACCGAAAACCTCGCCAATCACCTGATGCCCGAGGCAGATACCGAGGATTGGCCGGCGCCCCGAGTAACGGCGGACGATGTCCATCGACTGGCCGGCCTCGTGCGGCGTACAGGGGCCCGGCGAAATCACGATGGCCCTCGCCTCGAGGTCTTGCGCCGTAACCTGGTCGTTGCGCACCACTTTTACGGCAGCACCCAGTTCCACGAAATACCGGGCCACGTTGTGGACGAAGCTGTCGTAATTGTCGACGATCAGGATCATGCCGCGAAAGCATCCATGATGCGCCTGATCTTGGTGAGGCCTTCTTCGTATTCGGCGGCAGGCTGCGACCTTGCAGTGATGCCGCCGCCGCCCTGCACACGGGCCATCCCGGCGCTGAACTGGGCGGTCCGGATGGCGATGTTCAGATCGGCATGGCCATTGAAGCCGAGATAACCGATGGATCCGCAATAGACGCCACGGGGCCTTCCTTCGATCTCGGCGATGATTTCCATGGCGCGAATCTTGGGCGCGCCAGTGATCGAGCCGCCGGGAAAGGTGGCGCCGATCAGGTCGCCCGGCCGCATTCCGGGTCTCAGTTCGCTGGCGATTACCGATACCAGGTGATGGACATTGGCGTAGGTTTCGAGGCCGCAGAGAACCGGCACCCGCACCGAGCCAGGCTGTGAGACGCGCGAGAGATCATTGCGCAACAGATCGACGATCATCACGTTTTCGGCGCGGTCCTTGCGGCTCGACGTCAATTCGGCGATCAGGGCGGCATCGCGCGAAAGATCGGTGTCGCGCCGCCTGGTGCCCTTGATCGGGCGGGCTTCGACCGCGGCACCATCCAGCTTGAGCAGGCGTTCCGGCGAACTCGACGCGATCTGGATCGTGCCGAAATCAAGATAGGCGGCGAAGGTCGCGGGATTCCTCTGGCGCAGCATGCGGTAGAAGGCAAAGGGATCGAAACCCGCGGGAATCGCCGTGGAGAATTCCTGGGTGATGTTTGCCTGGAAGATGTCGCCGGCCAGAATGTATTCGACCGTCCGGGCGATGGCGCATTCATAGTCCTCCCGGCTGAAGTTCGATTGCCATCCCGACAGGGCATGGCTGCCCAATTCGCGTGGCTTGCGGTTGATCAGGTCCTCAAGGCGGTCTGCTTCCGCGGTATCACCGGCGATGATCCAGGCGCGCTCCTGCATGTGGTCAAAGGCCGCCACGGCATCGTAGTGGTGCATGACGAGGTCGGGGCAGACGGGCGCGAAATCCGGGATTCGGGCGTGAGGTTCCAGTCTGCGGCCGAAATCATAGGAGATGAATCCGGCCAGTCCGCCCTGAAACGGCGGCAAGCCTGGCACAAACGGCCTGCGGTTGGCTTCGAGTGTCCGGGAGATGAGCGAAAGCACATCGTCCTTCTGCGGAATGCCATCTCGAAAGGTGCCTTGGTGCGTCGCTTCGATGGTGGAGCGCGGATTGCACGCCAGGAAGGAATAGCGTCCGAGATGTTCCTGCCGCATCACGCTTTCGAGCAGCAACAGGTGTCGTTCCCCCGTTAGGCGCTGGGCCAGCACCGAGGGCTCGAAACAGACGATCTCGCGGACATGCGGGCTGGTCATGGGAGCGGCATATAGGGCTGGAAGCAGCTAGCGTCCAAGTTTATTCCAGGGTTCATGATGACCGATTCCTCCGCAATTGCCGAAGTGCTCTTGCCGCTGGCGCTGGAGGGGCCATACTCCTATCGCATTCCGGCAGGTCTCGTCCTTTCGGCGGGCGATTATGTGGCCGTGCCGCTTGGGCCGCGGCAGTTGATCGGTGTCGTCTGGGATGTGACGGCCAGTGCGGGGATCGACAAGAAGCTCCGCGACGTGATCGGTCGGTTCGACATGCCGCCCTTGCCGGCGACCCATCGCAAGTTCATCGACTGGCTTGCGGCCTATTATCTCGAACCGCCGGGCAACGTGCTGCGCATGGTGCTGCGGGTGCCAGCCGTTTTCGAGGGTGCGCGTGAGCATCTCGCCTATCGGTTCACGGGCGCCCTTCCGAAGCGGATGACGCCGCAACGGGCGCGGGTCATCGAGGTGGCGCGCGAAGGTTTCGCCATGCGGGCCAGTGAGCTGGCCCAGGCGGCGGGCGTCGGCACCAGCGTGGTCAAGGCGCTGGCCCAGGACGGGTCACTCGAAACGGTAACCCTTCCGGCGCTTCGGGGTTTCGCCGAGCCGGATCTCAACGCGGGTGGCTACGTCTTGTCCGCCGATCAGGCTCACGCGGCGCAGGAACTTCGGGCGGTGGTGACAGCGCGCGGCCACAGGGTCATGCTTCTCGACGGCGTCACGGGGTCGGGCAAGACCGAGGTCTATTTCGAGGCCATGGCGGCGGCCCTGGCCGTGGGCGCGCAAGTCCTGCTGCTGCTGCCCGAGATCGCGCTCACCGCGCCATTCCTTGCCCGGGTCGAACAGCGCTTCGGCTGCGCGCCGGCACAATGGCATTCGGACCTCCGTCCGCGCGAGCGCGAGCGGGTCTGGCGCGGCGTAGCCGAGGGCACGGCCCGCATCGTCGTGGGCGCGCGGTCGGCCCTGTTCCTGCCCTGGACCAAACTCGGTCTCATCGTCGTCGATGAAGAGCACGAGGGCGCCTACAAGCAGGACGATGGCGTCTCATATCACGCCCGCGACATGGCCGTGCTCTACGGTTCGATCGGCAGGTTTCCGGTCATCCTGTCGTCAGCAACACCGTCGCTCGAGTCACTGGTAAATGTCGACCGTGGCCGCTATGGCATCGTCCGCCTCAAGGACCGTCATGGTCGGCCAGAGCTGCCAGAGATCGGCCTCATCGACATGAAGGCCGCATTGGTCGAGCCGGGGTCCTGGCTGTCGGCCCCGCTCATCGAGACCGTGGCCCGGACGCTGGCCGAAGGCGATCAGGCGCTCTTGTTCCTCAACCGCCGCGGCTATGCGCCATTGACCCTGTGCCGGGCCTGCGGCCACCGGCTGCACTGCCCCAATTGCGCCGCATCCCTCGTCGAGCACCGGTTTCGCCGTCAGCTCATGTGCCATCATTGCGGGCATATCGAGCCGGTCATGCAGTCCTGTCCGTCCTGCGGCGTCGAGGGCAAGATGGTTCCCGTTGGCCCCGGCGTCGAGCGCCTGGCCGAGGAGGCGGCGCGATGCTTCCCGGAAGCCCGCCTTGCCATCCTGTCCAGCGATCTGGCGCGGGGCACGCTGCTGCGCGATGCCTTGCGCGACGTGGCGGAGGGCACCTACAATCTGGTGATCGGTACTCAGCTCGTCGCCAAGGGCCATCATTTCCCCCATCTCACCCTGGTTGGGGTGGTGGACGCCGATCTGGCGCTGGAATCGAGCGATCCCCGTGGCGGCGAGCGTACCTGGGCGCTGATGGCCCAGGTTGCCGGCCGCGCCGGCCGCGGCGAAAAACCCGGGCGGGCGCTGATCCAGACCTATCTGCCCGAGCATCCGCTGATGCTGGCGCTGAAGAACGGCGACCGCGATGCCTATATCAACCAGGAGAAGGCAATCCGCGAGCAGGCGGGGCTGCCGCCCTATGGCAGGCTCGCGGCGATCATCCTGTCAGGCGCAGATGCCCACGAGACCGAGCGCTTCGCCGGGGTACTGACGCGGGCACTGCCATTTGCCGAGGGCGTCACAGTCCTGGGGCCTGCGCCTGCGCCCATCGCGCTGGTGCGCGGGCGCCACCGCTGGCGGTTCCTGGTCAAGGCGCGCCGCGATGTCGACATCCAGTCATTCCTCTGCACATGGCTGAAGGACGTGAAGCCCCGCGGTTCGCTGCATCTGGCGGTGGATGTCGATCCCTACAACTTCCTCTGATCACGCGGCTCTCACGGTACCGTCATGGCCTGCTCACGGCATGCAGCGCGCTTGTGAGTTGCGGTGAGCGATCTTCTCACGCAAGGTTGCTCCGTACAGAC
>JAGRLX010000058.1 GCA_020441605.1 Alphaproteobacteria bacterium
CGAGGGCACTTCCAGGCATCGAAAACATCGGGACGAAGGCATCGAGGGCCCAGAGCAGCCCCCACACAGCGCTGACGAAGCCGATGAAAAGGCTGTCTTCGGTCATGTCGATCTCCATCAATGGCCGCTTGCCGCCGATGCGATGACCGGCAGGCTGCGGATAATTGCGAATGCGATGTAGGTGGCGGCGTACATGCCGGCGACCAGCAAGGCCACCGCCACAGGAGCCGTCCATGCGCGCTGCGAGAAGACGGCAACCGCATCGATGTCAGAGTGAGGCACGGGATACTCGCGCAAGTTAGCCCGCGAGTCGGCAAGCGCCGTCGTGACGAGAACCGCGACATAGGCGATGAGCGACAGAGCCATGATGACGGCTCCCCCCGCAATCCATGGCGACATGTTACTCCATAGTTGCGGGGCGGCTCCATCATAGGCAGCGCCCAACACGCGGCGCGGCATGCCGCTCAAGCCCGCCGCCATCCCGCCGACCCCGAACAGCGCCAGGCCGATCGTCAGCGTGACGGGCAGGACCGCGAGCAGCCGTTCCGCCACAGGCTTTCGGCCAAACAGCAGAGGCATCGCCCAACTCAAGGCGCCGAGCAAGGTAAGCGACACCGTTCCGATGGTGAGGAAGTGGAAGTAGGCCGGCACGAAGAAGGTGTCGCTCAGCATCGGCGCCAGTTTTTCCTGGATGAGCACGAAGGCGAAAATTCCGCCCAGCGCCAGGTTGACGATTGACCAGCCGATGGCGGCGATCGCCGGTTCATGCCAGGGCAGGCTCTTCAGCCAGCCAAACAGGCCACTGGCGCCCTTTGCCCGGGCATGCGCCTCAAGCGACATGACGATCACCAGGAACACCGCGATCGTCGGCACGCTGATGAACAGCGACAAGAGCGAGCCCAGCCCGCGCAGGAACGGCGATAGGTTGGGATCGAGAAACATGTGATAGAGCGAGGTCGGCGGCACGAAAATCAGATAGAGCGTGAAGATCGCCTTGGAAAAGCGCTGCCCGAAAATCGAGCTCACGCCGGTGATGTCGTTGACCAGCGCGTACCACACGATCACCGTTCCCATCAGTGGCAGGTAGTGGAGATTGTGAAACAGCAGGTGCCAGCCGGTCTCGTGGGCCGCCGGAATTTCGCTCCAGCCGAGAGTCCAGGCCATGGCCGGCAGGAAGGTGTTGAGCGTGGCGATGCTGCTCACCATGACCAGCCCCGACCAGGCTGTGACGGCAAAGCCGATCGTTGACCACTCGCGCGCCTGACCATTCCGCTTGGCACCAAGCGTGGTGGCAATGGCGCTCGCTGACAGCATGAAGAGTCCAGCAGAGAGCAGGACGTAGCCCGCATAGAAGGCGGCGGCTTGCCAGGTGTTGTCGCCGACGAGTTCGGGCGAGCCGTCATAGAGCAGCGGACTGCCCCAGAAGGTTCCGACCTGACTGGCCATGAAACCCACCAGCATCGACAGGAAGCCGGCCCAGGCGAGAGGCAGAAGAGCGATCCTCGGTGCACCGGGCAACTGCGCTGCGGCAAGCGCCAGCAGAAACGCCATCTGCGCGAAGTACAGCCAGTAGAAAAACACCGTCACGCCGTGGGCGGTCATCATCCGGTAACCCGTCACGGCTTCGGTCTCGGCGTAACCGGTGCGGATCAACGCCGTCGCCAGCCCGAACAGCAGGCCCACGGCGAGCATCGCCAAGGCGGCGGACATGAAGATTTTTAGGAACGACCGATGTAAAACGGGAAGATCCTGCAATTTCATGGAGATCGAGCGGAGTGTCATGATGCACCTCACGCCACGACGATCTTGCCGCTCATGTACTGGTGGCCTTCGCCACAATACATGGTGCAGTAGAGGAGGTAGTCTCCGGGTTGGGTGATGGTGAGCTGACGCTCGACGAGTACGCCCCTGGGCAGGCGGATTATATGGCCCGCCCGCCCGAGCTGGATCGAGGCGCCATGGGCCACGTCGACGGCCATCATCCGCAGCCGGTAAGGCTGGTTTGGCTTGAGCCGCAGCACCGCAGGCTCGAATAACCATTGCTGCGCCACGAGATAGGCATCGAGGGGCATGGTGTCATTTGGGTGTGCCGCTTCCCCGGGCGCCGGCATCGAATGGCCGGAATGATCGCTGCCTGTGGACATGTCCATGTCGGCCATGCCTTGGGCCGCCGGAGCTGGAGCAATGGCAACGGACCCATCGGCCTGAAGATATCTGCCATTATGCTCTTCCGCCATGCGGCGGAACTCCTCCGGTGAAGGTCCGCCGCCGGCGCCGTGGCCCTCATGCCCGCCGCCCATGTCCATGCCAGCGTCGGCATCACGGAGATCCCAGATTCGCAAAGGAGCGGCACCAAGGCCGACCCACAATCCATAGAGGCTGACGGCACCAAGGCTCGCTGCGGCCACAAAGCCGCGCCGTGTCGTCAGGCTCGTGCCGCCGCTTGGGCGGACGCCTGTTACTTGACTGTCCATTTCTCTTGCATTCCATCATGGCTTTCATCGCGGACCGGCAATCAGCCGTTCTCATCACCCGGCCAAAGACCGGACAGTTCAGGCGATGATGGAAATGATGGGTGGCGGAAGTGGTGGGACGAGATTGCGCGCAACCAGCGAGATCGCGTCCTGCCATCTCGGGCTCTTCGGCAAAACCATCGGAATGATCGCGGTGGTGGCAACGACATCGACGGCCAGGCATCCGGCACCCGGACTGCAGAGGGGATGCGATTTCTGCTCGTGAACCGGCTTGTGATGCGGATTTGCCTTGTCGAGGGCAAAAACGGCATCAACGCCCACATGCTGCGGCCTCTGGTCATGCGCCAGAGCACCCTGCCCGGGAACTGACAATGAAAGGACAAGCAACATACTCATCAGGATCGGCAGCAGCCGAAGCGAGCCCTTTCCACACCAGAAGTGTCGTGCTTTCCGTTTCACGGCTCTCACATAACGATCCGGCCACTCAGACTGCATTGACATATATCAAGACCCGAACCGCCCCTTCTGGCGCTGCGTCACCTCGTTCTGGAACTCACGTTCCCGTTGCGGCCAGATGCTCTTAAGATAGATGAGGATATCGCGTGATTCATCAATGCTGAGGACTCCACTGAAGGCCGGCATGTCGCTTTCATAATCGTCGCCCGCGTAGGGCTTCAGGCCATTCTGAATGATGCCGATCAGAACGTCATCGGCATGATGCCAGGTGTGACCCGTCGCGTCATGTGGCGGTGCGGGCAAACGGCCGTTTGGCAGAGGACTTTTCCAGTCCGGCTGCCCCTGAAGTTGCTTCCCATGGCAGCTTGCGCAATATTGCTCATAATCCATTTTGCCGCGCGCGACAGCGGCTGCCGAACCAGCGCCCTGCAACACATCGCTATGAATTGACGCATATCGCGTGAGATACACGGCCATCACGCCGAAAATCAGGACTCCGATTGAAAACATGGATACTCCTGCGCCGCGCGACACTGTCATTGCGACAGGCCGAATGACGTCCAGGTCTTGCCGCCGTCCAGCGACTCTAGCAACTCACTGGTTTGCGTGGAGAGGACGAGGTGGTTTGAAGCTTTGGGGTCGGATGAAATGTGCAATGGAATCTCTTGCCCGAATGAATTTGACAGCGATTCCCAGTCGGCTGCCTTGGACTCGGCGCCCCTGAGCAACCCATGCCCCAAAACAAACGCATATGTAGTCCCGTCGGACTCTACCCGGATGGCGCTCACGATTTCTCCCTCAAAGGCAGAATTGGACCATGTCCCTCCTGAATCACCACTCACTTGCAAGCCGTTCTTGGTTGCGGCGAGGATCTTCCGGGAATCCTTCGACGAGACTGCCAATTGCACCAAACCCTCGGGGCCTTCCCCTGTGATTTGCCATGTCGAGCCACCGTCCCGGCTCATTTGGATGCCGCCGAAGAACCCGTAGATGACCTTCGGATTGCTCGGACTCACGGCAAGGTTATGAAAATCAACCGGGCCACCCACGCCGTCAGAAAGACGCGACCATGTGACTCCTCCGTCGCGTGATTCAAGAAAGCCCGAATTGCCGCCACCAGCAGGATGACCGCTCCCGAAATATCGCAACGGATCGGATGGATCAGCAGAGAACCCCATGAAATCTTGCGTCGTTGAAATCTGCGTGGCCGAACCGTCCCTTCTTACGGCAACTATGCCATGGTGGGTCGCTATCAGAAGCTCCGCATCACCCCCGGCACGGTTGAACGAGACCCCGTGGAAGTGAGTACGTGCCGCAATCTCCTGAAGACTTTCCGCGTAAGCCGGAAGCACGATGACCGTGGCCAAGACCGGCACCAACAATACTTGAAACCACGATCTTTGCTGTTTGGTCGTTCTGTATTCTGTGTCAGTCATCGCACTTTCCTCGAGTACTCAGATGAGCAAGCCTACAGGATCCCGTTACAATCGATGCAAATGGGCGTGGAATTCCATCAACTTTTTCCGGACAGTCAGCTTGCTCCTTGACATGCGTTCATCCCCACGACAGTGCATTCCACGCGTCACAGTTGTCCTGGTATCGAACCCAAAGTGCTCCACTTACACCATACTACCCGTGCCTGCTTTACCTCTGAAGTTGCCACCCTGACGGTCCTCGCAATGCTTCGACGAGCCAATTTATGGCAAAATGGACAATCAACTCTCATGCCCACCGTGGTTTCTGCTGACATGGGGATCAACCTCCCGCAGCCTCTCATGTGAGTTCCGCACAACCACGGGTGTGCCGATTTCAACGAGCTCGAAAAGATGAGCGACGTCCTCATTCAGCATACGTATGCATCCAGACGATACGGCCTTGCCTATCGACTGAGGTTCGTTCGTGCCATGGATTCGATAGAGGGTGTCGACGCCATTCGAAAACAGGTAGAGGGCCCGCGCGCCAAGAGGATTCTCAGGACCACCAGGCTGGCCGTTGATCCAGCGGCGAGCATTGGCGTCTCGATCAACCATGCTGCGTGGCGGTACCCAACGCGGCCAGCGACGTTTCATTCCAACAATCGCCTCACCTGCCCACGCAAACCCCGCACGCCCGACGCCGACACCATATCGAATGGCCTGCCCCTGTCCGATGACATAATACAAGAACCGGTTTTCAGGTTCGACGACAATCGTTCCCAAGGCTTCGCTACCGTCAAAGTCCACGATCTGCCGACGGAACCTTTTTGCGATAATGCGAGGGTTCACCGCTTCGATCGGGAAATCGACCTCCGACTCTGCCGGCGGTAACAAGGCCGGGTCGAAATATTCCTCGTCCTCGCCCCCGTAGAGCGCGTTGGCCGCGGCCAGCCTGCTGTCCCCCAAGGTCATGAGCGCCAGAGCGGAGGCAAGACATCGGCGGCGAGTAAAATAGGCAGCCATTTACGTATTCCTGTCTTCTGATGATGATGATTGACGTGAGCGCCGGTGCAGCAGAGTCCTTGCAATCGCCAGTGTTACCATCGGCACGATGACCCACTGCAAGATTGGCGAAATGCCGGTCATGAGTGGCGGGACGGTCGGCATCAGGCTGCTGTAGCTCCAGCTCCTCCAGACGTAGACGTTCATCCATTCGCTATAAGCCGTATAGCCCACGGAGATCACAACGAGCGTCATGCCTAATACCCAAATTGGCGGGGTTCCTGACCGATAGACACCAGCCACAATCAGATATGCGACAATCGCGCTGTTAATCCCGATCAGAACGTCACCAGCCGTACAGTGCAGCACGGCGAAAGTGATCACAGCTGGGGTCGCCTCGTACCAGATGTCATAAAGGGGAAGCTGGGCCACTTCCCAGAAGAGGTTGAGTACGCCGAAGACCGCGAGTATTTTGGCAACGCCGCTCCAGGAGAGGTGATCGAAAGCTTCTGTCAGTTGATCAATGAGTCTTGAGGCCCGCATTGGCTGAACCTTGCGCATAGCTACCGGCACCACAAACTGTGGGCAAAAGACGCCGGCTAAGTTCTACACTCTGCCGGCGTCACTTTGGTTATCTGATCTCTGTGATGGTCAGCTTCCCGTTCACCCGGTCGGCGACGAATTCGATGGTCTGGCCGTCCTTCAGGGATGCCAGCATTTCATCGGTGGCCGTTCGAAACACCATGGTCATGGCAGGCATGTCGAGGCTCTTGAGCTCCTCATGAATGACGGTGACTTTCTTGGCCTTCAGATCGACCTTCTTGACCACGCCCTTGGTGAACTCCGAGGACCAAGCACCGGTCGTCATGAGTGACAAGGTTGCTGCGGCGAGCACAAGCTTAGTCATGTTCATTTTCTTTCTCCTGTGTTCGAAATTTCAGTGTCAGTTGACGAGGACGGGGCCGTGCATGCCGGCCTCCATGTGACCGGGGATCAGGCAGGCAAACTGAAACTTCCCTGACTCCGAGAACTTCCAGATGATCTCGCCCTTGGCTCCTGGTTCCAGCCGGATGGAGTTCGGATCGGCGTGTTCCATTTCGGGAAACTTTTCCATCAGGGCCTTGTGTTCTTCCATGCCCTTGTGGTCGTCCAGTACAAACTCGTGATCCGTCTCGCCCTTGTTCACGATGTCGAAACGGATGGTTTCACCTTTCTTTATGTTGAACTGATTTGGCGAGAACACCATCGCGCCATCCTCGGTCTCGGTCATGGTGACCTTGATGACACGGGTGACCTCGGACTTCTTTCCCGGTTGACCCGCGGCCATGGCACCGTCGTGGCCACCGGCATGCGTGCCAGCCGCATAGGCTGCCCCGGCGCCTAGGAGAAAGCACGTCATCGTCGCTATGATCTTCTTTATAAGTTCCCTCTTCTGCTGTCAAGAATGCGCATGTGTTGTCGCTTAGCCGTTCCCGCCCTTTTCTGAGGGCGGCGGCGTTATCTTCGTCCTGGCGTCAGTGGCCCTCTTGAAGTCGGGTATCTCGCCCGTCCACTCGTAGGCCTGCGTACCAGTGGGGTTCTCGTACCAACCTGGATCGGTATAGTCCCCGGCGCTGATCCCCTGCCGCACCTTCACGACAGAGAACATGCCTCCCATTTCCAGTGCGCCGTGCGGACCCCAGCCGGTCATCATCGGAACAGTGTTGTCCGGCAACGGCATCTCCATTTCGCCCATGTCGGCCATGCCCTTGGTGCCCATCGGCATGTACTCGGGTTGAAGCCGCCGGATCTTCTTTGTGAGATTCGATTTGTCGACGCCGATGAAGGTCGGGACATCGTGCCCCATGGCGTTCATCGTGTGGTGGGACTTGTGGCAGTGGATGGCCCAGTCGCCCTCATACTTGGCATCGAACTCATAGGCCCGCATGGCCCCGACCGGGATATCGATGCTGACCTCCGGCCATCTGGCCTCGGGCCTGACCCAGCCACCATCCGTGCACGTCACCTCGAAATCGTATCCGTGCATGTGGATCGGATGATTGGTCATGGTGAGATTGCCGACCCGTACGCGCACGCGATCATTCTTCGAGACGACGAGCGGGTCGATGCCAGGGAAGATGCGGCTGTTCCATGACCACAAATTGAAGTCCGTCATGGTCATGATCTTCGGCACGTAGGAGCCTGGATCGATGTCATAGGCATTGAGCAGGAATACGAAGTCCCGGTCGACGCGCATGAATTTGGGATCCTTCGGATGCACGACGAAGAACCCCATCATGCCCATCGCCATCTG
>JAGRLX010000059.1 GCA_020441605.1 Alphaproteobacteria bacterium
CAGCTTGCCGGTCGCGCCCTTGGGAATTTCGTCGAGGATCACGATGCGGCGCGGCACCTTAAATGCCGCCAGATGCAGATTGGCAAAATCCTGAAGCTCGCGCTCGGTGGCCGACCTGCCTTCGCGCAGCGTCACGGCTGCGGCGACGTCCTCACCGAGCTTCTCGTGAGGCATGGCGAACGTGACCGCCTGTTGGACGGCGCCGTGCTGCATCAGCACCTCGTCCACCTCCATCGGCGCGATCTTTTCGCCGCCCCGGTTGATGATCTCCTTGAGGCGGCCGGTGATCTTCAGATAGCCGTCCTCGTCCATCAATCCCTGGTCGCCGGTATGGAACCAGCCATGAGCAAAGGCTTCGGCGTTGGCCTTGGGATTGTTGACGTAGCCGGACGTCACATTGGGGCCCCGGGTCACGATCTCACCTTCATGATTGGCCGGCAGCAGTTGACCGTCAGGCGCCATGATCGCCACCTCCGGACCGGCGGCACATCCTACAAGTCCGGGCTTGCGCGTGCCGGGCGGCAGTTGGTTTGACGTCATCTGGTGGGCGTTCTCGGTCATGGCATAGGCCTCGATAACGGGGCACCCGAATGTTTGTTCCAGCTGGTGGAAGACAGGCGCGGGAAGTGACGCCGAACTGGATCTGATGAAGCGCAATGGGACCGCCTTGATGATATCTGCGTTGCGTTCGGCCCGAGCCAGAATGGCCTGATGCATCGTCGGAACCGCCGTATACCAGTTTGGTCGCGCCTCGCCCATCCAGGCAAAGAACCTCAATGCATTGAAACCTGGTGTGCAATAGATCGAGCCACCCGCATCCAGGCTGGCGAGGATCGCGGCCACCAGGCCATGTATATGAAACAACGGCATGACATTCAGGCAGCGATCGGCGGCCGTCAGGCGAAGCGTGTTCCTGATATTGTTGGCCGAGGCCAAAAGATTGGTATGGCTGAGCGGGACGATCTTGGGCCGCGACGTCGTGCCCGAGGTGTGGAGAACCAGTGCGATGTCCCCCGACTGTGAAGGGCCGGTCGCGACCGCGGCATATCCCGTGTCACCTGATATCATGAAGGTTCCCGCTTCACGGCAAGGCTCCAGCGAAAGCACGGCAAGGCCAAGCCGGCGCGCCGCGGCGATGGCCGGAGAACTGCTTCCCTCTTCGACCAGGATGGCCTTCACCTTCAGGTCATCAAGATAGAAATGGAACTCATCCTCCCGATAGGCCGGATTGAGCGGCGCGGCCGTGACCCAACAGGCCGTCGCAACGAAGGCGACCGCCATTTCCGGGCCGTTGGGCAAGATGATCGCAAGCGTATCGCCGCGTCCCAGACCAAGCGTGTTGAGGGCCTGTCCGGCGGCATCGATGAGACTGGACAGAACGCCATAGGTCATGGAAGGCCGGTCAGGCGCAGAGATGGCTACGGCCTCGCCGGGTTGCGCGTCGATGAGGGATTTGATGTTCATGGGCCTCTCATGCGCAACTTTGCCAGGGTCGTCAACGGCTCCCAATTGAAGCCCTGCCACGGTTCGGCTAAGACGCCGCCATGACCGACAGACTCATCATCGCGCTGGCCCAGCTCAATCCGACGGTCGGCGCCATCAATGGCAACCTCGCCAAGGCGCGGGATGCGTTGAACCAGTGCCGGGATGCCGATCTTGTCCTGTTTCCGGAACTATTCATCTGCGGCTATCCGCCAGAGGACTTGGTATTGCGACCGTCCTTCGTGGCAGCCTGCCGAGTAGCCGTCGAAGAGCTGGCGCGAGAAACCGCTTCGGGTCCGGCCGTCTTGATGGGCCTGCCGTGGCGCGAGGGCGACAAGCTCCATAATGCAATTGCCCTGCTCAACCAGGGACGGATTGAGACGCTGCGCTTCAAGCACGATTTGCCGAATTATGGCGTGTTTGACGAGAAGCGGGTGTTTCAGCCAGGCCCGGCGCCGGGACCGATTGCCTTCAAGGGCGTTCGGATCGGGGTCCCCATCTGCGAGGACATCTGGACGGAGGAAACTTGCGAGACCCTGGCAGAAACCGGCGCGGAAGTCCTGCTCGTCCCCAATGGCTCACCGTTCGAACGGAACAAGGACGACGTGCGGCTCAATCTTGTCGTCGCCAGAGTAACCGAGACTGGATTGCCGATGGTCTATCTGAACCAGGTGGGCGGACAGGACGAACTGGTGTTCGACGGCGCGTCCTTCGTGCTGAACGGTGACAGGTCTCTGGCACTCCAGATGCCGATGTTCGAAGAGGCGATCGCGCTCACGGAATGGCAACGCGAGGGTGTGACCTGGAAGGCCACGCGGGGCGAGATCGTCACGCTCCCGGAAAAGGAAGAGGAAACCTGGAAGGCCTGCGTTCTGGGCCTGCGCGACTATGTTCTGAAAAATCGGTTCCCCGGCGTGGTGCTGGGCCTCTCGGGTGGTATCGACTCTGCAGTCGTCGCGACCATGGCCGTGGATGCCCTCGGCGCCGACCGGGTACATTGCGTGATGCTGCCATATGCCTATACTAGCCGCGAAAGCCTCGTTGACGCTCAGGAATGCGCCAAGCTCCTCGGCGTGCGCTACGATGTGGTTCCGATCAAGGAACCGGTCGAGGGTTTCCTTTCGGCCTTGGGGCCGATGTTCACGGGAACGCCCAGCGGCATCACCGAAGAAAATGTGCAGTCGCGATCGCGCGGCGTAATCCTCATGGCAATCTCCAACAAGTTCGGCGCGATGGTGTTGACGACCGGCAACAAGTCGGAGATGTCGGTCGGATACGCGACACTCTATGGCGACATGAACGGCGGCTACAATCCGATCAAGGACGTTTACAAAACGGAAGTCTACCGGCTGGCGGCGTGGCGCAATACACAGGGTCTGGTCATCCCCGAGCGGATCATCACCAAGGCCCCCACGGCCGAACTGCGAGAAAACCAGACGGATCAGGATTCGCTGCCGCCCTATGATGTTCTCGATGATATCCTCGAAGGACTGGTCGAACAGGAGCAGCCGGTAACGGAGATCGTGGCGCGAGGCCACGATGAAGCCCTGGTGAGGCGCGTCCAGCACATGCTCTATGTCGCCGAATACAAACGCCGGCAGGCAGCGCCGGGGGTGAAAATCACGCGCCGCAACTTTGGCCGGGACCGCCGCTTCCCAATCACCAATGGCTTCAGGGATGGGCGCTGAATGACCATCGTCCGCTTCGCACCATCGCCCACTGGCCGCATCCACATCGGCAACGCCAGAACGGCAATACTCAATTGGCTGATGGCCCTGAAGGAGACTGGCCAGTTCATCCTGCGCTATGACGACACCGACGTCGCCCGCTCCACGGAGGAGTTTGCCAGGGGCATCGCCACGGACCTCGACTGGCTGGGGATCAAGCCGCATCGGGTGGAGTATCAGTCCAGACGCTTCGGACGCTACGATGAGGTTGCCGATTCCCTCCGAGCTGCGGGACGGCTCTATCCCTGTTATGAGACAGCCGACGAACTCGACCGCCGGCGCAAGCGGCAACTGGCCCGCGGACTCCCGCCGGTCTATGACCGGGCGGCATTGAAGCTGACCCATGAAGACAGGGCCAGGCTGGAGTCCGAGGGACGCAAGCCGCATTGGCGCTTCAAGCTCGATGGCCGGGTGGTGGCATGGGATGATCTCATTCGGGGATCCCAGCACATCGATACCAACTCGCTTTCCGATCCGGTACTCATTCGCGAGGACGGCAGCTACCTTTATACGCTTCCCTCGGTGATTGACGACATCGACTTCGCTGTGACCCACGTCATCCGCGGCGAGGATCACGCAGTGAACGCGGCCGTGCAGATCGAGATTACCGAGGCACTCGGCGCCCGGGCACCGGCCTATGCTCATCACAGTCTGCTGACAGGTGCTGACGGCAAAGGATTATCGAAGCGCCTTGGTGCCTTGTCCATCGGAGCGATGCGTGACTCCGGCCTTGAAGCCATGGCCGTGGTCAGTCATGCGGCGCTGCTTGGAACGTCGGATAATATTCATCCTTGTGCTGACTATTCAGAGCTGATCGAAGGATTCGATCTCGCCAAGCTGTCGCGTGCGCCGGCCCGCTTCGATGAAGCAGATCTGAGAAGCCTAAATGCAAAACTGGTTCACAACCTGCCATGGGAAGCGGTCAGGGATCGCCTGCCCGATGCCAACGAAGCGCTCTGGCTCGCAATTCGTGGCAACCTCGAAACCGTCACCGAATCAGCGGTTTGGATAAAGATCGTCAACAATCACATTGGTTCGGCCGCAGGTTCCGAAGACAAGGATTTCCTTCGCGAGGCCGCAGCAACTCTGCCGCTCGAGCCCTGGGATCAGTCGACATGGAAAATCTGGACCGAAGCCCTCAAGTCGGCGACAGGTCGGAAAGGAAAGTCGCTGTTCATGCCGCTGCGACTAGCTCTGACGGGACTTGATCACGGTCCGGAGCTGGCCCAACTGCTGCCGTTGATCGGTCGGGATAAAGCGCTTGAGCGGCTGCGCTGATTGGAGGAAGATGAAATCATGATTCTTGTTGGCCAGTACGACTCTCCGTTTGTCCGCCGCGTCGCGGTAACACTTCACCACTATCACATGCCGTTCACTCGCAACACGATGTCGGTTTTCGGTGATGCCGAGGACATGCAGAAGATAAACCCGTTGATCCGCGTGCCGTCGCTGATCCTTGAGAGCGGCGAGACGCTGATCGATTCCAGCGCCATCATCGATTGCCTCGACGAGATGGCCGGGCCGGCGCGGGCCTTGATGCCACCTCACGGACCGCAGCGCCGCAAGGTGCTGCAGGCGACGGTGTTGGCGCTTGGTGTCTGCGACAAGGCCGTGAGCCTGTTCTTCGAGCGCCACTTCCACTCGGCCAAATCGGTCAGCAAGGAATGGGAAAGCCGATGCCTGCTTCAGTTGCGAGCAGCCATCGAGAAACTTGAGCACGACTGCGGGTCGCCCTGGTATTTCGACGAGCACATGACCCAAGCCGATGTATCGGCCGGTTGCATGGTGGGCTATCTGAAGCTCAGGGTGCCCGAAGTCTTTCCGCCTGACAGTTATCCCAAGCTCCACGCACTTTCGCTTCATTGCGAAACCCGCGACGAATTCGTAAAGTCGCGCATGAGCCCTGAAGAGACGATTCCCGCCCGAAAGGCATGATGCCTGCCAGTGACGGGAACCTTTCTTAACCTAGGTCGGTTTTGATACGCGGCAAGTCGCGGTCATTACGGTCGCCAAGCCCACGTCACCTCAGCGCGCGGGCGGGATTTCCGCCGAAGCATCGGGAACCTTGTATCCCTTTTGCACCGCCGGCCGCGCAGCTATCGCCGCGTACCACCTGCTCACGCTCGGATAGTCGGCCAGTGATATTCGCTGCCATTCGTGCCGGGCTATCCAGGGGAACGTCGCGATATCGGCAATCGAGTAGTCGCCACACATGAATTGCTGATCTTCGAGCAGGCGATCGAGAACACCGTAGATGCGCCTGGCTTCGGCCTGGAACCAATCCTCTGCGAACGGCGCCTTGCCGGGATTGTACCTCAGGAAGTAGTGGGCCCGGCCCAACATGGGCCCAACCGTCGACATCTGCCACATGAGCCATTCGTGGGTCCGGATCCTGGCTTTTCGCTCAGATGGATAGAGCATTCCCGCCTTGTCGGCGAGATACATCAAGATCGCTCCGGATTCGAACACGCTGTCACCGGTCTCGCGGTCAACGATTGCCGGGATCTTGTTGTTTGGGGAAATCGCCAGGAATTCCGGCTTGAACTGCTCGTCTTTTCCTATGTTGACGGAGTGAACTTCATAGGCAAGCCCCATTTCCTCCAGCGCGATGGATATCTTGCGCCCGTTGGGCGTTCCCCAAGTGTAAAGATCAATCATTTTAGTTCCAGCCCTCCAGCCCGCTCCATGGCTATCTCCAAGTCGACAATGCGGATGTAGTCTTGTGGATCGAAGACCGAAAGACCGCTCAACAAGAGTTGATCGCGGACATCGCCGAGGTCTGGGTCATCCAAGGCGGCGGACACTGCTTGCCGGAGCTTCATCGCGTTGCCGGCAACCGTGACATAGGGAAGACCGGGGACGCTTGGCGATCGCGCAATTTCGACAAGGCCATCGAGGTCTTGTGGGCGATGTCGTCTGGCGAGGCCCACACAGACGGCATCGATCGCGCAAACATCAGCTGCCCCCTCCCGCACGGCGCGGAGCGAATTCAGGTGACCACCGGTCTTGAATGCCCTCCCGAAAAATCGCCCCTTCACAGCATATGGAGCAAAGACCAGCTTCAGCGCTAGCATGCCCGACATCGAGTCCGGGCTGTTGAAGGCCACGGTGCAGCCGCGGAAGGACTCGAGGGGAGCCATTTCCCGCGCGAACACTATGCTTCGGTAGTTGGGACCAGCGCAGCCATCGGCGTCATAGTGCGGTGTGGCGACATAAGTAAGCTTCCCAGCAAACTCATGTGTAAAGGGATACCCGCATGTCTGACTGAAAAGCAGATCTGAAGACAGCCAGAGGGATGCGTAATTTTCGACGCGCTGAAGCGCGGCATCGATGCCGATGTGCCGGGCTATGCCCTTCCACCAGTCGTCGGTGGCCGCACGGATTTCTGGCCAGTCATACATGGGCAGAGAAGCGATCATTGCGTGTCCTTGAGCAGTGCCTTGATGAATGGAGCGATTTCATTGGGCTGAACACGCGCATGGCGGATAAGGTTCTCGAAGTGAGCCGTCAACTCGCGTATGTGCTCCGTCGATGTGAAGACGAAGAACATGGCCCCCAGATAGAGCGCCGCCCGTTTCTGGCCGAAGATCGTATAGGGCGCTGCGTAGCATTCGCGGGCATCGAAAAGAAACCAGCGATAAGATGGATAGAAAGCGTCGGCCAGCTCCGCCATATGCGCGAGCTGCCGGCGCCGTTCGCGCAAGGGGAACTGGCGCCACAGGCCCTCGCCTCGCGCAAGGGACTCTAGTGTCTGGCGCGGCGTGCAGACCTCGATCTCGCTGGCCATCTGCCGGGCATGTTCAATGCGTGTCCGCGATGCGCGCGACATGGCCTCCGCCTCAGTCCGCGAAAGCTTGCCATATTCGTAGTGAATGGTGGTCTCGTTCTTCATCTGATCCGGCAAGGACGAGGGCACATAGCGGATCTTGCTTCCCCTCGCCTCTTCGAGCCAGTTGCGGAGGTGTTCTCCCGCAGGATCGTCGGCCCCAAGGGCAACCATTGGCTGGGTTAGAATATCGGGCGTGATGCCGGCCGACTCCGACAGGCCGAGAAGCCAGTCGACAGAGGCAGCGTGACGCGCAGCTATCCGAGCGATGGTTTCAGCGCGTGGCAGCCGAACGTTCTGATCAGAAAGGAGTTGAGACAGGGTTGACCGGTCGAGTCCTGCACGCGCCGCGAAACGCGCGCGGGACTGGCCCGATCTTTCGATCAACTCGGTCAAACGGCGGCGAAAAACCGCTACGGTCTCTTCTTTCTGCACGGACATCACTGTTTACAGTTGTAAACATAATATACACTTGTGTATCATTATCAACAGATTTGCGACTTGGCATAGGTTATCCTTGGCGCCATCCCGGAGCTTCAAGAGGACCTCCATGCCCCAAGGTTGGCAGCGCTCTGTCGAATGGCCTACCATCCTGCTGATCGCCATTGTTTACCTGGTGATCGCGGGTATCGTCTATTTCCACCAGCATTTGCCATGGTGGGTCATGATGCCCGTTGGTGCCTATTGCGTCGCGCTCTATGCATCGCTTCAACACGAGATCCTGCATGGGCACCCGACGTCGAACCGGGTAATCAACGAATCCCTGCTGTTTCCCACCCTGCATTTCTGGCTACCCTTCGGCCGCTACAAGACGACCCATCTGCAGCATCACAATGATCCGGATCTGACCGATCCGAGCCGCGATCCGGAATCCTATTACATGCTGCCCGAGCACTGGGCCGCGCTACCTGGCATCAAGCGCAGCCTGTATGATTTCAACAATACGCTGTTCGGCAGAATGCTGATCGGGCCAGCGGTAAGCGGCGCAAGATTCTGGTCCTCCGACTTTCGCGCCATGTCCAGCGGGAACAAGGAGATACGACGCGACTGGACGTGGTTTGCATTGTCGGCACTGATCTCGGTCTGTTTCATATGGGGGGTCGGCGGCATGCCCATGTGGCAATACCTCGCCTTCATCGCCTATCCCGGTGTTTCCCTCGCGCTTGTGCGGTCGTTCTGCGAGCACAGGGCCGCCGAGAACCATGAACACCGGACCATTATCGTCGAAGCTTCGCCGTTCTGGTCCCTGCTCTTTCTCTACAATAACCTCCATGTCGCCCATCACACGCGGCCTGGGCTGGCCTGGTACAAGATACCCGCCTTCTACCGCGCAGAACGCGACCGGCTAATCGCCAAGAACGATGGCTATACGATGAACGGATATGGCGAGATATTCAGGCGGTACTTTTTCAAGACCAAGGAGCCCGTGCCCTATCCCAATATGGCTTGGTTGAGATCGGGGATTGACTAGGGCAAGGCGATTGCGCCAGCCTCACCTCATGAAGCCAGGTTTTTCCGTCGTCATACCAACCCGCAACAGGCCGCATTTCCTTCCCAAAGCCATAGACAGCGTCCTGGCTCAGAGCCTGCCGGCGGTCGAGCTCATCATTGTCGATGATGGCGTAGGCGCAGGCGCAGCACTGAACGGCCGGACCGAGAGCGTAAAGGTGCTCGACAATCAAGAGAGGGGACCGGTACCCGCGCGCAATCTCGGCGTGGCGACGGCACAGGGCCAATGGATCGCCTTCCTGGACGACGACGACTGGTGGACTGATCCGAATTATCTCTCGCGGGCAGCAGCGCTGTTCGATCAGGGCGCCGACCTCTGTTTCGGCGATGGCACCATGATCTTCAGCGATGGCCATCCCGATCTGCGCTATGCCTTCTCCGCCGATCGGCGATCGCTTGAGCAGGACAACACCATTCTAATTTCGGCGGTCAGCTACAGGCGGTCGCTTCATGACCGTCTTGGAGATTTCGACGAAGGGCTTCCCTATTACTGGGACTGGGACTGGTATCTGAGGGTGGCACGGTCGGGCGCCCAGCTCCGGCACATCAATTCCCCGGTGACCGCGATCCGCATACATGGACAGAATATGTCGGGTGACAGTCTGGAAGACGAGCGGCGCAGCAATCTTGATGCATTCGCCCGCAAGCATGGCCTGCCGCCGCTGCGCCTCAAGAACCACCTCAGTCTGTTGAGAGAACGACCTTCGCCCCCTTGAGGCGAGATGATTTACCTTGGGGGCGAACGCCGCCGCTTCATCTACGACCATGATTTGGCGAGGGATTTTTTGTTCGTCCCGGTCCATCGGTGAAGTTTTGCAGCTTTTTCAGGCGGTTTTTGGCGGCGTCGGTTGAAAAAGCCCTGTAAAATAAGGTTTTCAAGAATCAAAACCTGCGTTACGAAATTTCTCAGCCGATTCGGCAAAGGAGAAAGAAATGGCTGAAGAAAAAGTAGTCACCGTGGCGCTGTCGAAGATCGCCGGCGAGTTGGCCGAGAAGCACGAAATGTCGAAGAAGGCTGCAGGCGAATTCCTGAACGCTTTCGTCGACCTGACAGTGAAGAACCTCAAGAAGGGTCACAAGGTGCGCATTACCGGCCTTGGCATCCTCCAGGTCAAGAAGCGCCCCGCCCGCATGGGCCGCAACCCGGC
>JAGRLX010000060.1 GCA_020441605.1 Alphaproteobacteria bacterium
GACTCGATGCTCGATCCCGACGCCATCGCCGCTTCCTATCTCCACGTGATCCGCCAACCGCGGAGCGCCTGGACCTGGGAGGTGGAACTGCGGCCCTGGGTCGAGAAATTCTGATCTCCGGAACGGCGGACGGGAGCGCGACGCCGGAGGTTCAAGACTTCGCTTGCCACATGATGGGCCTTGCAGCCGCATGGCTCTGGGCTGCGGCGTAGGCCGCTTCGACCAGGGCATAGGTCTTGAGATTGTCCTCGCCGGATGTGTCAGCGGGCAGTCCATCACGCACCCGCTGGAACATGTGGCGGTTGGTATGGAGCACCGCCTCCTGCGACACATGCCACGGCCTACTCGTCCACGAGAGCAGCGGGCCGCCGATCGCATCCTCGAAAGTGAGCCCCTGGGTGGTCACGGTCATCTTTTCGCCCTTGGTCACGACGATCGATCCGCCATCGCCCTCGATCTCGAGCATGGTCTCGGGGAAGGGATCATCGCCGCGCTTGGCCGCATAGGTGGCTTCGACGACCGACACGGCACCAGAGGCATGGCGCATCATGACGGTGGCCGTATCCTCGGCCCTGATCCGCGGATTGCGCTTCTGGGTCTCGCAGGTGAGATAGTCCACCTCGCCGAGGAAATATCGCGCCAAGTCGAGAATGTGAATGCCGACATCCTGGATGACCAGTTTCTCTTCCTCGGCCAGATAGGGTTGGCCGCGATAGACGTCGAAGCCGGTCCGCCAGGACAGCCGGGCCCAGGTGGGCGTGCCGATGGTCCCTTGGTCGATCACCTTCTTGACCGTCCGCATGGCGGTTCCGAACCGGAAGTTCTCATGCACCGCGAGCCAGGCCTTGTGTTGCCGCGCCTTCTCGACAATGGCGACGCACTCGTCCCAGGTGGGGGCGAAGGGCTTCTGGACGACGGCCGGGACGCCGCGCTCGGCCGCGATTGCCGCCAGTTCGCGATGGGTGTCCATGCGTGTCGCGATATCGACCATGTCGATGGCGATGGCATCGAGCATCTTCGCCATGTCGGTGAAATGGGGAACGCCGAATTGCCTGCCGGCCGCCTCCGCCCGGGCGGGATCGCGGTCGCAGACCGCCGAAAGGATGGCGCCCTCGGGCTTGAGATCCGCCCAGGCATTGAGATGGTTCTGGGCATAGAATCCGCAGCCAACTATGCCAACCGCCAGTGATCCGGGTTTGTTCATCGCAAATGTTCCTCGTTATGTGTGGGGATGACAGGTCAAGAGACTGGCATTGTGGTGGCGGCATCCGGCCGAGTCAATTCAGCTCCCGACTGCTTCCAGCGCGGCCCGATCGCTGGTCCGTCGGGCCGGTCAGCGCAGCAGCGACCTGGCCTCCGCCGGCGAGAGCGGCCGGGGCCTCGTGCAACTGGTTCTGATTGCCACGAACTTGCCCGTCTCGCCCGACTTGAGGAGGGCGGCCATCACGTCGAGCGCGTGCAGCGTCCGCGCCAGCGAACAGCGCGGGTCGCGCCTATTCGCGATCGATGCCGCCAGATCGGCGAGCCCCGCCGCGCGGTAGTTGGCGACAGGCTCGCCGCTGCCGTCCGTCTCGTTCGCAACACCGAAGGGGTGATCCCATGCCGGCAGGGCTTCGGCGCTTCCGCCCTGCACCGTGGCTAGCACCGCCCCAGCGAAGAAATTCGGATCGGGCACGTAGAGCGTTCCCCCGGTGCCGTAGAGTTCCATGGGGGAGTGGCGATGGGCCCACACGTCCCAGCTTGCCAGCAGGGTGACCGCCGCGCCATTGGCAAATTCCAGCAGGGCATGAATGGTGGTCGGTGTCTCCACCTTGATCCTCGCCCCGGCGCGCGGCGCCCTGGTGATGGTGCGCGTTTTCGTTGCCATCGAAGTCAGGGCCGCCACCCGCCTGACCGGACCGAGAAGATTGATGAGATTGCCGATGTAGTACGGTCCCATGTCGAGAATCGGGCCTGCACCGGGCTTGAAGAAGAAATCCGGGTTGGGATGCCAGTGTTCCATGCCATGGCTCATGATCACCGCGGTACCCCCGGTGATCCGGCCGACGCGCCCGTCGTCGATGGTCTTGCGGGCCAGTTGGTGAGATCCGCCGAGGAAAGTGTCGGGGGCGCAGGCGACCGTGACCTTGCGGGCCGCCGCTGCCCGTTCAAGCGCAAGGCCGTCCTTCAGGGCCAGGGCCAGCGGCTTTTCGGAATAGACGTGCTTGCCTGCCTTGATCGCCGCCATCGACACGGCGAAATGCGCGGCGGGAATGGTCAGGTTAAGAACGATGTCGATGTCAGGGCTGGCGAGCAGATCGGCGGGCACCATCGCCGCCACGCCCCATTCAGCGGCCCTCGCCTTGGCCAGCGCCGGATCGAGATCGGCGCAGGCGGTGATCTCCAGAGCGCGGAAGAGGGGCGCATTCCGGATGTATGTGGCGGAGATATTGCCGCAGCCGACGATACCCACGCGATAGGTCTGTTGCATGGCTGCCATCCTAGTATTTCCGCGCTGCCGCAAGCGCGCGCCGCGCGAAGCGGGCGTCGTCGCCGGGATTGTCGTGTTCCACGATCCAGTGCATGCACCGGGTCGACTTGAGTGCTGTCATGAGCGCCGGCCACTGCAGCGTGCCATGACCGACATCGGCCCAGCCATCCTCGTCGGCGCCCTCGCCCGCCGATGCAATGTCCTTCACATGCGCGAGGGTGATGATGTCGGCATAGCGCCTGATCCACTTCTGTGGATTGGCTCCGCCGCGCACCACCCAGGCCACGTCGATCTCCCAGTCGAGCAGGGGAGCATTGTCGAGCATCACCTCGAGCGGCGTCAGGCCATTTTTCAGCGGAATGAACTCGAAGTCGTGATTGTGCCAGGCAACGGCGAAGCCTTCCTGGCGATAGTCCATGGCGAGGCCGTTGAGCCGCTTGCCGAAATCCTTCCATCCCCGTGCCGACCTGGGCCGCGCCTCCGCCGCGAGGTAGGGAATGACGATCTTGTTGATGCCGAGCGTGGTGGCGATGGCCAGCGACTTGCGCTTCTGGCGCTCAAGCATCTCAAGCGAAAAGTGGCCTGATGGCATGATGAGGCCATTTTCGTCCATGGTCTTGCGCAGGGCCGCCGCCGATCCATAAACGCCGCCGTAGCCTTCGACCGCGCGGTAGCCCAGCCTGGCGAGTATGGCGATGGTGCGTTCCACCGGCGGGAAGTTGCGTGAGGAATAGAGTTGGTAAGAGATGCGGGCCGGCATGAAATCTTCTCCTGGCAAGGGTCGGCATGGAGACGAAGCGGGCTTCTTCGCGCCGCTGGGCTGCCACGAGATCGACCGGGCGGTTGACAACGCGCCGGCTGGCCGCCTGTCAGCGGGACTGCGTGGCCGTTTTGGCTGGCCGGACCGATTCGATCCGCCCGCGAGTGTGACTTAGCGGCGTGCCGGTGTCGAGGCGCGAACCACAAGGTCGACCGGCCACACTTCGCGTGGCAACGGATCACCGGGATTTCTCAACATGCCGACGGCCAGTTCGACGACGCGGCGTCCGGCATCGCCGATCGATGACTGGGTGGTGGTCAGCGGCGGATGGAAAGTCTCGGCCCGTAACTCATGCAGGCGGTCGTCATGGGCGATGAGGGCAATGTCTTCGCCGACCCGATAGCCGGCTTCGCGGCAGGCCCGGCTGGCCCCGATGGCCTGGGCGATGCTGGAGCACAGGAATGCCGTGGGTGGCACCTCCGCCGCCAGCAGCGCCCTGGCCTGTCCATAGGCCGTTTCGTCCCGCATTTGCGCCTCGCAGATGAGATGTTCGCTGGCGGCGAGTCCGGTTTGCTTCAGCGCGTCCAGGTAACCCAGCTTGCGGTCCGCCGCATAATTGTAGCGGCATTCGCCGTTCAACAGGGCGATGGCGCGATGACCGAGGTCGACCAGCAGGCGGGTGGCGGCGCCGAAGGCGCCGCGATTGTCGATGTCGAGAAAGGCATAGGGCCGTGGGGTCTCGGTGCGCCCGTGCATGATGAAAGGCATGCCGAGCGACTGCAACAGCGCCGGGCGGCTGTCGGCGACCAGAGGGCTGGAAAGCACCATGGCATCCACCCTGGCATTGCGCACCGTGCGCCGGTAGACGGCCTCCTCGGAAATCGTGCCGCGGGCCATGGCCAGGGTGACGTCGTAGCCCAGGTCGGCGGCGCGTTCGACGCAGCCGCCAAGAAACTCGGTGAAGATCAGATCCCCCAGACTGTTGCGTTCGGCCGGAAAGATGATGCCGAGGGTGCCCGACTGGCCGGTCGCCAGCCGGCGCGCGGCCGCGCTCGGTCTGTAGTCATGGAGATCGGCCGCCGCCCGGACCCGGGCCCTGGTCTCCTCCGAGACCTCGGGGTAGCCGTTGAGGGCGCGACTGACCGTTGTCTGCGACAGGCCAAGGGTTGCGGATAGCTCTTTCAGGTTCATGCGGATGATGATGGCAGATACCCAAAGCGCTTTCAACTCACGACTTCATATGCGTTTGCGATATTGCATTGCAACAGAAAGAAATAGCAATTTTATTGACATTTGCGCGAGTAGAGCATATAGAGTGCAGTCAAAGCGCTTTGGAAAAACACAATAACCAGCGCAAGACTTTGCAGCGTCACCGCAAACCATGGGAGGAACTGACGTGAAGAAATTCGTTCTGGCAACCGTAGCCGCCGCCGCGCTCTTTGTAGCAACCCCCGCGCTGGCCGAGCTCAAATTCAAGCCGGGTGAGGACACCCGCTTCAACTGGGCCAATTTCGACGACCTGAAGAAGGTCGATCTGAAGGGCGAGACGCTGACGATCTTCGGGCCCTGGCGTGGCGATGACGAAGCGCTGGTCCAGTCGATCCTCGACTATTTCCGCGAGGCCACCGGCGCCGACGTGAAGTATTCCTCCTCCGAGAATTACGAACAGCAGGTGGTGATCGACACCGAAGCCGGTTCGCCGGCCAATATTTCCATCCTGCCCCAGCCGGGTCTCCTCGCCGACCTTGCGGCCAAGGGCCATCTGGTGCCCCTCGCCGATGCCGATGCCGCCTTCATCAAGGACAATTATGGTGCCGGCGAAAGCTGGGTCGGGCTCGGTACCTACAAGGACAAGGACGGAGCCGCCAAGTTCTTCGCCTTCCCCTACAAGGCGGACGTGAAGAGCCTGGTCTGGTACAGCCCGGAAAACTTCGAGGATGCCGGCTATGAGATCCCGAAGACCATGGAAGAACTTGTGGCCCTCTCCGACAAGATCGTCGCCGATGGCGGCAAGCCCTGGTGCATCGGCCTGGGTTCGGGCGGCGCCACCGGCTGGCCGGCCACCGATTGGGTCGAGGATCTGATGCTGCGCACCCAGTCGCCGGATGTCTATGACAAGTGGGTCACCAACGAGGTCAAGTTTGATTCGCCCGAGGTCGTGGGCGCCATCGAGGCCTTCGGCGCCTTCGCCAAGAATGACGCCTATGTCGACGGCGGTGCCGCCGGTGTCGCCTCGACCGACTTCCGCGACAGCCCGAAAGGTCTCTTCGCCACGCCGCCCAAGTGCTACATGCACCGCCAGGCCTCCTTCATCCCGTCCTTCTTCCCGGAGGGCACCAAGGTTGGCGAAGACGCCGACTTCTTCTACTTCCCGCCCTATGCGGCCAAGCCCGAACTCGGCAGCCCGGTCCTCGGTGCCGGCACCTTGGTGGCCATCACCAAGGACTCGAAGGCCGCGCGGGCCTTCATCGACTTCCTCAAGCTGCCGCTGGCCCATGAACTGTGGATGGCGCAGTCCGGCTTCCTGACGCCGCTCAAGACGGTGAACAAGGATGCCTATGGCAGCGCCACGTCGAAAAAGATGGGCGAGATCCTGACCACCGCCACCACCTTCCGCTTCGATGGATCGGACCTCATGCCCGGCAAGATCGGCGCCGGCGCCTTCTGGACCGGCATGGTCGATTTCGTCGGCGGCAAGTCGGCGGCCGATACCGGCGCCGCTATCCAGAAGGCCTGGGACGAAATCAAGTAGGCACCTGATCCTCCCGGTGCCGACAAGAAGACTTCCGGACGGTTGCCGCCGTCCGGAAGCCCCTCCATTGCACAATCAGGAGAGGCGTTCATGTTCTGGCAGTTGTTTTCTGCGCTTGCGACCGTGGTCATCGGTGTAGGCGGCTGTGTCGGCTATTTCTACGGATCGAACCTGCTTCTCGACCGGCTGTTTCCGGCGGGTACCAGCAACGATGAAGCCGCCATCCGCAACCTGAAGATTCAGTCGTCGGTCCGCCCCTGGCTGTTCCTCGGTCCAGCACTACTGCTGCTGCTGATATATCTCGTCTATCCCGTCTTCCAGACCGTATGGCTCTCGTTCCGCGACAAGTCGGGCAGCGATTTCGTGGGCGCCGCCAACTATGCCTGGGCCGTCAACGATAGCCAGTTTCGCCAGTCGATCTTCAACAACTTCCTCTGGCTTCTCGTGGTGCCGGCGGCTTGCACCTTCTTCGGGCTGATCATCGCGGTGCTGACCGACCGCATCTGGTGGGGCAACATCGCCAAGAGCCTGATCTTTCTGCCCCTCGCCATCTCCTTTGTCGGCGCCAGTGTGATCTGGAAATTCGTCTACGATTTCCGTGGCGAGGGCCAGGAGCAGATCGGCATCCTGAATGCCATCGTCGAATTTTTTGGCGGCTCGCCGCAGGTCTGGATCGCACTTCCCTTCTGGAACAACTTCTTCCTCATGGTAATCCTAATCTGGATCCAGACCGGCTTCGCAACGGTGATCCTCGGCGCGGCCCTGCGCGGCGTGCCTGAGGATACGCTCGAGGCGGCCGTCATCGATGGCGCCGGACCCTTCAAGATCTTCTGGCGCATCATGGTGCCGCAGATCATGCCGACCATCATCGTGGTGTGGACCACGATCACTGTTCTGGTGCTCAAGGTCTTCGACATCGTGCTCACCATGACCAACGGTCAATGGGATACGCAGGTTCTAGCCAATCTCATGTTCGACTGGATGTTCCGGGGCGGCGGCGACTTCGGACGCGGCGCGGCCATTGCCATCGTCATCATGGTGGCGGTGCTGCCGATCATGATCTGGAACATCCGCCAGGCCAATGCTGAACAGAAGGGAGGGCACTGACATGCTTAACCGCATCAGGCTCGAGCCTTCGCGCTTCGCGCTCCACTTCGCGGTGCTGATCATCGTCGCCCTGTGGACCCTGCCGACCGCCGGCCTGCTGGTGAGCTCGCTGCGCGACAAGGACCAGATCGCCGTTTCCGGCTGGTGGACGGCCCTGACCACATCCGAACAGAACACCCAGGGCCGCATGAAGCCCCCTGCCGACCAGGTCGAGGCCAATGGCCGCTTCGAGATCGCCGGAAGCTTGTTCGAAGACGCTAGTTCCACCGGCGTCGTCAGGGCCTTTGGCGTGAAGGTACAGAAGCCGGACGAGTATGTGGCCGGCACGACCGCCACCCTCGACGATGGCAAGACGCTCACCGTCAACGCCGACGGCACCTATCTCTACACTTCTCCCGTGGCCTTCGAGGGAAGCCGTGGGCAGCGCGTCTTCTATGTCAGCGCCGTACCCCCGCGCTTCACCACCGAGAACTACGGCACCGTTCTGGGCGCCGAAGGCATCGGTCAGGCCTTCGTCAACTCGCTTACCGTCACGATCCCCTCGACCATCATCCCCATCCTCATCGCGGCCTTCGCGGCCTATGCGCTGGCCTGGATGAAACTGCCCGGCCGGGGCTTCCTCATCGCCGTGATCGTCGGACTGCTGGTCGTGCCGCTGCAGATGTCGCTGATCCCGCTGCTCAAGCTCTACAATGCCACCGGCTTCCTGTCGAAGACCTATCTCGGCATCTGGCTTGCGCACACCGGCTTCGGCCTGCCCTTCGCCATCTATCTGCTGCGGAGCTACATCGCCGGTCTGCCCAAGGACCTGATCGAGTCGGCCCAGGTCGACGGCGCCAATGACTTCAAGATCTTCCTGCGGATCATCCTGCCCTTGTCGTTCCCGGCCCTTGCTTCCTTCGCCATCTTCCAGTTCCTCTGGGTATGGAACGACCTGCTCGTCGCCATGGTCTTCCTCGGCAGCGAGCCGAACAAGATCGTGCTCACCTATCAGCTCAATTCGCTGCTCGGTTCGCGGGGAGGCAATTGGGAAATTCTCACCGCCTCGGCGTTCATCACCATCGTGGTGCCACTCGTGGTGTTCTTCTCGCTTCAACGCTATTTCGTCCGCGGCCTGCTTGCAGGCTCTGTGAAGGGAGGCTGATCCATGGCCGACATCAAGCTCACCGATCTCAACAAGTCCTATGGCGCAGTTCATATCCTCAAGGACATCAATCTCGATATCAGGTCGGGCGAGTTCATCGTTTTCGTCGGCCCCTCGGGCTGCGGGAAGTCGACGCTGCTCCGCTCGATCTGCGGCCTCGAACAAATCACCTCAGGCACCCTGGAGATCGACCACGCCGTGGTCAACGAGGTGCCGCCCTCGAAGCGTGGCATTGCCATGGTCTTCCAATCCTATGCGCTCTATCCGCACATGAGCGTGTTCGAGAACATCGGCTTCGCCCTGGAGAACCAGGGCCTGCCCCGGGCGGAAATCAAGAAGAAGGTGCAGACGGTTGCCGACATGCTCCAGCTCACACCCTATCTGACCCGGCTGCCCAAGGCGCTCAGCGGCGGCCAGCGCCAGCGCGTTGCCATCGGCCGGGCGATCGTGCGCGGCGCCAAGGTCTTCCTCTTCGACGAGCCGCTGTCCAATCTGGATGCGGCGCTACGCGTGCAGACTCGCATGGAGATCGCCAAGTTGAAACGCTCCATGCCCAATACAACGATGATCTATGTAACCCACGATCAGGTGGAGGCGATGACCCTCGCCGATCGCATCGTCGTGCTCCAGGCGGGGCGAGTGGAACAGGTGGGTTCGCCCATGGAACTCTACGACAAGCCGGCCAACATCTTCGTGGCGGGTTTCATCGGCAGCCCGAAGATGAACTTCATCGATGGCGCGATTGCCGCAAAGCGCGGTGCGCACACCATCGGAGTCCGGCCGGAACATTTCGAACTCTCCTCCACCTCGGGAGAGATCGAAGGCACGGTCGACTATGCCGAGGTGCTGGGCAGCGACAGCTTCCTCTACATCGCCACGCCGGCCGGAACGCTCACGGTGCGCCAGGAAGGCAAGACGGGCTTCGGCGACGGGGCCACGGTTCACGTGACGCCGCTCGCCGACCAGGTGCATCGCTTCGACGAAACAGGACAAAGACTGGATTGAAACGGACCCGCAATATGACCATCAATGTACTGATCTGGAACGAGAACGAGCATGAGAAGAAGAACGCGCTCGTCAGGACGCTTTATCCTGATGGCATCCACGGCGCCATCGCCAAGGCCTTCGACGGCGATCCGGAGATCAAGGCCGGCATTGCAACCCTCGACCAGCCCGAGCATGGCCTGACGGCCGATCGGCTGGCGAAGACCGACGTCCTGCTCTGGTGGGGGCACATGGCCCACGGCAAGGTGGATGACGCCATCATCGAACGCGTGCAACAGCGGGTGTGGGAAGGCATGGGGCTGATCGTTCTACACTCCGGCCACTTCTCGAAGATCTTCAAGCGCCTGCTGGGCACACCCTGCTCGCTGAGCTGGCGCGAGGCCGGCGAGGTCGAGCGGCTGTGGGTGGTCAACCGCAACCATCCGATCGCCGCAGGTCTTCCGCCCTATATCGAAATCGAGCACGAGGAGATGTATGGCGAGCCCTTCACCATTCCAGAACCGCTCGAGACGGTGTTCATATCATGGTTCGAAGGCGGCGAGGTGTTCCGCTCCGGCGTGACCTTCCAGCGCGGTGCCGGACGCATCTTCTATTTCCGCCCGGGCCATGAGGCCTATCCCACCTATCACAACAGGCAGGTATTGCAGGTGATCCGCAATGCAGTGCACTGGGCCCACAACCCGGCCCCCGCCTGGGCCAGCATTGCCGATGCGCCCAACACGCCACATGACAAGGCGCCGGTTCCCCTGGAAATCAAGGGACCACGACTCCATGCCGATGGCGAGGAAGGATATCGCTGACCGCCATGACCCGTATCCTTGTTCTCGGCACCGGCGCCATGGCCGCCCAGCACGTGAAGCTGTTCCGCGCCGATCCCCGCGTGACCATCGTCGCCTGCGCCGATGTCGACGCGGCCCGTGCCAGGGCCTTCGCCGAAACCCATGGCATAACCCACCACTTCGGCGATCTCGACAAGGCCATCGCCTGGGGCGGCTTCGATGCTGCCAGCAATGTGACGCCAGACGGCGCCCATCATCCGACCACGATGAAGCTGCTGGCGGCGGGCAAGCACGTGCTCTGCGAAAAGCCCCTCGCCGAACGCCACGATCTGGCCGACACGATGGCGAACGCGGCCGAAGCGGCCGGCCTCGTCAACATGGTGAACCTGAGTTATCGCAATGTGCCAGCCTTGCAGACGGCCCGCCGCATGATCGCCAGGGGCGACATCGGCGAGATCAGGCATCTCGAGGCCTCCTATCGCCAGAGCTGGCTGGTCGGCAATCACTGGGGCGACTGGCGCACCGATCCCAAATGGCTGTGGCGGCTCTCCGAACAGCATGGGTCAAAGGGTGTGCTTGGCGATGTGGGGATCCATATCCTCGACTTCGCGACCTATGCCGCCGGAATGATGCCAACGTCCCTGCAGGCTCGCCTGCAGACGTTCCACAAGGCAGCCGGCGACAGGATCGGCGCCTATGCCCTCGATGCCAACGACAGCGCCACCATGTCGGTGGATTTTCCCAACGGCGCGCTGGGTGTCATCCATACCAGCCGCTTCATGACCGGATATGGCAATGTGCTGCGGCTTCACATCTTTGGCACGGAGGGCGCTCTCGAGATCGATCATGGCCTCGACTGGACCGAAATCCGTGCTTGCACCGGCGCCGACGTCAATACCCTGGCGTGGCGGCGCATCGTCTGCGATCCGGTCGCGTCGATCCATCATCAGTTCGTGTCGGCGATTGAGGGCGGTGGCGCGTTTGATCCGGATTTTCGCCGCGGCGCCGATCTGCAGAAGGTGCTCGATCTGTGCTTTGCACCGGCCGCGGCACAGGTGGCGGCGATCGCCAACTGATCTATTGCCGTATGCGGCGATCTGCGCCATTCTGACCCCAATGTGACAAGAAAATGACAAGTCAAACTGGGAGAACTGCAATGAAAATCAGGCTTCTGTCCGCCATGCTACTGGGTACCATGATGACGGCGGCGCCGGCATTCGCCGATGACCTCACGCTCTATTGCAGTGCTGACGAGGAATGGTGCCAGCTGATGGCGCGCGGCTTCGAGGAAGCCACGGGAATCAACGTCGATATGACCCGCAAGAGTTCTGGCGAGACTTTCGCCCAGGTCAAGGCCGAAGCCGAGAACCCGAAGGGCGACGTGTGGTGGGGTGGGACCGGCGACCCGCATCTTCAGGCGGCTGAAGAGGGACTCACCGAAGTTTATGATTCGCCCATGCGCGGCGAACTCCAGCCGTGGGCCATCAAGCAATCCGAGGCCGCAGGCAATCGCACCATCGGCATTTATTCCGGGGCGCTCGGCTATGGCTACAACGAGGACCTGCTCAAGCAGAACAACCTGCCGGTCCCGTCCTGCTGGGCCGACCTGCTGAAGCCCGAATACAAGGGGCACGTGCAGATCGCCAATCCCAATTCCTCGGGCACCGCCTATACGACGCTCGCCACCATGGTGCAGCTTTTCGGCGAGGACGGCGGCTTCGACTACATGAAGAAGCTCCATGCCAATGTGAACCAGTACACAAAGTCGGGTTCGGCGCCCATCAAGGCGGCCGCCAAGGGCGAAACGACCATCGGCATCGTCTTCATGCATGACGCCGTGGCCCAGGCGGCGCAGGGCTTTCCGATCAAGGTCGTGGCGCCCTGCGAAGGCACCGGCTACGAGATCGGTTCGATGAGCATCATCAAGGGGGCCCGTAATCCGGAGAGCGCCAAGAAGTTCTATGACTGGGCACTCCAGGCCGACGTGCAGTCGCGTGCCCAGGAGGCGAAATCCTATCAGGTGCCTTCGAACAAGAATGCCAAGGTCTCGCCCCTGTCACCGGACCTTTCAGCCATCAAGCTGATCGACTACGACTTCACCAAATATGGTTCCTCCGACGAGCGCAAGCGCCTGCTGAAGAAGTGGGACGACGAGGTCAGCACCCTGCCGCAATGACGCGATAGGCCGTGTCCACCGCAATCGCCGTCCAGTCCGCGCCGCGGCGTGGGCTGGACCGTACCGTTAAGATCTGGCTGGCGGTTGGCCTTGTCGCCTTCGTGCTGGTGCCTTGGTACGGGCTTGAACGGGGCTATTTCGACATTCGCTGGATCACCCGGGGCTGGCCGGTGGACGGGCCGGGGTCATCCGGGCTTTTCGCCGGCCTGTCGAAGCCCTGGCTCTTGCCGCACCTGGTCTTCCTGCTCCTGCCTCTGGCCACATGGGGCCGGGAAAAATCCGATCCGGTCTTCGCCAGGCTGCTGGTGATCGCTGGCGCGGGCGGGCTCGCCTGGCTCCTTCTGCAGGGCTTCGCCATCGGTCTCAAGGGGTGGCAATGGCAGTGGCTCGGCACGCTGCTCGGCCCGCTCGAGACACGACAGTTCGGCATGGGTTATGGCGCGCTGCTCACGGCCACGACCTTCCTGTTCTTCCTGACCCAGGGACTGGCGGCGCGCGGCGCTGTCAATGGCGATGTCTTTGTCGTCGGTTCGATCGGCTTCGTGATCGCCGTTGTCGGCATCTTCATCTTCTTCCCGATCCTGAAGATGTTTGTGGCCGGACTCCAGACGGACGACGGCAGCTATTCGCTGATGGTGTTCCTCGGCAAGTTCGCCGACCGCAAGATCTGGAGTCTGTCCTGCCTCGGCGGTGGCAACAGCTGCGGTGTCGCCTGGAACTCCCTGTTCCTGGCGGTCATGGTCGGCATCTTCAGCGCGGCGCTCGGTCTGGTATTCGCACTGGTCGTGACCCGCACCGGCTTTCGCTTCGGCAAGGCGCTGCGGGCCATGACCCTCCTGCCGATCATCACGCCGCCCTTCGTGATCGGTCTTGCCATCATCCTGCTGTTCGGACTTTCAGGCATCGTCACGCGGTTCGGCGCCGACATCACCGGCACCCAGCCGACCCGGTGGATCTACGGTTTCACCGGCGTCTTCATCGCCCAGTTGCTGGCCTTCACGCCCATTGCCTTCCTGGTACTGATCGGCGTGGTCGAGGGCGTGAGCCCATCGATGGAGGAGGCGGCACAGACGCTCCGCGCCGGGCGCTGGCACACCTTCCGGACCGTCTCGCTGCCGCTGATGCGGCCGGGCCTCGCCAACGCCTTTCTGCTCGGCTTTATCGAAAGCATGGCCGATTTCGGCAATCCGCTGGTGCTGTCGGGGAATTTCGACGTGCTCTCGACCGAGATCTTCTTTGCCATCGTCGGCGCCCAGAACGATGCCGGAAAGGCCGCGGTCCTGGCCATGGTGCTCCTGTTCTTCACCCTGCTCGCCTTCTATGTCCAGCGCTTCTGGCTCGGGCGCAGGTCCTATACGACGCTGACCGGCAAGGGTGACAGCGGCCATCATCCGCTGTTGCCGCGTTGGCTGCGCGTGATCCTCTATGCGGTCGCCGGCCTGTGGACGCTGTTCACGGTGGTTGTCTATGCCATCATCATCTATGGCAGCTTCGTCGAGGTCTGGGGCCTCAAGAACAGTCTCACGCTCGATCATTATATCCGCGCCTTCGGCATCGGCTGGACCGACCACGGCCTGCATTTCAAGGGTGCTGCCTGGGACAGCTTCTGGACCACGCTGCAGATCTCGGCCATCTCGGCGCCACTCACCGCGGCCATCGGATTGCTGACCGCCTATCTGCTGGTCCGTCAGCGCTTCGCCGGCAAGGATGCCTTCGAATTCACCACCATGCTGAGTTTCGCGGTACCGGGAACCGTGATCGGCGTTTCCTATATCGTGGCCTTCAACGTTCCGCCGATCGAACTCACCGGCACGGGCCTGATCCTCGTGCTGAGCTTCATCTTCCGCAACATGCCGGTGGGCGTGCGAGCGGGCGTAGCCTCCATGTCGCAGCTCGACAAGAGCCTGGACGAGGCATCGCTCACCCTAGGCGCCAACAGCTGGCAGACCTTCCGCAAGATCGTGCTGCCGCTGCTGCGGCCTGCGATCCTGGCGGCTCTGGTCTATTCCTTCGTGCGCGCCATGACGGCGATCAGCGCGGTGATCTTCCTGGTGAGCGCGCGTTACGACATGGCGACCAGCTACATCATCGGCAGGGTCGAGAACAATGACTATGGCATGGCCATCGCCTATTCCACCGTGCTCATCTTCGTCATGTTCGCGGCCATCGGCCTGTTCCAGCTTCTCGTCGGCCGGCGTCAGCTTGGCCGGCGGCTCGACCAATCCCGAACCAACTGGACAGCAGGCGGCTAGTCATGAAACTCAAGGGCAATGCGGCGTCGGTGGCTTTCGAGCGGGTGTCGAAGATCTACGGCGGCATGGTCAAGGCGGTCGACGATATCTCGCTCAACGTCGAGGCCGGAACACTGGTGACGCTCCTCGGCCCCTCGGGTTGCGGCAAGACCACCACCTTACGGATGATCGCAGGTCTTGAAATGGCCTCGAGCGGCCGTATCCTGATCGGCGGCCGCGATGTGACCAAGCTGCCGGCAACCGACAGGGATGTGAGCATGGTGTTCCAGTCCTACGCCCTGTTCCCTCACATGTCGGTGGAGGAGAACGTGTCCTATGGCCTGAAGCTCTCGGGTTTTGGCAAGGCCGAAGTCAGGGAGCGGGCTGAGGCCGGCCTGGCGCTGGTCGGTCTCAAGGGCTATGGCGGCCGCATGCCGGGCGAACTTTCGGGCGGTCAGCAGCAACGGGTCGCGGTGGCGCGGGCCCTGGTACTGGAGCCTCAGGTGCTGCTTTTCGACGAGCCGCTCTCAAATCTCGATGCCAAGCTCCGCCGTCGGGTGCGTGAGGAAATCCGCGACATCCAGACTTCGCTCGGACTGACCGTGGTCTATGTCACCCACGATCAGGAGGAGGCGCTCGCCGTGTCCGACCGGATCGTAGTGATGAACAATGCTGTCATCGCCCAGACCGGCACGCCGCGGGAACTCTACGAGGCCCCGGACACGGCCTTCGTCGCCGATTTCATCGGCGAGGCCAATATCCTCCCCTGCACCATCGAGAGCGTGGCCGATGGTCTGGCGAGGGTGCGGATCGAAGGCCTGGTGGTCACTCTCCCAGCGCGTGGTCTCGGTGCAGGCCCCTCGAGGCTGGCGGTCCGGCCGAACCGGGTGTTGCTGGCCCCGGCCCCGGCGAAGGCGGCATTTCCGGGCACGCTGCGCAAGGCCACCTATGTTGGCAGCCACTGGGAGTTCACGGTGGAAACCACCGCCGGCGATCTCTTCGTCAAGACGCTCGACGGCGATCAGAGGCTGGCAGTCGGCGGCACGGTGGATGTGAGCTTCACGAAGGAGGGACCGGTGCTCCTGCCGGGCTGAAGGCCGCGAGCGCCAGGCGTTCGATGTCGCCATAGACGCCGGGACCGCCCGAGATGATTATGCCGCCGTCGCGCAGCATCTCCTCGACCGGAACGCGATGCACCCGGCCACCGGCTTCACGCACCATCAGCAATCCCGCCATGCAATCCCAGGCATTCATGTGTTGTTCGACATAGCCGAGCAGCCGCCCCGAGGCGACATAGGCCAGCATGACGGCTCCCGAGGCATTGCGGAAGAACAGGCCACCCTCGCCCATGAGGTCTTCGATCAATCGCACCGTCGGTTGCCAGGGCACTCGGTTCGAGAGGCCTACACCAAGGGAGCCCTCGGAGAGCCTGCCGGCGCGCGACACCGACATGGGCCTGCCGTTGAGCGTGGCGCCGCCGCCCAGACTGGCGGCGAAGGTCTCGGCGACATTGGGGTCATGAATCACGCCGGCGACCGTATCGGTGGCATTGGCGATGGCCACGACCACCGTCCAAGCCGGGATGCCGTTGACGAAATTGGCAGTACCATCGATTGGGTCCAGCACCCAGGTATAGCCTGAACTGCCGGCACTCAGGCCGTGTTCCTCGCCAAGGATGGCGTCGTCAGGAAAGGCCTTGCCGATGCCAGCGCGCAGGAAGGTCTCGAGATCCCTGTCGGCCTCCGACACCATGTCCTGATGGCCCTTGGACGTGACCGTCAGGCTCTCCTTGCGCCGGAAGTAGCTGAGGCCAAGTTGCCCCGCTTCGGCGGCCAGCGTCTTCGCCGTTGCCAGCCGGGCGGCGATCTCCGCGCTGTCCCGTTCCGTTGCCATGGTTTTCATCGTCTCCTGTTCATGTATCTCATGGTGCCGCCCCGCCTCAGGACTGCTTCAGATAAGACGCAAAGGCCTCGGCATAGTCTGGATGCCAGCGCGACAGCGGCGGCCTGTTCTCGATGATGTCACCCATCGCCCAGGCCATGCGCTTTTCATCAAGCGCGCGCGGCACATCGTTATCCGGGCACAGAATGTAGAAATCGCCCGCCGTCAGCCGTTCGAACATGAAGTCGGCGGTCTGGTCCGACGTCCAGGCGCCAGCGGGCTTTTCGGTTCGGCCGCCGGCCGACAGCGCGGTGAAGACGAAGCCCGGAATGAGCAGATGCGCGGTGATCCGGCAATCCCCGGTGTTGCGCAGCTCGTGGGCCAGCGCCTCGGTAACAACCTTCACCCCCGCCTTCGACACATTGTAGGCGGGATCGCCGGGTGGCGTGGTGATGCCTTGCTTCGATCCGGTATTGATCACCAGACCCGGCCGGCCACGCGCGATCATGTTGGGAACAAAAACCTGGATTCCGTTGATGACGCCCCAGAGATTGACGTCCAGCACCCGTTGCCAATTCTCTGCCGGGCCGAACATGCCGCTGCCCGGCTGAACGCCGGCATTGTTCATCAGGATGTCGGTGCCGCCGAAGCGATCGCGCACCGCAGCCTCGAGCGCGCGCAACTGCTCGACCGAACTCACGTCGGTCTCATGGATCATGATGCTGCGGGTGCCCTCCGGCGCGAGACCTGCGAGATGTTGCGCCGCATCGGCCAGGCGGGCGGCGCCGAGATCGGCGATGCAGACCCTGAGGCCTTGCCGGGCAAGCCGCGCGGCCACGGCGAGACCAATGCCGGACGCTCCGCCGGTGATCACCGCGACGGCATGTTCCACGATTGCGGGATGAGTCATGGCCTGAATCTCCTGTGCAGCGAGGTTATTGAGGCTGCCTTATGCAGGCCCGTTCACAATGCTGCAAGGGCCTCGGCCATGGCCTCCGCCATAAGGCGCGATTCGGTGAGACCGAAGGCGAGTGGTGGCTTGATCTTCAGCACGTTGTCATAGGGACCATCGGTGGAGATCAGGACGCCATTGCCGCGCATATGGTTGGCGATGCGGCCTGCCTCCTCGGTCGCCGGCTCCAGCGTGTTGCGGTCGCGCACCAGTTCCACGCCGAGGAACAGGCCCTGGCCGCGCACATCGCCGATGATGTCGTAGCTCGCCATGAGTGCCGAAAGACGCGCCTTGAGATCGGCCCCTGTCTCCCTGGCACTGGCCTGCAGGTGTTCCACCTCGATCACGTCGAGCACCGCCATGCCGACGGCCGCGGACACCGGATTGCCGCCGAAGGAGGAGAAGAACTCCATGCCATTGGCGAAGGCCCTGGCGATCTCCGGCGTGGTGATCACCGCCGCCATGGGATGACCGTTGCCTATGGGTTTTCCAAGGGTGACGATGTCGGGAACCACATCCTGCGGCCCGTGGGCCCACATGTGCTCGCCGATGCGGCCAAACCCGGTCTGCACCTCGTCGACGATCACCAGCCCGCCGGCGCGGCGCACATGTTCAGCCGCTGTCTTGAGATAGGCATCGGGGAAGAACACCTGGCCGCCGCAACCGGAAATGGCCTCGGCAATGAAAGCTGCGGGGCCTTCGCCGGTCTTGTCGCGGATCGCCGCAATGCAATCCGCAACCGACGTCGCATAGGCGATGCCGCTCTCCGCGCCGTAGCCCTTGAACGGACCGCGATAGGGATCCGGCAAGGCCGCGATCTCGACGTGGCCGGGCTGGCCGCGGCCGCCCTTGCGGTTGAACTTGTAGGGGCTGACATCGATCAGGCCGCTGGTATTGCCATGATAGCCCCAGTCGACACAGATGGTGTTGCGCCGGCCGGTGACGGTTCGCGCCATGCGCAGCGCCAGTTCATTGGCTTCAGACCCGGAACAGACGAGATAGACCACCGACAGCGGCTTGGGAAAATGGGAGGCGAGCCGCTCGGCATAGTCGAGAATGTTGTCGTGCAGATAGCGCGTGTTGGTATTGAGGATCGCCGCCTGGCGCGACAGGGCGTCCACCACATGGGGATGGGAATGGCCAACGTGGCAGATGTTGTTGACGCCATCGACGAAGGCGCGGCCCGTATGATCGAAGAGATAGGCGCCGCGTCCACGGACGATCTTGAGCTTCTTGTTGTAGCTGATCGACAGCGACGGCCCGAGCACCCGGGCGCGGCGGGAGAGAAGGGCATCCGGCGGCGTCGGATCGGCATGATAGCTTTCGGGCGCCAGCCGAAGGATCAGATTGGGATCGGGTGAGATCTGGGTCCACACGGGCCATAATTGCGGTTGGCCGGCGCCGGGGAAATCGCCCACCATGCCCAGCCGGTCGGTGATGATCTGGAAATGGAGATGCGGTGCCCAGCCACCGTTGACCTCATGGCCGCCGATGCTGCCCATCCGCTGGCCCGCCGCGATATCCATGCCATCCTTCACTATGGAGAGGGTGTCCCGCGACAGATGCCCGTAGAGAGTCCAGAACACCGGTCCATCCACACCTGCGCGGTGCTCGAGGATGACGGTCGGGCCGTAGTCGAAAGGGAGTGCATTGTCGACGACGCTGAGCACGCGGCCAGCGAGCGGCGCGTAGAGCGGCGTTCCCGGTTCGAGGAAGATGTCGATGCCGAGATGCTGCGAGCGCCACTCGGGCGACGCCGCGGTGGTGAACTGATCGCCCTTGTAGACGTCGCGGTCCTCGCCATAGAGGCCGATGGCGAACCGGGCGTCCTCCTGTGCCATGCAGTCCTGCAGCCAGGCCCAATAGGCGACGGGATCCTTGGCGTGCTCCATTCCGGGGGCACCCTCCGCCAGCGACAGCAGGCAGCGGCCGCTGCGGTTAAGGTCGATATCGAACATGGCGGCGGTCTTGCAGTCATCCGATGACAGCCAGGCGGTCACAGCATCATGGGTGGGGACCGGATCGAGCCCGGCGGCCTGACGGGCAAATGCCGCCAGCAGCGCGGGATTGGTGCGGTCGAGACGGTCGAGAAGGCGGAAGGCCGGGGCTTGCGAGATCAGAAGGTAGTCATTGCCGGGAAATTCCCAGGCGCGATGGGATGAGATGCAAACGCTCGCAGCAAGCCGCGCGGCCACCAGGTCGAACAGGATGCCGGCCTCATCGCATGTCAGCGGAAAGGCTTGCGCATAGGCCGCGATGATCGGCCGTGCCGCCTTGTAGACATCCTCGGCGTCGAGCAGGGCATAGGCGAGGGTCACCGCGAGCTCGTTGATTTGGCGGCCATGGGTCATGTCGCCGAAATCGATGAGCCCGGTCACCTCGCCGCCGTCTACAACGATGTTGTTGTCATTGGCATCCTGGTGAAGAACCGCCGTACGCAGGCGGGCAAGGTGCGGTGCCGCCCGGTCCGCGTAGCGCGTGAAGATGCGGCCCACCATGGCGCGATGATTGGGCACGACGTCGGCCAGCCAGGGCTTCACCGACTCGACCTCGTCGAGGTTCCACAGGAAGCCGGGCCGGAAGGCCGCCGGATGTCCAAAGCCCTGCATCGCCCGGCTGAGCCGACCCATGAAGGTGCCAAGGCTCGCCAACAGGGTTGGCGTCTTGCCCACGGCGGAAAACAATGTGCCGGGAAGATAGGTCAGGAGCCGTACCGCGTGATTGCCGGTGGGGCTGCTCCAGTCGCAGATCTGGCGGCCATCGCGGCTAGCAATGAGGCGCTGCACACCCAGATGCGGATCGACGCCGGCAATATGAGTGAGGGCGGCATTCTGCAATGCCAGAAAATCGCGGTCCTCGGCCGCATTGGCGATCTTGAGGACGAAGGATCCCTGGGTAGCCTTGACCAGCACATTCTGGTCGCGCTCGCTGACCAGTTCGGTCATTGCGCCGGACACTCCGTAGTCGCGCAGAAGGAGGCGGGCAATGTCGTCGGGCGGGAGGGCCGGCTTGGGATGATCGAAGACAGAGTGACGGGTCACCATGGGGTCCTTTGACTGCGAAACGGGGCGCGCGGCGCTACCAGCCGGCAAAATCCTTGACGGTGTCATCGCTCACACGGCCTTGTTTCACATCGGTCAGGGCCTTGTCGAGGATGTCGATGGCGCGATCGGCATCGGACCGGCCGAGCACTAGAGGCGGGGTCATTTCCAGCACGTTGGAGTTCAGTCCGACATAATAGACGACAAGGCCAAGCTCGTAGGCGCGGTAGACGGTCTTGGCGGCCAGCATCTTGCAAGGCGTGCGGTCCTTCCGATCGGAGACCAGTTCGACACCGATCGCGAGGCCGCGGCCGCGCACGTCGCCGATCGAGGAGTGGCGCGCCATCAGGCCCCGCAACCCGTCCATCAGGTACCCGCCGACCGATTCGGCCTGCTCGGCAAGGGCCTCTTCCGTGATGGTCCGCAGAACCGCGCGGCCGGCGGCGACCGAGACCGGGTTTCCGTGCAAGGTCTGCATGGCAAAGGCCGTGGCATGGTCCATGATGGCGCGCGGGCCGACCAGTGCCGAAAGGGGAAGGCCACCGCCAAGTCCCTTGCCGAAGCACACCAGGTCGGGCGTGAACCCTTCATGGTCGAAACAATGCAGTTTGCCCGATCTGGCCAGTCCCACCTTCACCTCGTCCGACACCACCAGAATGCCGTGGCTGCGGCAAAGACTCACCAGCGCCGCCATGAAGCCCGGCGGTGGCACGATCAATCCGCCATCGGACTGGATCGGCTCGATGAACAGTGCGCCGACCTCTTGCGGCGGAAGCTCGGACCGGAACAGGGCCTCGAGGTGAGACAGCGTCGCCTTGCCGTCCTCGCCGCGGTAGGGATTGGGATAGTCGATGAGCGTCAGTCCCTCGGAACGTGCCGCGTGGGTCTGCACCGTATGACCCGAGATCGCCATGGAGCCGGCGGTGCCGCCATGGTAGGCGCCCTTGAAGGCGATCACCCGCTTGCGCCCGGTGGCTGCGGCAATCGCCCGAAAGGCGGTTTCGTTGGCATCCGATCCGGAGTGGCCGAACCATACCTTGTGATCGTCGAACCTCGGCAGCGTCCCGAGAATGTCTTCGGCGAGATCCACCGCGCAGCGATGGGTGGCCGAGAGTATGCTTGCGCCGGCAGGGCTGCGCACTGCAGCGCTGACGGCTTCAGCCAGTGCCGGATGGCCGTATCCGAGGCTGGCCGCCCCCCAGGCCGCCGAGAGATCGAGAAGCCTGCGGCCGGTCTCGTCGATGACATGGACGCCGTCGCCGCCCTCCAGCGCCAGGGGAAAGAAGCGCAGCTTCTGCAGCCCGGCCACGAGGGCCGTGTCGCGCGCGTAAAGCGAATTGCCCCGGACCATCAGCTGCGCCTTGAGACCGGCGCCGGGATCAGGCCATCGGGACGCCAGACCAGCAGAAGGATCACGAAGCCGAGGACGAAGGCATCGCGATAGGGCAGGGCCGCGTCGGGCAGGAAGGCCTGGAACAGAACCTCGAGAATGCCCAGCGCAAAGCCACCGGCGACCGCGCCGGACAGGCTGCCGAGCCCGCCGATCACCGCCGCGACAAAGGCCTTGAGCACTGGAACAAAGCCCATGAGCGGATCGACGGACCCGCGCTGGGCAATCCACAGCACCGCCGAAATGCCGGCCAACGCGCCCGACACGGCAAAGGCAACCGCGATGACCCTGTTGGCCTTGATCCCCATCAGGCGAAGCACCTGGAAATCCTCGGCCGCCGCGCGCATCGCCTTGCCCAGCGTGGTGCGCCTCAGAAACAGCGTCAGCGCTGCAAGCGACAGGGCCGTGGCGGTGATCGACAGGAGTGGCACGATGCCGATATGGGCAATGCCGAGATTGATCGTGCCGGCGAGGCCGGAGGGCAGCGGCACCGGCTTGGGCCTGGCCGAAATGCCATTCTGGAAAATGACCCGCAGGATGGCCGACACCGCGAAGCTGGTGAGCAGTAGCCCGGTGACATCAGCCTTGCGCATCGGCCGGAATGCGAAGCGCTCGGTCAGCAGGGCGGCGACGATCGCCATGACGATGGCGAAGACGAGTGCGAAGGGAAACGGCAGCGAGGCGGCCATGGCGAAGAACATGCCATAACCTGCCACGGTCATCAGTTCGCCATGGGCGAAATTGATCAGCGACACGATGGAGAAGACCACCGCAAGCCCCAGGGCCAGCAACGCGTAGATGCCCCCAAGGCTGATGGCATTGATGATCTGCTGGAGAAACAATTCCATCGCCGCTACTCCGAAAGATAGGCTTGCTTCACCAGGTCGCTCGAGGCCAGTTCGGCCCCGGTTCCCTGCAATACGATTTCGCCGGTCTGCAAGACGTAGCCATGATCGGCGATTTCCAGTGCCCGTTCGGCGTTCTGCTCGACCAGCAGGACGGTCAAGCCGTTCTGCTTCAACCCGGCGATCAGATCGAAAACCTTGTCGACGATGAGCGGCGCAAGCCCCAGCGAAGGCTCGTCCAGCAGCAGGAGGCGGGGCGAAGCCATCAGCGAGCGCGCAATGGCGAGCATCTGCTGCTCGCCG
>JAGRLX010000411.1 GCA_020441605.1 Alphaproteobacteria bacterium
TCCTTGCGCATCCAGTCGACCGCAAATCCAAAGTCGAATTTCTTGGCGATCATGGTCTTGTGCCGGTTCTCCATCTGCCATGAGCCCGCGGCACCCTTGGAGATGACATCAACTACAGCTTCCATGTCGAGGCCAGCCTTCATACCGAAGTGAACGGCCTCGGCCAGGCCCTGAACCAGTCCTGCAATTGCGATCTGGTTGCACATCTTGGCCAGTTGGCCGGAGCCTGCGGGCCCCAGCAGTCTCCGCATGCGCGAGAAGTGGACGATCAGCGCTTCCACCTTGTCATAATCGGCCGCATCACCACCGCACATGACGGTCAGAACGCCGTTTTCCGCGCCAGCCTGGCCACCCGACACGGGAGCATCGACGAATCCCAGCCCCCTTGCCTTGGCATCGGCATGTAGTTCGCGCGCAACATTGGCCGAAGCCGTAGTATGGTCGACGAAGACCGCGTCGGGCTTCATGGCTTGAAAGGCGCCGTCTGGGCCTACGGTTACCTGCCGCAGGTCGTCGTCGTTGCCCACGCAAGCGAAGACGACGTCAGCGCCCTCGGCGGCTTCCCGCGGCGTCGAGGCGGATGCGCCACCATGGCTTGCCACCCACTTGGCCGCCTTTTCAGCCGTTCTGTTATAGACTGTCACATCCAGTCCGCCGCGTGCAACCAGGTGACCTGCCATGGGAAAACCCATCACGCCCAATCCGATCCACGCCACTTTCATCGCCATCGACCCATCCTTTCCAAACAATTCTCGAACAGCTTGGTTAGGGGATTGTGCGGTCAAATTCAATTTACCAAGGTCCGCGCGACAATTTTCTTGAATGCGACTCTCAAGGCGGCATTATGCGGACCAGGACAACAGGGAACGGAGCGGATACGTGAGCATCGAGCGGCGGAATTTTCCGCAGTTCTTCATTACCGCCCCTTCCCCCTGCCCGTATCTGGCGGGGCGGGTGGAGCGCAAGGTCTTCACGCATCTCGTCGGGCATGATGCGCGGTCGCTCAATACCCAGTTGTCGCAAGGCGGCTTTCGCCGCAGCCAGAACATCGCATACCGTCCGGCTTGCGAAGGTTGTGCGGCTTGCGTCTCCGTCCGGGTGCCGGTGAACACCTTTGTTCCCGGGCGCAGTTTCAGGCGCAATCTGCGGGCGAACGCGGGTCTTCAGGCCACGCTGGTCAAACCCAAGGCAACCAGCGAACATTACAGTCTGTTCCGCGGCTATATCGATTCACGACATGGCGATGGCGGCATGGCCGACATGACCGTGCTCGACTTCGCGGCGATGGTGGACGACAATCATGTCGACAGCCGCGTAGTTGAGTACCGGCGGACCGACCCGGATACCGGCGAGAACTGTCTGGTGGCGGCAGTTCTCATCGACCTCCTGGGCGATGGCATATCAATGATTTACAGTTTCTATGATCCCAGCCTCGAAAGACTCGGGCTTGGAACTTACATGATCCTGGACAACATGGCCCGAGTCCGCCGACTGGGGTTGCCCTATCTCTATTTGGGTTATTGGGTGAAAGACTCGGCGAAGATGCACTACAAGGCTCGTTTCCTTCCGCAAGAGCGGTTGACCGGCGACGGCTGGGTGCTTTTCAGGGGCTGATTTTACGTCAAGTTAACTCCGCATTGTGAACAATTCCGGTTCATGGTCTGAATGCGCCTCATGGAGCTTGACGCAACGAAAGTTCGCGATGTACCTAAGGTTTCAACGATGCGAGAGTCGTCATTGTAGCTAGTCGCCAAGGGGGAATGATGAGTGTCGAAGACACTGATGGCAGCACGGTCCGCAAGGGGTTGGCGATCACCACAATCGGTGGCCTGCTCTTTACACTAGACCTGCCGCTCCTCAGGCTAGCGCTCACCGACAAGTGGACGATGATCTGTGCCCGGGGCGTGTTCCTGTTCTTATCGATTACCGCCGTTTGGTACCTCATCCGTACCGTGAAGGGCACACGTATTCCCTATATCGCAGGGGGGGCCGGAATTGCGGTTGCGATTACCAATACTCTGGCCAACATCACCTACATCGGTTCGATTGTGGAGACCAATGCGGCCAATGTCGTTTTCATTATCGCACTCATTCCAGTCATCACCGCCGCACTTTCGCGTATCTTCATCGGCGAACGGGTGCACTCCCTAACCTGGGCCGCGACGGTCATTTCGTTCATCGGTGTTGCCATCATCGTGTGGGACGGCGTTCACGGCGGCAGTTGGTTCGGCGATATCCTTGCGTTGATTTCGGCAATCTGCACGGCCGCGGCCTTTACCATCATACGGGCGAGTGGCAAGAACGTCGCCACCAGCCTTGCCATCGGAAGTCTGGCCTCGGCGGCAATCGCCCTGATTTTCTTCGACGTGTCCGGCAGCCATCTGCTGAATGCGGCATCCTTTGGACTTCCTGCCTGGTTCTGGATCGCAGCCAATGGGTTGGTCGCCATTCCACTGGCCTCGACATTGATCGCGAATGGACCCCGGTTCTTGCCGTCGGCCGATGTCAGCATGTTCTTTCTCCTGGAAACGGTGCTCACGCCCATTTGGGTCTGGATGATCTTCGGTGAGGTACCGAGCCATACGGTGCTGATAGGTGGCGCGATCGTGATCACGACCCTGGTTGCTCACAGTTGGTGGCGGCTGAGCCTCACCCTGCGCGGCAGCGTCGCCGAAGAACAGCGCGCAACCTGACTTGACCTATACATAAAATTGATTGACGCTACGTCCACGTTAATTCAATAATAACCACGGTCGCGCTAGTTTAAGACCTCTAGAAGGGAAGACTGGGTGAGACTCTCAAGAGGCGTTTCGGGGAGAAGCGCTCCTGGGTGGGGCTTGGATGGGACGTCCGTGCAACCGATTTGATCTCGGCGCTCGCGTTCCTTTCGTGCGTGTGAGTTGAGTGGGGCAACCAACATGTTTGCATTGGGTATAGGACTTCAGGGAGCACAGCCTCTCCAACCGGGATCAGGTCTCACGGATCCTCTGAAAACCGTAACGGCCATCTCCGGCCTTATCGACGCTGGCCGAGAGGCAGGATTTGATTTCCTGCAATCAAGCGACTTCACCGAGTTGTCGCGGCAACGCAAGATGCTGCGCAACAGCGACGTTTCTCCGATGTTCGATCCGACGACCAACCGAAATCTCTCGGAGCGCGGTTTCTGGATGGCGGCGCGCGACAAGTCCGGCACTATCATCGGGCTTCAGGCTTTCCGTCTTGACGAGGCCGACCCCAATCTAGCGGAGTGGGTTCTCGGCTGGATGATGGGATTGTATGCCAAGCGCCGCGAAATGATAATTCCACGAGGTCTTCAACCTCCAGACCACTCACTCTCGCATCTCGTGCGTGGCCGTGTCGTCTATCATGGCGAATTGTGGATCGACAAACACAGCAAGGGTTGCTTCAACGTCTTCCCGCGGATCGGCATGCTGCTGGCCTTGGTGAAGTGGCAACCAGAGGCCATCTGGGCCTTGACAGGCAGCGCCATGGCCACGCGCGGGCATATGGTGCGCATGGGTTACGGACACCTCGAGCAGAGTTTTCTGACCTGGGATTGGGAACCCGAAGGCGCGGACCGGTCAGAGTGGATCGGCATCGCCGAACGGCGCCACCTCGAATTCTCCGTGGCAGAAATTATGGCGGCGCCGGTTACAGAGGGGAAATATCCACCTTCGCCAGTTCCGTGACGATGCGGACACCCTTCTTGTTGCGCCCCATGCGCAACGGCAGCACGACCCGCTGATAGGGGACCCAGATCACATCGCCGGTCTGCGAGGTCATGGCTGCATAGATGTGGTCATAGTGGGGTTCGCCGGAGCGGCTCACTTCCGGATAAATCCGGCTCACCGCCTGATCATAGGAATGGCCGGTGAGGCAGGGATAGGATACCGGATTCATCCCCCACAGCCTGGCGATCGTCGATTGGTTGCCAACGCGGGCGACACGGAACTTGTGCGATGAGGGATCGAAGATGCAGTCGATGGAATGCTCCTCATCAACGTCGTTGGTGTTGAGGGCAGACTTCAGAATCTGCGGAACGTCCGGACGATTTTCATTGGCATCGTGGATGTAGACAGTACGCGAGAGGTGGATGTCGCTCTTGTAGATGAGCTGCGTCATCCGGTCGGATGTCTCGCTTGATGTCTCGTAGCGCTCGCTGAACCAGCCAGCCGAATAGTAATGCAGATGGAAGGGCCCGATGCTGCAGTGGATCCACTCCATAGCGAAATACAGTGATGCCCAATTTGATGAAAACATGGCCCATTTTACAATGGTACCGTTTTCATCCTGGGTAATCTTGACATAGCCCTGGCGGTGCAGGAGCTCGCGCTCGTCGGTGCCGGCAGGAACCGGCTGAAGACTACCTTTTGAGACCCAATGTACCAGCGATGCCATCTGCCAGTGTTTACCCAACCATACCAACTTGGTTCGATTGAAACCCACCTTGGCAAAAAAACACTTAAGGTCACCGGCCATCGAATTTTAAGCATAACGAAAACCTAACACTGCAATCGGATGTTATTGTCATTGTCGGCATAGTTTGCCCGCCCCCCGTTCACCGCGTCGTCCGGCCGTACTTGCGATGCCGATCCCTGCCTGTTAGGCTCCGCGTCGCAGAAACCGCGGCAGAGGAGCTGTCTCATGACCCAACGCAAACTCGGTTCACTGGCACTGGCCTTCTCATTGTCGGCCGGCGTGCTGTTGACGGGACTCACACCCGCGGCGGCCTTGCCGCGCTTTGCCAGTCCTACCCCGGGGTTGTCAGCCGACTTGATGCCCGGCGCAGAATTGGCCAAGCACAAGAAGAAAAAGAAGTGGAACTACAACAAGCACCGCCATGGTGAGCGCCGGCACCGGCGTGACCACCGCTTCCGTTTCTATTTCGACGGATACTATTACCGCGATCCCTTCTGGCTGAATTACTCAGACTATGGCTACTACGATGATGATTACTATGACGATGGCTACGACGATGGCTATTACGATGGCGGTGGAAGCGCCCATGTCCAGTGGTGCCTGAACCGTTACCGGTCCTACAATCCGCGCACGGATAGTTACACCGGCTACGATGGCCTGAGACATCGGTGCTACAGCCCCTACCGATGATGATTCAAGATCTGGCTGCTCCGCCCACTTGCGGCGAAACAGCCGGCTCTCACGACCCGAACCTGTTGGTCTTCGGGAACCCTTTCGGCGGAAGCCGACCTGCTTGAGCGCGGTCGCCTAGCCATTCCTTCAGGTCGGTGACCGTCCACTTGCGGCCGGAACTGTCGATCCACGACAAGCCGTCGGCCAGCTTGAAGGCTTGGGCGTCGGAGAGGTTTCCGTCTTTGAATTTCTGCAGGCGTACGCCCTTTCCGCGACTCATTTCCGGCAGATCTGCGAGCTTGAAAATGAGCATCTTGCGGTTTTCGCCAATGCTGGCGACGCAATCGGCGCCATCCGGCAATGCCGTGCAGACCAGCGCCTCAATCGGCGCCTTCACGTTGAGAACCTGTTTACCCTTGCGGGTATTGGCGACGCAGTCCTCCTCGGCAACCACGAAGCCGTCGCCATCCGTCGAGGCGACCAGACGCTTGGCACCGGGTACAAGGACAAACAAAGAAATGATGGAGTCGGCCGCGTCGAGATCGCAGATCAGCCGCACCGGCTCGCCATGGCCACGCCCGCCGGGTAATTTGGCCGCGTCGAGGGTGAAGAACTTGCCGCTCGAAGAGAACAGCATGATCTTGTCAGTGGTCATCGCGTGGAAGACGAACTTGCCCTGGTCTCCGTCCTTGTAGACCAGGCCCGAGACATCTTCCAGGTGCCCCTTGAGCGCCCTGATCCAGCCCTTCTCGGAACAGACCACGGTGACAGGCTCCCTTTCGATCATCGCCTGCTCAAGATCAATATCTATATCGGGTGCTTCGGCAAAGTCAGTGCGGCGCCGGCCAAGCTCGGTCTTCTTGGAGAATTTC
>JAGRLX010000412.1 GCA_020441605.1 Alphaproteobacteria bacterium
AAGGGCAGTTAGGCAGTCCCTTGGATTGGACAGGGCCGAAGTGTTCCCGGTTTGCGAAGAAGTCCTGCCGGAGCGGGCGCTGTCAGGCGCTCCCCGCCAGCCTCACCGCTGGCACACTGCGCCGGGCCGCGCCCGCGCCTCCCTTCACGCAAGCGAAGGGAGACATCTTCCCCGGAGGGGCAAAGGCCACCCTCCTCAAGGTGGACACACGCCCGCACTTGCCGCTGATTGAACCGGTGAAATTCTCCCCAACCTCGCGGCGGGCGCCGCGTCTTCGCCCGTTGCGCTACAGGTCCCCCGTCACGCATTTCTTGGCGAGCGCCTTGTATTGCTTCTCGGTGAAGGCGATCGGGTTGCCGCCGGCCGACGGGTCCTTCACGGCCATCGCCGCCACCTCGCCGAGGCGCTTGGTGTCGATGCCGATATCCGCGAGCTTGTGCGGAATGCCGATTTCCTTGCGCAGCGCCAGGATCCACTTGAGGAAGCCGTTGAAGCCGCCCTTGATGCCGAGATAGGCGGCGGCACGCTCGATGTCCTTCTCGATCTTGCGCCGGTTGGCCTTCACCACATAAGGCATGATGATGGCGTTGAGCAGCCCGTGATGGGCGTCGTAGAGGCCGCCGAAGGGGTGCGCCAGGGCGTGGATGCCGCCAAGCCCGCGCTGGAAGGCGGTCGCCCCCATGGCCGAGGCCACCAGCATGTTGCCGCGCGCGTCGATGTCCTTGCCCTTCTTCACAGCGCGCGGCAGGTTCTCCTTGACCAGCCGCATGCCTTCGAGCGCGATGCCAGCCGCCATCGGATGGTAGAAGGGCGCGCAATAGGCCTCGAGATTGTGGGCCAGCGCATCCATGCCGGTCGCCGCCGTCAGTTTGGGCGGCAGGCCCACCGTCAGCTCCGGATCGAGGATCGCGACCTTCGGCATGATCGCCGGGTGGAAGATGATCTTCTTCTCATGGGTCTCCGGATGCGTCACCACGCCGGCCCGGCCCACTTCCGATCCGGTGCCGGCCGTGGTCGGCACGGCGATGATCGGCGAAATCTTGGAGGCGTCGGCCCTGGTCCACCAGTCGCCGATGTCCTCGAGATCGAACACCGAGATCTTCTGGCCATGCATGAGGGCGATCATCTTGCCGATATCGAGGCCCGAGCCGCCGCCGAAGGCGATGACGCCGTCATGCTTCCCGGCCTTGTAGGCCCTGACGCCCTCCGTGATGTTGGCCTCGATGGGATTGGGCCGGACATCGGAAAAGACCGCGATGCCGAGGCCCGCCCGCTTCACGTCATCGACGATGGCCTTGACCATCTCCATGCCGGCAAGCCCCGGGTCGGTCACGAACAGCGGCCGCTTGATGCCATGGGCGGTGCAGTGCTCGGCCAGCTCCTTGATGCGGCCGGGGCCATATTTCAGCGCCGTGGGAAAGTTGAAGTTGCGGTTGGGGATTGTCATGTGTGGGCCCTCGAATGATCGCGTGAATCCATGTTCTTGTGTCTAGTACTGCTCGAAGCCGCGCGTCAGATCGAGATCCATGACGCGGCGGTCGTATTCGAACTGCTCCCATTTCGCCGTGTGGACGTAGTGGTCCACCACCTCGTCGCCGAGTGCCGCCCGCAGCATGGCGGAGCCGTCCAGGAGTGCGGTCGCCTCGCGCAGCGTCTTGGGGATTTCGCGCAGTGTCTTGGAGGTGTCATAGGCGTCGCCCGAGAATGCCGGTTCGAGTGTGGTCTTCTTCTCGATGCCATCGAGCCCCGCCGCCAGCAGGGCCGCGAAGGCGAGATAGGGGTTGAGGTCGGCGCCCCCCACCCGGCACTCGACGCGGATCGCCTTGGTATCGCCACCGCACAGGCGGAAGCCGGCCGTACGGTTGTCGAAGCTCCATACCGAACGGGTCGGCGCGAAGGTGCCGGCAATGAAGCGCCGGTAGGAGTTCATGTAGGGCGCCAGGAAATAGGTCATGGCTCCGGAATGCGCGAGTTGGCCCGCCAGATAGTGCTGCATGAGCGCCGACATGCCATGGTCGCCTGCCTTGTCGAAGAACAGCGGCGTCTTGCCATCGGCACTCCACAACGACTGGTGGATGTGCGACGAGCTGCCGGCCAGGGCATAATTCCACTTGGCCATGAAGGTGATGGCCTTGCCCTGGGCGTGGGCGATTTCCTTGCAGCCATTCTTGATGATCACATGCCGGTCGGCCATGTCGAGGGCCTCGGCATATTTGACGTTGATCTCCTCCTGGCCCGGTGCCGCCTCGCCCTTGGAGTTCTCCACCGGAATGCCGGCGCCATGCAGCCCGTTGCGGATTGCCCGCATGATGCCCTCTTCCTTGGATGTCTGGAAGATATGATAGTCCTCGATGTAGTTGGCCGAGGTCCGCAGATTGCGGTAACCCTTGTCATGAGCCTGTTCGTAGGACTCGTCGAACAGGAAGAACTCCAGTTCTGAGGCCATGTAGGCCTTCATTTTCAGTGCCTCGAGGCGCTTGAGCTGCTTCTTCAGGATGGCGCGTGGGCTGTGCGGAATGTCCTGGTTGGTATGGTGATCGAGAATGTCGCAGATCACTAGCGCTGTGGCGGGCAGCCAGGGAATGCGCCTGAGCGTCGCCATGTCGGGCTTCAGCACGAAATCGCCATAGCCCTTTTCCCAGCT
>JAGRLX010000061.1 GCA_020441605.1 Alphaproteobacteria bacterium
GCTCCCAAGGAACCATTCGTTCAGCCGTCTCGCCTGGGTTTCAAGCCGGTCCAAAAACGGACCCAAACCCATATCGTTCAAGTGGCGCCTGAGGCCAGCCGCGTCAAGGCCTTCCGCAAGCGCCGCGCTATCTATGATTTGTGTACGGAGCGAGTCAAGCTCGCGGGTGATGAAATCGAGCCGGGAAAAGTCGTCGATCAGTTCGTGCAGCAGTTCGGGATGGTTGATCATGGTGAGCACGATCATCCGTTCGCGCCGGGCCAACCCTTCGCCAGAACCCGCGGCGGCCACCAGCGCGCGCAACTGCGGCGAGGGCGGCCCCTTGATATCCCAAGGCTTTTGCCCGTATTTCGCTGGTTTTCCCCGCCATGGCCCGGCCGTCCGGTCGGGCGCCCGCCTGAGCCTCGCCCCAGCCTGGGGCTGGAACAAAGCCTGAAGCCGGGACCCCATGTCGGAAAGATAATGCTTTTTCACAACATCATCACCGATCCCATTGACAAGATTACGTAAATCTCGTTCGAACTGAGCCTTGCGCTCAGGCGTCGATCGATCGTTCTCGGCGAGCGCCCGGTGCCACAGCATGTCGGACAGCGGCTGGGCGGCCTCGATCACCGCCACCAGCGCCGCAGCACCTTCCGCCGCCAGCAGATCATCCGGATCCTTGCCTTCAGGCAGGATTGCAAAACGCAGCGAATGTCCTGGCCGGAGCAGTGGCAGGGCCAGGTCCAGCGCCCGGTAGGCGGCCTTCAACCCCGCCGCATCGCCGTCGAAGCACAGGATAGGCTCCGGCGCCATGCGCCACAGGAGCGAAAGCTGGTCTTCGGTGAGGGCAGTGCCCAAGGGCGCCACCGCTTGGGCAAGGCCCGCCCGGTGCATGGCGATGACATCGACATAACCCTCGACCGCGATGATCGTCCCAGACTCGTGAGCCGCCGCCCGTGCCCTGTCCAGATTGTACAACACCCGTCCCTTGTGAAAGAGCGGCGTCTCCGGCGAGTTGAGATACTTGGCCGGAACATCCTTCGACAAGGCCCGCCCGCCAAAGGCGATGACCTTGCCCCTGGGATCGCGGATCGGGAACATTACCCGGTCGCGGAACCGGTCGAAACTCGCCCCCTCGCCCTGGATGATGAGACCGGCCTCGACCATCTGCTCCGGCGTAATCCCTTTCTGCGCCAGATGGTTACGCAGCGCCGTCCGGTCGTCGGGCGCGTAGCCGAGCCGGAAGTCCTTCTGGATGGCCGGGGAGAGCTGACGGTCGGAGAGGTAGCCACGGGCCCGGGCCCCGCGCGCCGACTGCAACTCCGCCTCGAAGAACTTCGAGGCAATTTCCATGACATCATAAAGGCTTGCCCGCTGTTCTTCACGCTTCACATCAGTTTCCGACAGACGGGGCATTGGCAGTCCCGCCTCCAGGGCGAGACTCTCGACCGCCTCCGGAAAGCTCAGGCCTTCCTTCTCAACCAGGAATGTGAAGATGTCGCCCGACACCTTGCAGCCGAAACAATGATAGCGGCCCTTCTTATCCTCGACATGGAAGGAGGGCGATTTCTCGCCATGGAATGGACAGCAGGCCCAGTAGTCGCCCTTGCCCGGATTGGTCTTGCGCCGGTCCCACGCCACCTTGCGCCCGACCACCGCGGAAATCGGGATCCGGTTGCGAATGTCATCGAGAAACGCGGGCGGGAAACGCATGGGAGTGTTCTAGACCAGATCGCCCCTGAGAACAAAACGTGATTTGCCGCGATGCCGGATGCCGCGTCGCCCGGCACCTCAATAGAGCTTGGCCTTGCCTGGCAAAACGCACCGGTATTTGCGCCGGCCCTGGGCATTGGTGTACCAGTTGGCGACTCGTCGCGTCCCGCACTTGTCACTGCGCTTGCCGGCCCGCTTCTTGGCGCTGCCAGAAGCCGAGGCGGTGCGCGTGGCCTTCTTGGCGGGTTTCGCCGGAGCTTCGGCCGCGGACGGCTCTCCCTGGTCCGGCATGTCGGGCGTTTCGTCCACCGCCACGCCGTCACCCACCATCGCGGACTCGGAGGCCCCGTCACCCGTCTCCGGTGGTGCCGCTTCCGGTTGGGGCGGCTCCTGAGAGACCTGCACCGTGGTTGCCGTCTCGGCAGGCCGCAATTCCTCGTCCGAAGGCCGCTGCACATGGATCACCGTCACGCCAGGCTGCTCCGGTGCTGCCGGCGTCATCGCCTGCTTGCCTTCGGCTTCGAGCGACAGCGCCATACCCCCCTGGCCTGAGACGAGCTTCCGCTTCGGATTGGGCTCGAGACCCTCGAACGGCGCGTCAGGCTCGGGCGCCGTGGCACCTGCATCGACTGGCAGACCAAGGGCCAGCCGCACCCGAGGGTGACTGACCGCCGCCGCCGGTGTCGCCATCAGCAGGTTTTTCTCCGTGTCCTGATGAATGAGCACGGCGCAGGACACCTTGCCCGCGACGGTCTCGTTCGCGGTGTGCTGCAAAGGGCTGATACATTGACTGCCAACCAGAATGACGACTTCGACAAGCTTCATATGTTTCCCACTTCTGGTGGGAGGGTGCCGGAAAATTGGGGCCTCAAGATGGCCCGCGCATGACCCGATCCGCCATCCAACTGCCGCGCCGGCGCCATCTTTTCCTCAGATCCCCAACTGGTCGCGGATGCGGCCATAGACAAGCCGGAACCCCACGCCCAGCCTGTGGAAGCGATGGAAGCTGATCGGCGCGATATCAGTCACCGGCATCGGCAATTCCTCACGCCGCGCCCCGCGGATGCGCCGGGCGATCACGTCGCCCATGGCCGTTCCCATGGCCACGCCACGGCCATTGTAGCCGAGGCAGACATGGACGTTGTCGGCTGGCTCATGCAAGTGGATGTGATGATCGGTGGTAATGGCCACCTGCCCGTTCCACACGTGGGTGAAGGGTACCTCGCCGAGGTGTGGCCACAGCTGCCGCGTATAGTCGATGAGCCTTTGCGCATCGCCGAACTCAGTGACATCCCGCTGCTGGCTGCGGCCGCCCATCAACATCCGGTTCCATTTGTCCAGCCGATAGTAGACAGTGTTGTTGGCGACCTCATAGAGCACGCTACCCGAAGGCATCACCGTGCGCGCGAGATTGTCGCTCAACGGCGCGGTAGCCACGATCGTCGTGTAGACCGGGACGAGGCTCCGGCGCAGGCCAGGCCAGAGATCGTCCGTATACGCATTGGTGGCGATGACCAGATGCTCGGCGCTTACATCGCCCCTGGGCGTGTTCACCCGCCAGCCGCCGCCGTGGCGCGCAATGCCGGTGGCAGGCGAGCCGCCGAAAACCTGCGCGCCGGCGCCCTGGGCCGCCGCCGCCAGCCCCCGCGCATAGCCCAGGGGATTGACCTTGCCACCTTGCGGGAACCGGATGCCGCCGAGATAGCGGTCCGTGCCGGTCGCCTCGCGCAACTGGCCGGCATCCATCCACGTCGCCGGCGAACCGGTCCGTTGCAACTGGGCGAAGGTGCTGCGCGCCGCCGCCAGTTTCTTGTCATAGAAGGCCACCCGGAGCGTGCCGGTCTGCTCCGCTTCGCAGTCGATGGCATGGGCCTTGACCAGGCCGAACACCTTGTCGGGCGCAGCACTCGAGAACGACAGCATCCTTTGCCCGAGATCCGCGCCGAAATCGGCGATCACCTGATCAGGGTCGGGATAGATGCCGGGATTGACCTGCCCGCCATTCCGCCCCGACGCGCCCCAGCCGGGCTCATGGGCCTCGATGACCATCGTATCGATGCCCCGCTCTGCAAGATGCAGCGCCGCCGACAACCCCGTATAACCACCGCCGATCACTGCGACGGAGGTCTTGTGGCTCCCCGCCAGTTCCGCGACCGGCGCCAGCGGCCGCGCGGTTTCGGCATAGACGCTCTTGGGCAGGGGCAGGCGAGTAGCGGACATCGGATTTTTCCTTTGCAGGCAATCCGCCGGCACAGGATCCGGCAAGGATTTCAGTCTTGTGCATGCAAACCCATGGAGTGGCAAGTGGCGAAGCTGGCCTGCCGCACCGTGTCACGATTGAAATTGCCCGGCTGCACGGCCGCCATTCCGCAAGCCTCAAGGATGCGCTAAGGACTCCGGGTCCGTACCACGGGAGGGATTGCGTCTTGCGGAAGATTCGCCTGGCCTTGAGTCTATCCTGCCTGCTGATCGCGTCATTCCCGCTGCGCGCCGCGGAGGTAACCCTCACCACAATTCCCTCCACCGCGGCCCACCGCGACAAGGACCTGTGGCGGCGGGCCATGACCGCCTTCTACGGTCCCTATGACAAGACGCAGAAATGCTGGGTCGGTAATTTCGATGGCAGGCGATTCTGCATGCGGCCGCACAAGCTGCAGAAGGTCAGCGCCGGACAGTCGACCCGCTATTTTCTCGCGATCGGCGGCAAGCCCCTGGACGAGGACAATTCCTGCCATGCCTGTGCCGGCGCCATGGGATTGTTCGTTCTGAGCGATGCCACGCCGATGTTGGGCCTGGTCGCCCGCAACGATGGCTATGAAGCCATGGGCAGTTGGGGTGACGCACCGCCCGAGGAGAATGTGGACATTCACCGCATCGGCACACCTGACACTTTCGCCTGGACCATCAGGACCGGGTGGACGGGCCAGGGCGTGATGAGCGAGGTCTTGCTGGTCCGGGGGCTGGTCGGTGAGCGCGTGGTCGACCTCGGGCAGATTCCGCTCTCCTATTCGGACGAGGGCAATTGCGAGGACGGCACCAATCTCATGACCGGCGAGAAATGCTCCAGCGTGACCTTCGAGCCGGTCTATGCGGCGGAGGGCGGCCGCTTCGGCGATATTCTGCTCAAGGCTTCCGGACTCTATAAGGGCGAAAGCCTCACTGCCACCTACCGCATGCTGTTCAACGCGCAGACTATGGCCTATGGCTTGCCGGAAAATTTTCCGGAGGGCCTGTCCCCCTGACGCGATTGACAAGCCGAGGCATGCCGGGGCTACATGCGGCCTACGCCCGCGTGCGCTTCCTCCGGCACCGTCACCCGACTATGGTCCGGCCATGCCCAAGACCAAGCCCCTCTGGCTGATTCTCGCACCTTTCATTTTCCTGCTGCTCTGGTCCGGCGGATTTGCCGTCGCCAAGCTTGGCATACGGCATGCCGAGCCTCTGAGCTTTCTCGTTCTGCGCTACACCAGCGTGCTGGTGCTTCTGGCCCCCTTTGTCGCCATCATACGGCCGCCGGTGCCGCAACGCCCGGCCGACTGGATGCACCTCGCGGTCGTAGGCCTCCTCATACAGACGGTCTACTTCGGCCTTTCCTATGTGGCGTTCAAGGCAGGCATGTCGGCCGGCGGCGTGGCAATTATCGTCTGCCTGCAGCCGATCCTGGTTGGCCTCATCGCCCCGCGCTTCGCCGGCGAAAGGGTCGGGCCCTGGCGCTGGGCCGGGCTCGTGCTGGGACTGTCAGGCGCCAGCGTGGTGATCTGGTCGCGCTCTACCATTTCGGCCGAAAGTCCCTGGGGTATCGTCGCCACCCTGGGTGCGCTGTGCGGCATCACCGTGGGCACATTGTGGGAGAAGCGCTTCGGCAAGAGCCACCATCCGGTGACGGCCAATGCGGTACAATACCTAGCAGGTCTTGCCGGCACCCTGCCCTTCGCCATGGCCTTCGAGAACTTCACCTTCGAATGGACCCTGCCCTTCCTCGCGGCCCTCGGCTATCTGGTGATCGGCAATTCGATCATCGCCATGAGCCTGTTGCTGGCCATGATCCGCGCCGGCGAGGTGAGCCGGGTGTCCTCGCTCTTCTATCTCGTTCCGCCGATTTCGGCGCTGATCGCCTGGCCGGTGCTGGGCGAGGCCATGCCGCCCCTCGGCTGGGCCGGATTTGCCCTTGCCGCCGCCGGGGTCGCGGTCGCCAGCCGAAAGCCCCGCAATTGACTTGAGTTCGGCCGCAGGCACATCCAAATTACCTCATCAACCGTAACGACAGCAGAAAGGGAGAACCATCCATGACCATCAAGGCCATCTACACCGCCCATGCGACTTCCGTTGGCGGCCGCGGCGGCGGAACCGCCAAGACTGCCGACGGCGCCCTCGATCTCAAGATCGACAATCCACCCGAGATGGGCGGCAAGGGAGAGGGGGTCAACCCCGAGCAGCTCTTCGCCATCGGCTATTCGAGCTGCTATCTCGGCGCGATGAAATACGTCGCCGGCAAGCTGAACCCGCCGGTGAAACTGGCCGACAGCGCATCCGCCACCGCCCATGTGAGCTTCGGCCCACGCGATGATAACGAAGGCTTCGGGATCGCGGTCACCATGGATGTGAACCTGCCTGGCGTCGACAAGGCCGTGGCCGCTGACATCGCAGCCAAGGCCCATGTCGTGTGCCCCTACTCCCATGCCACCAAGGGCAACATCGCAGTGACGACGAACATCGTCTAGCACCTGGTGGCGCGGCGCAAGTCAGTCGCCCTATCGAGATCAGCCCGGATCGAGCCGGTCCGGGCTGACCGCAACACACGCCAGCAGGTCCCGGCCAAATCAGGTTGCTTTCGGATGATTTCGCACGACCATCGCTGCATATTTGTGCATATCCCGAAGACCGGTGGCTCGAACATCGAGAATGTGATCTGGCCACATCCCCGCAGCGAGTCAGATCTGTGGATGGGCTTTGTCCAACCATTCCGCAACAAGTACCAAACCGGCGGTCTGCAGCATCTGCAGGCACGACAAATGCGGCAAGAAGTGAGCCAGGACGCCTTTCGCCGCTACTTCAAGTTTTCGATCGTTCGCAACCCCTGGGACAAAGCGGTCTCGCAATGTGCCTATCTGAAGAAGCGCCCCGATCTGTGCGACTATCTCGGGATCGCGGCCGATGCCCCATTTGAACAATAGATCGAGGCGGCGGCGCAGAGCGACCACGTGCAAGTCAAGCCCCAACTCGATTTCCTGCTCGATGAGGACGGCACGATGCTGATCGACAAGATCGGCCGCTTCGAAACACTGGCGCAGGACGCCGCTTCAATCTTCACGCGGATCGGACTCGCCGGCACGCCACTTCCATGGGTTACCGCCTCAGACCGTCACCCGGATTACCGGACCTATTATACGGTCCAGACCCGCGACCGCGTCGCCCAACTCTACGCGCGCGACATCGCCTACTTCGGCTATTGCTTCTGATACTCTTTGACGCGGCCCTCCGAATACAAGCGAATTCCGTCAACTTAACACTCGGGTCAAGCCCGGACCTTCAGCGCCGCCTCAGCCGCCGCCATATAGTCGCGGGCCAGCGGCAAGGTGCTGACCGACTTCGCCAGTTGGATCTGAAAGACCATGTGCTTGCCATGGCGGAAGCTGAACTCGCTGGCGATCAGGTAGAACTCCCACATCCGGCAGAAGCGCTCGTCAAGAAGCGATGCGATCTGCGCCCGATTGTTCTGGAAGCGGTGCTCCCACGCGGCCAGCGTGGCAGCGTAGTGCAGACGCCAGATCTCGATGTCGGTGACCCACAGGCCCGATCCCTCGATCGCCGACAGGGTTTCCGACAGCGCCGGAGAATAGCCGCCCGGAAAGATGTATTTCTGGATCCACGCGCCGGTGGCGCCAGGTCCGCCCTTACGGCCGATGGAATGGAGAAGCGCCACGCCGTCATCGGTCAGCAGGTCGGAAACCTTGCCGAAGAACTCGCCGAAATGGTTGATGCCGACATGCTCGAACATGCCCACCGACACGATGCGGTCGAATTGGCCCGTCACCGCCCGGTAGTCCATCAGCTCGAAACGTACCCGGTCCGACAATCCACGCGCGGCCGCCCGCTTCGTGGCCAACTGCTGCTGCTCGACCGACAAGGTGACGCCCGTCACCTGAACCTCTGCCGCCTCGGCCAGGAACATCGCCATGCCACCCCAGCCCGAGCCGATGTCAAGCACCCGCTGGCCGGGCCTCAGGGCGAGCTTCGCCGCAATGTGGCGGAGCTTGTTCTGCTGGGCTTCCTCGAGGGTGTCTTCGGGCGTGATGAAATAACCGCAGGAGTAGTTGAGGTCATCGTCGAGGAACAGCCGGTAGAGCTCGTTCGACAGGTCGTAGTGATGGGCCACGTTGCGCCGCGAAGCGGCCGCCTTGTTCTTCTGGTGCCGCCCGCGCAGCCGCTTGTAGAGTCCGCGCAGCGCCTTCTGCATCGGCTGCCGCCGGAGATTGCTCCGGTTGAGGGCATAGAGCATGAGCAGATCGCGCAGCGTTCCCTCCTCGATGACCAGCGTGCCATCCATATAGGCCTCGCCCGTCTTGAGCTCGGGATTGAGGAACAGCGAGCGGTGCAGCGCGCGGTCAGTCAGGCGGATCGTGACCCGAGGGGCTGGGCTCCCCACATGCTCATGCAAGGCGCCGTCGGCATCGAAGATGCGGAGCGTGCCCGTCTGGACGAAGCGCCGCATCGCGATGTTGAGGAGGCGCATCGGCCTATCCCAGCAGGCCCTTGACGATCGCCCCCGCTTTGGCCATGTCCATCTGCCCCGCGTATTTGACCTTGAGCTCGGCCATGACCTTGCCCATATCCTTGATCGACGCAGCACCCACCGCCTTGATGATCTCCGCCACCGCCGCCTTGGCCTCGTCCTCGGAGAGTTGCTTCGGCATGAAGGATTGGATCACGGCAATCTCGTCGCGCTCGTTCTGCGCCAGTTCCGGTCGTCCGCCCTGCTCATAGACCGCGACCGATTCCTGACGCTGCTTCACCATCTTGGCGAAGAGCTCGACGAGCCCCGAATCGGGCGTCAAGGCCGATGCGTGGCCTTCGGTGCGGGCATTGATGTCCTTGTCCTTGATCGCCGCCTGCATCAGGCGCACCGTCGACAGGCGTTTCTTGTCGCCCGATTTCATCGCCTCTTTCATGGCCGCTGTGATGTCTTCGCGAAGGCCCATGGCCGCTTCTCCCAAAACGCATGCAAGCAAAGCATCGGTCTAGGCCGGAATTCGCTGCACTGCAACCTTGACGGCCCGGCCCGGCTCCCCTAACCAGCCACAAATTCCCGGGAGTCTGCCATGTCTGCCACCAAGAAGCCTGTGAGGGTGAAAGCCGCGCCACGCGCCACATTCGGCGATTGGGACGTGCCGCGCGTGACCGGCCTGCTGGTACTGGCCGATGGCACAGTCGTCGAGGGCCAAGGCTTTGGCGCCGAGGGCGAGGCGGTGGGCGAAGTGTGTTTCAACACCGCCATGACCGGTTACCAGGAAGTGCTGACCGATCCTTCCTATGCCGGACAGATCGTCACCTTCACCTTCCCCCATGTCGGGAATGTCGGAACCAATGACGAGGATATCGAGACCACCAACCTCGCCGCCGCAGCCGGCGTGGTCGGCTGCATCGTCAAGGAACCGGTGACCGAACCGGCCAACTACCGGGCCAGCAAGCACTTCGACAAGTGGCTGAAGGGGCGCGGCATCATCGGCCTCTCGAGTATCGACACCCGGGCACTGACGGCCAGGATCCGCGAAAACGGCATGCCCAATGGCGTTATCGCCCACAATGCCAAGGGCAAGTTCGACCTGGCCAAGCTAAGGAAGATGGCAGCCGACTGGCCGGGTCTCGTCGGCATGGATCTCGCCAAGGACGTATCCCTCACCCAGCGCATGGACTGGGACGAAAACCTGTGGGACTGGAACACCGGCTACACCCGGAGTGCCGGTGGCAAGTACAAGGTTGTGGCCATCGATTACGGGCTGAAGCGCAATATTCTCCGCTGCCTGACCAGTGCCGGTTGCGACGTGACAGTGGTGCCCGCCACTACCGCGGCCGAAGACATTCTCGCCATGAATCCCGATGGCGTCTTTCTCTCCAACGGCCCCGGCGACCCG
>JAGRLX010000413.1 GCA_020441605.1 Alphaproteobacteria bacterium
GTGGCAGAACGACCGTTCGGCCGAGGCTCCCGGCAGGCTTGAAAACCTCAAGGAACTGGTCCGCTCGATGGAGCAGTTCGAAAACCTGCGCGGTTTCCTGGAGCATGTCAGCCTGGTGATGGATACCGACAACAATGCCGATCTTGATGCAGTATCGCTGATGACATTGCATTCGGCCAAGGGTCTCGAATTCGACACCGTCTTCCTGCCTGGCTGGGAGGAAGGCCTGTTCCCGCACCAGCGCGCGCTTGACGAAGGCGGGCGGTCGGGACTGGAGGAAGAGCGGCGGCTCGCTTATGTCGGCATTACCCGCGCGCGGCGCAACTGCACCATTGCATTTGTCTCCAACCGACGCATACACGGCCTGTGGCAGTCGACCATGCCATCGCGCTTTGTCGACGAACTCGAAGCCCCCAACACGCCGCCATCCCAATCGCATGTCGAGGTCGCCGAGACCGGCTCCAGCTATGGCGGCTATGGCGCGCGCTCGGTTGGCGGCGCCTATGGCGCCTCGCGCTTCGACACAACCGACCCGTTCAAGAACGCCTATTCAACGCCAGGTTGGCAACGCGCCCAGAACAAGAACCCGGACGCAGCGCGCTCCAATTGGGGAACACGCTCAGGTCCCACTACACGGTCACATACGATCGAGGGTGAACTCGTTGCCTCCTCGATCAACAACCCATCTTCGGATTTCAGTGTCGGCGACCGGGTGTTTCATCTCAAATTCGGCTATGGCCAGATTGCCGTGATCGACGGCAACAAATTGACCATCGATTTCGACAAGGCAGGCCAGAAGCGCGTGCTCGACAGTTTTGTCGAAGGGGTGTGAAGGCGCGGCTACGACCCGTCCGTTCACAGAGGCGTCATGAGCAGCAAGTAGGAAAAAGCGCCGGAATTACCGGCCTTACCTTTACGGAGTTGATCATGACCAATAGCAGATTGATGCTGGGCGTAGCATTCGCCGCAGCAGTTCTCGCCACACCAGTTGCTGCACAGGAGAAAATTTCCATGGGCCTTTGGGGCGACATGCCCTACGCCAAGTCTGGCGACGCGCCGCATATTCCGGCTCTCATTGCCGACATCAATGCTTCGGACATTGCATTTTCCATGTATGACGGCGACATCAAGGACGGCTCGTCTGAATGCGTCGACCAGATTTATTCCGACGCGCTGACCATGTTCAACAGCTTGGAAAAGCCGGTGTTCTACGTTCCTGGCGACAATGAATGGACCGATTGCCACCGCACCAACAATGGCGGCTGGGACAATCTTGAGCGCCTCGACCATGTTCGCAAGGTGATGTTTCCAACCGCAGACAGCCTCGGCAAGACCACCATGGCAGCCGAGCGCCAGGGCAAACCGGGCGAGAAATTCGTCGAGAATGTCCGCATTTCCATGGGTGGTGCAACCTTTGTCGGCCTCAATGTTCCAGGTTCCAACAACAACAAGGTGAATGACGAGAAATCCTGCACCAAGAAGAGCGAGCGCACCCAGGCCCAGTGCGACGCTGACAATGCCGAGTATGCAGAACGTGACACGGCCAACATTGCCTGGCTGAAGGATAGCTTCGAAAAGGCCAAAGCCGCCGGCGACAAGGGAGTGATGGTCGTCATCCAGGGAGATCCCGGCTTCGATGTTCCTGAAACCGAGGACGACGACGAAAGCCGCCTTGCCGATCATGACGGCTATGCCGCATTTCTGGATGCGCTGATCGGGGAAACCATGAACTATGACGGCCAGGTCGTAATCGTCCATGGCGACACGCATTTCTTCAAGATCGACAAGCCCCTGAAAGACGCGTTCCACCTGCTGCCGAACTTCACCCGCGTGCAGACCTTTGGCAGCCCGAACATCCACTGGATCAAGGTCGATGTTGACCCGACCAGCCGCGACGTCTTCACTTTCCATCCGATGATCGTGAAGGAAAATGCCATGCTCGGCCTCGCCAACTGAGCCTTTCCACAAGAACAAGGTAACCCGCAGGCGCAGTGCCTGCGGGTTTTTGGTATGAGGTCAGGAGTTGTCGACCGCGCTTCAGCATGAAGCTGACATTCTTACTTGTGACGCGCATTTTGCAGGCCTCGATCACGTTGTCTATTTCGCCAATTCTGGTTGATTGCCCAACAAAAAAGGGGCCACAAACGGCCCCTTAATGCATCGCCATTTCCGGTGAGCCTTATGCCCGCGATGGTGCGCCAGGCTTTGCGGCAAATACCTTCTTCTTTGGCATTGGCAACAGGCCTTCGCGCTGGGCGGTCTTCTTGGCTGCCTTGCGGGCGCGACGAATGGCTTCCGCCTTTTCGCGC
>JAGRLX010000414.1 GCA_020441605.1 Alphaproteobacteria bacterium
TCGGCCCGTCGGGGTCAGGCAAGTCGACGCTGCTTCGCTGCATCAATCAGCTTGAGGTCATCACCGCAGGACGCGTTTTCCTGAACGGCGAATTGCAGGGATACCGTGAGGTCGATGGAAAGCTCTACCAGCTTTCGCCGCGCCAGATCGCCAGGCAACGCCGGTGCACCGGCATGGTGTTCCAACGCTTCAATCTATTTCCGCACATGACGGCTCTGCAAAACATCATCGAGGGTCCGATCCATGTCAAACACCAGTCGAGACGCCAGGCGAAGGAAAGAGGGATGTCCTTGCTCGAGCGCGTCGGTCTTTCCGGTCTGGGCGACCGATACCCCAACCAGCTTTCCGGCGGCCAGCAGCAGCGCGTGGCGATTGCACGGGCTCTGGCAATGGAACCGCAGGTCATGTTGTTCGACGAGCCGACGTCTGCGCTGGACCCGGAACTCGTGGGCGAAGTACTCGACGTGATCAAGGATCTGGCGCGCAGTGGCATGACCATGATGCTCGTCACGCACGAGATCGGCTTTGCCCGCGAAGTCGGCGACCATCTCATCTTCATGGACAACGGCCTGGTGGTGGAGAGCGGCGCACCACAGGACATCCTGTCAAACGCCCGGGAGGTGCGCACGCAGTCCTTTCTGGCGAAGGTCCTCTAGGAGTTTCCACGGCGTCCTGGCGCCGGTTTCATTGGAGTTGCAATGCCTGACATAGACGCCATCCTGGTCCAGGTGGATGCCAATCTTTCGCTGTCGGTCGACAAGTTCATGCGTCTGCTGTCCTTTCCGTCGGTGTCGAGCCTGACGGAATGCGAACAGGGAATACTGGCCTGTGCCGAGTGGCTGAAGTCGGAACTCGACGCCCTCGGATTCGAGACAAGGGTCGTGCCGACCGGCAAGCACCCTGTGGTCATGGGCAAGTACCGGTCCAACGGCGCCGGACCGAAAATTCTGTTCTACGGGCACTACGACGTGCAGCCGGCGGAGCCGCTCGATGAATGGGTAGCGCCACCTTTCCAGCCCGAGATAAAAGACGAGGACGGACTGCGCCGCATCTACGGCCGGGGCGCGGCGGACAGCAAGAGCCAGTTCTGGTCTATCATCGAGGCCTTGCGTTCGTGGAAGCAGGTCGAGGGCGATCTGCCTGCCAATGTCACAATCGTGCTCGAAGGCGAGGAGGAGACCGGCTCGCCCAGCCTTCGTGCATTCATGAAGGAGAACCTGGAAGCGCTTGCGTGCGATGTCGTTTTCAACAGCGACAGCGACATGTGGTCTCGCACCAGGCCCGCAATCACGACACGCCTCAAGGGCTTGCTTCACGAGAAGATTACGATCTCCTCGCAGAATGGAGATCTGCATTCAGGCCATTTCGGCAATGTCGCCGTGAATCCTATTCGCGTTTTGACCGGGATACTTTCCACCATCCACGACGACGAGGGAAAAGTCGCAATTGACGGGTTCTACGATGGCGTGGAACCGGTTGCACCGGCCTGCGGTCAAAAATGGGAGGCGTTGAACGTCGAGGAAGCCTTGTGCGGCGTTTCGGCGACCGGCAGCCCCGATGAGGGCGGGCTTGGCATCGTGGAACGGATGTGGGGGCGACCGGGCGTCGATTTCAATGGGATTTGGGGTGGAAATACAGGCACCGCCGAGCGATCGGTTCTTCCTTCCTCGGCTTCGGCGCGACTGACCTTCCGCCTGGTCGGCCAGCAACAACCCGACCATATCCGGGCTGTTTTTCGGAAATTTGTCGAGAATCGACTGCCATGCGGTTGCCGGGCAGAGTTTGAAGGGTCCGGCGGAAGCCATGCCGTTACGGTTCGCGAGAACAGTCCTTATGTGACGGCTGCGGCGCGAGCGCTTGACGCCGAATGGCCGGAACCAAGCCTGACAAAGGGTACGGGTGGAGCAGTTCCGGCTGTGGGCCTGTTCACCGATCTGCTTGGTGTCGATTGCGTCACCATGGGCTTCATCCTCGGCGATGACGCCATTCATGCACCCAACGAACGTTACGACGTGGAGCGACTGCGCAAAGGCATTCGAAGCTGGGTTCGAGTTTTGTCGGAGCTAACCGGCCGATAAATCCCGCCAAGTCCAAGATTCTCCGTTCCCATTGAGCCATGACCGCCACAAGAACCGAATCCGACAGTCTCGGCTCAATGAGCCTTCCTTCCGGGGCGCTTTATGGAATTGCGACATTACGCGCCCATCACAATTTCAACATCTCGCCCAGAAAACTGGGAGACAGCCCCGAGTTGCTCAGGGCGCTTGCTCGGATAAAGCGGGCAGCGGCAAGAACGAACAGGGATCTGCAGGTAATTCCTCCAGACATCGCAGATGCTATCTGTGCCGCGGCAGCCGAAGTCGAGGAAGGGCGGCATGCCGAACACTTCATTGTCGACATGATGGAGGGTTCCGGGGGCACTTCGACAAACATGAACATGAATGAGGTGCTGGCCAACCGCGCTCTTCAAATTCTGGGTGACAAACCCGGCAAGTACGATCGAATCCACCCGAACGACCACGTCAACACGGGCCAGTCGACAAACGACGTTGTACCGTCCGCGATAAAGCTGGCGATTTTCGAAAAAAGCGGCGATTTGCTCGACGTGTTGAAGCTACTCGCGGATAGCCTCGCCGAGCGTGCAGATGTATTTGGCGACGTAATGCGGGTTGGCCGCACCTGCCTGCAGAGCGCCCAGCCAATGTTGCTGGGCCAGGCATTCGGCGGATACGCAGCCGCTGTCAGAAGGCAATATGAAGGGCTTCAGGATATCAGGAAGCAATTGCTTGTTCTTCCTCTCGGGGGTACTGCGATCGGCACCGGCCTTGGCGCCGCTCCCGGTTATCAATCAAGGGTCTATCGTCACCTTCGCGATATCCTCGGCCACCCTGTCACGCCCGCGAACAACATGTTCGACGCGATGCAGAACGCCGACGCATTTTCACGGGTTTCAGCGGAAATACGAGTTTGCGCCGAGGTGGTGGGCAAGATCGCCTCAGACCTGGTTATTCTGGCTTCGGATCCCGCCAGCGGCATCGGTGAGTTGAGGCTGCCGCCAGTCCAGGCCGGGTCTTCAATCATGCCGGGCAAGACCAACCCGGTGCTGGCGATGATGGTCCAGCAGATTTCCTTTGCGATCATTGGGAATGATACAGCGGTGTCGATGGCCAGCTTACACGGACAACTGGAGATCAATCATTTCGAGCCGGTCATGGCTACGCGTATCTTCGATTCGCTGGAATTGGCCGTGCGGGGCTGGCGAATATTCTCCGAGCATTGTGTGGCCCGCATCGAACCCCGCCGCG
>JAGRLX010000415.1 GCA_020441605.1 Alphaproteobacteria bacterium
CGAACAGAAGATGACGCCCGCCTTTGCAAGTTCCGCCTTGAATGTAGTGACCACCGAGACGGAATCGAAGACCGCGTCCACCGCGACCTTGCCGGACGCATATTCTGCGCCTACCGCGTCATCGAGTTCGCTCCGCTCGCCCTGCTTGCGCACACCAGCAAGGATTTCCTGTTCCTTCAGGGGGATGCCGAGCTTGGCATAGGTTTCAAGCAACTTGGGGTCGACCTCGTCAAGGCTCTTGGGCGCTGCCATGCTCTTGGGTGCGGCATAGTAATAGATGTCCTGGAAATTGATCTTCGGATAGCTGACCCGCGCCCAGGTCGGCTCCTCCATCTGCAGCCATCGACGGTATGCCTCGAGACGCCACTCGAGCATCCACGCGGGCTCGGCCTTCTTTGCGGAAATGAAGCGGACAGTGTCCTCGCTCAGGCCCTTGGGCGCGAAATCGGATTCGATATCGGTGGTAAAACCGTACTTGTACTTGTCGACGTCAATGTCCTTGACGAGGTCGATGGTATCCTGATCAGCCATTTGTCTTTCTCTTACGCGGCGGCTCGGGCCTTGTGGCGGGCACGGATGCGCTTCCACGCGGCGATAAACCGGTCGACATCTTCAACAGTAGAATTCCAGCCGAGCGATACACGGATGGCCGCTCGCGCGACCTCGGGCTCGACTCCCATGGCAGCCAGCACGTGGGACGGGGCAACCTTCCCGGATGAGCAAGCCGAGCCAGACGAGACGGCAATCCCGTCAAGATCGAGCGCCATCAGCAATGTCTCTGCCTTGGCACCGGGAGCAGCGATACAGCTTGTGTTTGGCAACCTCGGGCCGCCGCAGCCGAACACCGTTTCATCCTCAAGGGATGCTTCAAGGCGATCACGTAAAATATTGATATCCTGAATTTTCTCCGATACTGCCGCAGCAAATCCGGCAATCGCCGGAATATTCTCGGTGCCGGCGCGGCGGCGCGATTCCTGACCGCCGCCCTTGACCAGCGGTCGGATTGCAAGCCCGTCGCGGATCACCAGGGCGCCCACGCCCGCCGGTCCACCGAGCTTGTGTGCGTTCACTGTGAGGAGGTCGACGCCCAGCACGCCGAAATTGAAGGGGATCTTTCCCAGTGCCTGAACGGCATCGCAATGCACAATGGCGCCATGGCGCTGGCACAGGCGCACCACTTCGGCGACCGGCTGAATCACGCCGGTCTCATTGTTGGCCAACATCACGCTGACCAAGGCCGTGGGTCCGGGCAACATGCCCGCCAGCGCCTCGAGATCGACCTGCCCCACAGCCGTCACCGGAATGATTTTCACGGTCTTGCCCGAACTCCTGGCGGCCTCGATCACCGACGGATGTTCGATCGCCGAGACCAGCAGGCGTTCCACCGGCACGCCAGCCAGGGCCATGGCATTGGCTTCGCTGCCACCGCTGGTAAATGTCACCATGGCGGGGAGGACGCCGAGCGCGGCTGCGATCGTCTGCCGCAACTGGTCCAGAAGGTGGCGGGCGGCGCGGCCTTCGGCATGGACGGAGGACGCATTCCCGCAGACATCCATCGCCGCCAGCATGGCCTGCCTGGCAGCCGGCCGCAGCGGACTGGTGGCGTTATGGTCGAGATAGGTCCTCATGGTTGAGCGAAATCCGCCTCGGCCGGCTTCACATGGCGGTCCTTGGTCTGCTTGATCGTCGCAGCGAGGGCGAGGTTGCGTTTCTCGACCACGTCCTGCAGCGATATCGAGGACAGGAAATACATCATCTGGCGGCCAAGCGATGACCAAAGGTCGTGGGCATTGCACCGCTCGCCGCGCACGCAACCATCGACCGCGTCCCCTTCGCAGCGGGTGACCTTGAGTTCCTCGTCAGCGGCAAGAATGATGTCGGCCACCTGAATATCGGCCATGTCACGGGCCAACCGGTAGCCCCCACCGGGGCCGCGGGCACTTTCCACCAGCCCCGCCTTGCGCAGTTTGCCGAACAGCTGTTCGAGATACTCCTGACTGATATCCTGACGCTCGGCGATCTCTGCAAGGGAGATCGGATCGCCATGCGAGTGCTGGCCGATGTCGATCAGGGCCATCACTGCATAGCGCCCCTTGGTGCTCATCTTCATCGCGTCGGGTTCCGTTCCAAATGCACGAAAGTCTTGATTTTGCACCCCGCACTCGTGCTAAACGCGGAGCCTCACGGCCGGACTTCACCACCGGCCATCTTTGAACAGTTCTAAACTGTGGCGAATATAGAAAGTCCGACTGCAGGAGTCAACTATTCGGCGGATCTCCGCCGGGCAGATTCTTCAATCCTGCAACCGGCTTGGACAAGGACCTCTCGCAAGCTATGCCCGAAGTAATCTTCAACGGACCAGCCGGCCGAATCGAGGCGCGCTACCATCATTCCAAGGCGCCCAGTTCGCCGATCGCGATCCTGCTTCATCCCCACCCGGCATTTGGCGGAACGATGAACAATCCCATCGTTCACGCACTCTATCAACTGTTTCAGAGCCGTGGCTTTTCGGTCCTCCGTTTCAACTTTCGCGGCGTGGGGCGCAGCCAGGGAATCTTCGAGAACGGTGCGGGCGAACTGGCCGATGCGGCTTCGGCACTCGACTGGCTGCAGTCTTTCAACCGCGAAGCCCGGGTGTGCTGGATCGCCGGCGTTTCCTTCGGTGCCTGGATTTCGATGCAGCTGCTGATGCGGCGGCCGGAGATTTCCGGATTTATATCCGTGGCGCCATTGGCCAAGCACTATGACTTTTCATTTCTTGCGCCCTGCCCCGCCTCCGGCCTGTTCGTCAACGGGGAAAAGGATTCGGTGACCTCGCCCGAGGCCGTTCACAGCCTGGTTTCGAAACTCAAGACCCAGAAGGGCATCACCGTCGAACACAAGGTGATCCCGGGCGCCAATCACTTCTTCCAGGACAAGATCGACGAATTGGTGAAGACCTGCTCCACCTATCTGGACAAACGGTTGGCGTCCGAAGGACAGTTGTAGTTAGGGCCGGGCCAGGCGGCCGCCGGTCAGGGGCTGACTGACGCCGGTCGTGCCGGGAAAGGTCAGTGGAAGCCCCTTGAGCGCGCGCACCGCGAGATAGGCCCAGGCTTCCGCTTCCATTGCGTCGCCGTCCCAACCCCCGTCTTCGGCGGTCATCACGCGTTCGCCCAACGGTTCAAGAAGGCTGCGGATCTCGCGCAACAGGGTTGGATTGTGCCGGCCGCCACCGCAGATGACGTAGACCACCGGCCGATCCGGCACGTGGCCGACGCTCCTGGCGATGGAGGTGGCGGTAAAGTGGACCAGCGTCGCCGCGCCATCCTCGGGTGAAAGCCCATTCAAGACGGAAACGTCGAAAGCGTTGCGGTCCAGCGACTTGGGCGCCGGCCTCTCGAAATAAGGATTCGTGGCGAGGTGCATGAATGCCTCCATGTCGAGCACGCCACGGGCCGCCAACGCACCATCACGGTCGATCGCCTCATCGAGATGACGTTCGCACCAATCGTTCAGCAAGGCATTGCCCGGTCCGGTATCGAAGGCAATCAACGCTCCGTTGCGGCCGATCCAGGTGAGGTTTGCCACCCCGCCAATATTGACGAAGGCGATTGGCCGGGCGTCGATCGACGCGGCCAGGGCCCGGTGATAGACCGGAACCAGGGGCGCGCCCTGTCCACCGGCGGCCATGTCGGCGGCCCGCATGTCATAGACGACCGGGCAGGCGGTGCGCCGGGCCAGTGTCGTGCCATCACCGATCTGCACGGTGAGTGCAATCTCTGGCCGGTGCAGGACCGTTTGCCCATGAAAGCCAATTACGTCTATTTCAGAATGGGTTATGCCGTTTTCCCGACAAAACGTCTCAACTGCGTCGGCGTGCCATTCGGTCAACTCCCGCTCCGCCTCGGCGAGAACACCCGGGCGATCGTCACGATGCACGATTGATCTGGCATCGGCCAGCGCGTCCTGCAGGAGGGCCTGCCGGTCGGGCCCGTAGGCAAAGGTCTGTGCCGGCCCACGCAACACCCGATCCTCGCCGTCGGTCGTGACCAGCGCAACGTCGATGCCGTCGAGCGACGTGCCCGACATGAGCCCCAGGGCGGTCAGCGGTTTTGACACTTTGTCCTCCCGTGGTAAGAGCCGCCAGCCAATTCCCGAGAAGCGATCATGAGCCAGTTCAAATCAGAGTTCCTCAACGTCCTGTCGGAGCGTGGATTCATCCATCAGATATCCGATCCCGAAGGACTCGATACCGCCGCCATCGCCGGTCCCATCACTGGATATATCGGATTCGACGCTACGGCGACCAGTCTCCATGCGGGGTCTCTTGTTCAGATCATGATGTTGCGCTGGATGCAGAAGACCGGCCACAAGCCGATTGCCCTCATGGGCGGCGGTACGACCAAGATTGGCGACCCCTCGTTCAAGGACGAAGCGCGCAAACTGCTCACGGTCGAACAGATCGCGACCAATCTCGCCGGCATTCGGCAGGTTTTCGACCGGTTCCTGACCTTTGGAACTGGCACGACCGATGCCAAGATGGTCAACAATGCCGACTGGCTCGACCATCTCAACTACATCGACTTCTTGCGGGATTATGGGGTCCATTTCACCATCAACCGCATGCTGAGTTTCGATTCGGTAAAACTGCGTCTCGATCGCGAGCAGCCGCTGACCTTCCTCGAATTCAACTACATGATCCTCCAGGCCTATGACTTCCTCGAACTGGCACGCCGCGAAGCCTGCGTGCTGCAGATGGGCGGTTCGGACCAATGGGGCAACATCATCAACGGGATCGAACTGGGGCGCCGGGTCGACCAGCGGCAGCTTTTCGCACTGACATCGCCGCTGCTCACCACCTCCTCGGGCGCCAAGATGGGCAAGA
>JAGRLX010000416.1 GCA_020441605.1 Alphaproteobacteria bacterium
TCGTAGGCCGACCAGTTGACCGGCACGCCGAGATCGTAGCCGAACTTCGCCTTGAACTTTTCCTGCAGGTCGGCGCGGTCGAACCAGTCCTTGCGGAACCAGTAGAGGTTGGCGAACTGCTGGTCGGGCAGCTGGTAGAGCTTGCCGTCAGGCCCGGTCGTGAACGACTTGCCCATGAAGTCGTCGAGGTCGAGCATGGGGTTGGTGACGTCCTTCCAGTCGCCGGCCATCATGTCGGACAGATTGTAAGTCTGTTGCAGGCGGGAGTGGGTGCCGATCAGGTCGGAATCGTTGACATAGCCGTCGTACAGATTGCGGTTGGTCTGCATCTGGGTCTGGACAGCCTGGACGACTTCGCCTTCGCCGAGGATCTGGTGGTTCACCTTGATGCCGGTGATTTCCTCAAAGGCCTTGGTCAGGACCTTGGACTCGTAGTCGTGGGTGGGAATGCCTTCGGAGAGAACATTGATCTCCATGCCCTTGAAGGGTTCGGCGGCCTTGATGAACCACTCCATTTCCTTCATCTGGTCATCCTTGGACAGCGCCGAAGGCTGGAATTCCGAGTCGATCCACTTTTTCGCGGCGTCCATGTCCGCAAAGCTCGGCGTGGTACACGCCATCAGGGCAACGGCTGCCGCCGACGCCAGAAACTTGAGTTTCATTGCAGTTCCTCCCTAGTCGAATATGGTGCCCATCACATGGCACCTATGCAAAACTATCAAACGAAAACAAACGAACGTCAACAAGAAAAAGTTTTGAAAATTGTGCGCCGCAAGATTGCGAAAACCGAAAAAAAGTGAAATCATAACTTTCAAACAGACATAGGCGTGCCTCTCGTTGGGGAAGCCAAGGTTCTGGAATCGCGGAGTTTTCATGACGGTCCTCAGCCCCCGCCAACAGCAAATCCTGGCGTTGGCCCGGCAGACGGGAAATGTTCTGGTGGACGATCTCGCGATGCGTTTCGACGTAACGCCGCAGACGATCCGCAAGGACCTCAACGAATTGTGCGATGGGCGGCTGATGGCGCGTACCCATGGCGGCGCCATGCTGTCGTCGGGTGTCGAGAATGTGGCCTACGAGGCGCGGCGGCAGCTGGCGGCGCGCGAAAAGGTCGTCATCGGCCAGCATGCCGCCCGGCTCATTCCCAACAACTGCTCGCTGTTCATCAATATCGGAACCACCACGGAGGAAGTGGCCCGCGCCCTGGTGCGCCACGAGGGGCTTCTGGTCATCACCAACAACATCCATGTGGCGACCATTCTCATGCCATGCCCGAGCATCGACGTGATCGTGGCTGGCGGACTGTTGCGCAAGAGCGATGGTGGCGTCGTGGGCGAATCGGTTGTCGACTTCATCACCCAGTTCAAGGTCGACCACGCGGTGATCGGTGCCTCGGCGATCGACGATGATAGTGCCATGCTCGACTTCGACTATCGCGAGGTTCGCGCCGCGCGAGCGATCATGCAGAACGCGCGCAAGGTCATGCTGGTATCGGACGGAATGAAGTTCACCCGTTCGGCCCCTGTGCGCATTGGTCACTTGTCCGACGTCGATGTTTTTGTCACAGACCGGCCACCGCCAGAACCGGTGACCGAGCTATGCAAGCAGAGTGGCGTTAAACTCGAGATCGCCGATGGACAGGATGACAATGACAACGCCACGGAATCCGCCGAATGACCTATGACCTCTTCGTCATCGGGGGCGGTGTCAACGGCTGCGGAATCGCCCGCGATGCCGCCGGACGCGGCCTGAAGGTCTTCCTTGCCGAACAGAACGACCTCGCCTCGGGCACCTCTTCGGCATCGACCAAGCTGATCCACGGTGGATTGCGCTATCTCGAACATTACGAATTCCGTCTGGTGCGCGAGGCCCTGATCGAGCGCGAAGTGCTGCTCCGGGCGGCACCTCACATCATCTGGCCGCTGCGCTTCGTCCTGCCGCATCACAGCGGCTTGCGTCCCTGGCCGATCCTCAGGCTCGGACTGTTCCTTTACGATCATCTCGGGGGGCGCAAAATTCTTCCCGGCACACGCAGCGTCGATTTGCGTACAGACGAGACCGGCACGCCCCTCAAAGAGGAATTCACGCGCGGCTACGAATATTCCGACTGCTGGGTGGAAGATGCGCGGCTGGTGGTGCTCAATGCCCGCGACGCAAAGGCCAAGGGCGCGAAAATCCGTACACGGACCAAGTGTCTGTCGGCCAGGCGGGCCGATGGCGTGTGGAACGTGACGATCATCGGCGAGGGCGGCGGCGAAGAGACATTGCGCGCCAAGGCACTGGTCAATGCGGCCGGCCCCTGGGTCAGCGATGTCCTGGGTACCGTCGTCGGGCGCAACGATCCCGACAGAATACGCATGGTGAAGGGCAGCCATCTGGTCGTCGACAAGCTCTATGACCACGACCGTTGCTACATCTTCCAGAATGCCGACGGGCGCATCTGTTTCGCCATTCCCTACGAGCAGAACTATACCCTGATCGGGACAACCGATGAGGACCACAAAGGTGATCCGGGGAGCCCGCGCATCTCGGACGCGGAGACGGACTACCTGCTGGCGGCGGTGAGCGAATATTTCCGCCGCCCCGTGACCCGCGAGCAGGTGCGCTGGGCCTATGCCGGCATCCGTCCGCTGTATGACGATGGCGCCAGCAAGGCCCAGGAGGCGACGCGCGACTATGTGCTGAAGCTC
>JAGRLX010000417.1 GCA_020441605.1 Alphaproteobacteria bacterium
GCGAGACCCAGAAACCCTCTTCCAAGTCGATCTTGGCCTGCAGGCCGGCAACGCGCGCCGAGGCCGGTTCGGTCTGCACGGCGCTGCCCTTGAACACCTTCACGTGCGGATCGACGATCAGCATGCGGTCGGTGTCGTAGTCGAGGCGGTACTGGTAGGCCGCCGCCGCATCGGTGTTGGGGCCGTCGACGATCACGCCGGCGCGGAAGCGATTTGCAAGCGTCAGCAGCTCGGTGGCGACCGGGTTGGCGACCTGACCGAGGGTGGCCGTCGCGGCCGCACCAGCGCCGCCACCACCGCCCGAAAACGCCACCACGGCGCCCGTGTAGCCGGCGCCGGGATTGGTCACGACAACCTCGGTGACCTCGCCGTTGGCATCGATCGTGGCAATGGCCGCAGCGCCGGTTCCGTCGCCGGTGATGGTGACGGTAGGCGCCACGGTGTAACCGGCGCCGGCGTCGTCCAGGGCGATCGACTGGACACCGTCGGTCGGCCGGTTCGAGGTGAAGCCGGGCGCAACCAGCAGCCGCGGCGTGATGCCGAGATCGGCGCGGCCGTCGCGCGCGGCATGCATGCCGGTGCGCAGCAGCCGGTCGCCGATGACGTTGCCCATCTGCACCGCCGCGTCTTCGTCCTCCGCGATGCGGATGGCCATGATCTTGGCCAAGCCCTTCTTCGACGCCTGGTCCCACAGGCCGTCGAAGGCGTCGGGGCCAGTGCCGCTGGAGCCAAGGCCGCCGGGAAAGCCGCGCTCGCCCAGGATCAGCTTGGGAGTGTTGAGCGGCCAGATCGTCGCGTCAGCGGCGGGCGCGGTGAACAGCAGAAGGATGGTCGCGGTATCGATGGTCTCGATCGGCCGCGGGCCATCGTTCTTCTCGATGGTTTCAATGCCGTGCAGAAAGGTGTCGCTCATGCTGTCCGGTCCTGGCTCGAAAGATCGCGCGTCACGTGCGAGCGAAGCGCATTCGAGACCGGAGTAGCGTGAGAACGTTGGGGGAATGAGGGTGCCAATTGGCACCGGGTCCGCCGTTTCGGGACCGCTTCAATGCCCGTTTAGCGGCTTTTCCAAGGGGTGTCGAGGCTAGCCTTTCGAGACATCAATTGACGAAAGGGCATCCAACAAGTCGCCTCCGCCAAGCAAGAAACACACTGCTGATATAATGGCAGCTAGGTAGCAGAGCGCCGTGAAAACCGCCCACCACACATAAGCGGAATGGTCATCGCGATAGGGCCGACCGAACACGGCATGATCCATAACATCAATCGGTCGCGGAATGCATCCGGCCGAGACAAATCCGCTCATATACGAGGACGCCGTAGAGAAAATCGCAAAAAAAAGCCCCTCCAGAAAACGGTATGCCGGCTCGCCAATTTGTTGCGCTAACAAGACACCAACATCCGCTTTCTGGGAGAAAACCGTTCCGAGAAAAGCCAGAAGAGCGATCAGGGCTGACCCATTGGCAACGAACAGCCCACGCAACGTCGCCTGACCGTAGGATTTGGTGAATTCGAGCACTGCAAGATGATTGTCTGCCGCGGCGCGAGCCATGATCTCATAGAATGGCAATTCCTGCTTTGAGGCGGGTGGGGACGGTCTTGGGCTTTTCTTATTGGTCATCTGAGCGAACCAAATCAGGCGTTTCATCCCGCTTCTCGGGAGCGCTATTGTAAGTCTACAGGGAATTGGAACGGAAGAGATGCTTCACGATGACCATTCGCCTCTTTTCGAGTATCGTTTTCGCATGCGTGGCGCTCTCGGCCGAAGCCGCGGAACTGCCAACGGCCGACCTCTATGTCCAGCCCGCCGCCTGTCCGGGCGCCGCAAACCCTGAACGGTGCAAATGGCAGGTCACCACATTCACCGAGGATCATGCTAGCGCGTTGGTCGGCGACTACCAGGCGCAGCGCAACGTCGCCTATTGCCTGAAATCGGGATGTGACGGGGCAATCCGTCAGGAGCCGGTGACCGCCTGCGCCTGGCGCATCGTCATTCTGGCTTCCGGCAGTTTCAGCGTGGATGCCAGCGATGAGGGGAATTTCAACGTCGATTGTGGGGCGCTGTCGTCAAGCCAGCAGCGCCGCGCGTTGACGCAAGCCGGAACGCTGTTCAAGGCGATCTACAAGAAGTCGCTGCCGCGCGAGTTCGGCGGGTAGGCCGGTGCCGTTTCGATGTCGAAAAGGCCGGTAAAGTAAAATCGCTGGCGTGCGCGTCTTATTTAGCTACAAGCCCGCCGCGCACGGTCCAGACCAGGACGAGCCAGAAGGCAATCCAGACGCGGCGGTCGCGCTTGATCCGGCCGTCCTTGATCGCGCGCTCGACGCGCGCCGCGACTGCCCGGCGGAACTCGGCCGCGGCGAACGCGCGGTCATATCCGCGCTCGAGCAGGGTGTCGTGGACGGCCGCCGCCGGCAGCCAGATGCGGTCATGCGGGCTCAACAGCCAGCGCAGGCCGCGCGGGACCGACAGGTCGAAGGCCGTGTCCGGTGCCATAATCAGGAACCAGTCGCTGCCCTTGCGACCGACGTCCCACACCAGCGCGGCGCGCAGGCGATAGCGCGTGCCGCCCGCTATATGCGAGAACGCGTCGAACTCGGTGAACGAGGACATGGCTCAAAGTACCACAGGCAGCCCCATCGCGGCGGCGTCCGCAAGGGCTGCGGCCTTCGCTGCGGTCAGGATCGCCGGATATTGCTCTGGCGTTGCTGCCTCAAGGGCCGCCTTGGTCTGCCGGCGGAACCCGGCGATCTTACCGACGATGACGCGGAACATGGCAGCATTGGCGAGGATCGAGGCCGCAAGGTCGTCAAGCGTCTCGCCGGTCAGGCCGGCCTCGGCATTGAGCATCGACAGATCGTTCGCGGTCGCCGTCCCGGCCTGATAGCGCTCCGCCGCCTTCTCCTTGTCGCTCCATGAGAGCTTTTCGCTCTCGGGACGGATGCCGGTGATCTGCAATGCGAAGGCGTCGGCCCATTCCGTCATGGCCCGCTCCGCGTCGGCCTGCGTCGGGTAGGCAAGTGGCTCCGGCTGCTGCTGGACCTCCATGCCCCCCGCGATGGCATCCTGCACCATGGCATAATGCCGGTTGCTGGGGTCATTGGGGACGTGCAACTGCTGCCCGTCGATTGCCACGAGATAGCCACCGTCCGTTTTCTGAACAATCTCTTCGATCATGGCCTACAACTCCGCATCGTATCCAAGTGCACCGCCGATGAGCACCAAGGGCTTTTCTGCCCCGGCCATCGTTGATGGATAAATGTTCACATAGGCGCCGGATGGGGAAATTGATGAGATGTTGTAGGAGGACACACCCGGTCGAAGTATTACGCCTGCCGAATTAACCACCGTAACTGTTGGCGTAGTACGCATCCCGAAACGCTCCGGGACGCCAAACGTCGCGTATGTGTTGCTCTCGTTCATCGCGCCGGAACGTTCTTCGTTGGTGCGGTAATACCAGCGACAGTCCGCAAGTTCCGCCGCCTCGCTCGGCGCAAAATACTCGTCGCACGCATCCGTGGTGTGCTCGCCGAGTCGGATGTGGACACCCCAAAGGTCAATCTCGATGGTCTGGTTTCCGAGGCTGTCGGTGCGGCTGTCGTAATCGCTTCCGCCGGAACCCCAGAACATCAGGTTAATGTATCCCGGAGTTGTCATGCCAATCGTCTTACCAGTGATCGACGGAACGGCAATTTGCACCGCAAACGGCTCAAAGTCCGTTGTCAACGCAACCTTTGTCGATCCAATTTCATTGACGCCCGACGATGGCGAGCCGCCAGTGCCGAATATCTGCTCCATTTCCACAGAAACGGACCCGCTGCCAGACGCTCGGCGTGCCCACCCCAGCACCGTAATCGTCTGCCCGGCATATGATCTGACGTCCTCAATGCGCTGTGCCGCAATCGCAAGGCCATTAGCATTCGCAGTCCCGACAACGCCAAACCTCATATAGTATTTTGGGTTGTTCTTGCCGAGCACTGTTCCAGCAGTAAAGGTCTGCCGTGACAACGATGCCGTTTCTCCGCCGCCATACCACAAGTTCCACCTGTCGACGGACCCATAAAGCACCGCCGTCTGGCTCGTTCCCCGCTGCCAAATCTGGAAG
>JAGRLX010000418.1 GCA_020441605.1 Alphaproteobacteria bacterium
AGCGAGGTCATCGGTTCCTGGAAGACCATGGCGATCTCGTTGCCGCGGATTGACTGCATCTCCCTGTTGGTGGCGCTGATGAGATCGCGCGCCGTGCCGTCCTTGCAGGCCAGCAGCGCCCTGCCCTTGACCAGAGTGCGCGGCGCCGGTGGTGTCAGCCGCATAATGGCAAGATTGGTCACGCTCTTGCCCGAACCGGATTCGCCCACCAGCGCCAGGGTCTCCCCGGCGCTGATCGTGAAGGAAACATCGTGGACGGCATCAATCACCGCGCCCTGGCGCCGGAAACCGACGCTGATGTTGTCGACTGCAAGAACCGGCCTGTTGGGGGAGGAAGCCATGTCAGTGCTCGAGCCGCGGGTCAAAGGCATCGCGCAGGCCATCGCCGATGAAGTTGAAGCTGGTGACTGCCGCGGTGATGGCCAGCCCCGGGAAGATCGCCAGCCACGGCGCCGAAACGAGATATTGCTGGGCGTTGTTCAGCATGTTGCCCCAGCTCGGTGTCGGCGGCTGGATCCCATAACCCAGGAACGACACATAGGATTCCATCAGGATCGCATTGGCCACATTGAGCGTGGCGGCGACGACAATGGGGCCCACGGCATTGGGCAGGAGTTCGCGGAAGATGATGTAGCGGTCCGATCCGCCCATCAGCTCCGCCGCCACCGCGAAGTCGCGCTCGCGCAGCGACTTGACCTGTCCTTCGACGATGCGGGCCACTTCCATCCACGAGGTGAGCGCGATGATGACGGTGATCGATCCCACGCCAGGATTGGTGAAGGCGGCCAGCGCCAACAACAGGAAGATGCTGGGAAAGCACAGCATGGCATCGACCAGCCGCATCAGCGTCGCGCCGATGGCACCGCCGTAATAGCCCGCCACGGCACCGACCACTGTGCCGAGCGAAATGGCCATCACCATGGCGGAAAACCCGATGCTCATCGAGATGCGGCCGGCCATCATCAGCCGGGCGAGAAGATCACGGCCCAGTTGGTCGGTGCCGAAGAGATGGACGCTGACGAAGGGACCGGCGAAGCGGTTGCGCACGTCGATATAGAGGTCGTCGAACGGCAGGAGATAGGGGCCGACAACCGAGAAGAACACCAGCACGATAGTCATGATCATGCCGAGCACCGCGAGCCGGTGCCGGAGAAAGCGGTCGATCGCCCGGTCCCGCCGCCGGGTCGGTTCGGCGGTCATGCTGGTCGCGGCGCGCTGCGGAATATCGGTCATGGCGGCGTCAATCCAGCCGTATGCGCGGATCGGCCACCGCGTAAAGCACATCGGCCAGCATGTTGCCAACCAGCACCAGCACGGCGGACAGCATGAGGATGCCCATCACCACCGGATAGTCGCGATAACTGAGGGAATCGAGGAACAGACGCCCCATTCCCGGCCAGGTGAACACCGTTTCCGTCACCAGCGCACCCGACAGCAGTGTCGGCAATTGCAGTCCGGCCACGGTGATCATCGGCAGCAAGGCGTTGCGGATGGCGTGGCGATAGAGGACCACGCGCTCCGGCGCTCCCTTGGCCCGCGCCGTGCGGATATAATCCTGGTTGATCACATCGAGCATCGAGGCGCGCATGTAGCGGCTCCACAAGGCCACCGTCACCAGGCCAAGCACAAGCGAGGGTGCGATCAGGTGATGCAGGTGATCGAGGAACGAGCCGTCGCCGATGGTGTAGCGGTTGCCGGCCGGCAGGATGCCGAGTTTCACCGAGAAGACATAAATCGTCACCAGGCCGAACCAGAAGGTCGGTATCGAGAGCGCTACCATTGCCCCCACGGTTGCTAGATAATCGAACAGCGAATAACGGCGTATGGCGCCGAGCACGCCCACCCACATGCCGGTGAAGACAGCGACCAGCGCCGAAGTCCCCATGAGTTCGAGGGTCGCGGTGAGGTGCGAACCGATGACCGAGAGCACCGGCTGGCCATCGCGGAACGAGCGCCCCCAGTCACCGCTGAGGAGCCGCGTGAACCACTCCCAGTACTGAACCGGGATTGGCCGGTCGAGGCCCATCTGGGTTGCGATCTTCTGAAGGTCCGCCTGCGACATGCCCGGCACCAGCGCGAACATCGCCAGCGGCCCGCCGGGTGCCAGATAGAGAATGCCGAAGCCGATCATCGACACCAGCCACAGCAGCAAGAGGTTCTGCAGACCCCGATGGATCAGAAATCGCAGCATGAGAAACCGGCCCTGCCTCGAGATGCGAAAGGCCGCGGCGGCAAGCCACCGCGGCCCCGTTCACTGATTTACAGCAGGCTCAGGACCACTTCCACTCATTGATGTTCCAGGCATTGGTCTGGACATTGACGTTGGATTTGAACCCTTGCAGTCCGGCCTTGGTGCCTTCGACCACGGCGTACTGGAAGATCGGCAGATAGGGCAGGTCACCGCGCACGATCTCCTGCTGCTTGCGGTAGAGTTCGTTGCGCTTGTTCTGGTCGACCGTATTGGCCGCCTCGGCCAGCACTTTGTCGACCTCCGGATTGACGTACTGGGTCGTGTTCTGGCCGGCGCCGCCTTGGGCATTGATCGACCGGCTGTGGAAATAGTCGGTTGTGTCGGCATCCGGCCCGATCATGAAGCCGATGCCCACCATGGCGGTGTCGAACTTCGACTGCATCCAGTTGTCGCCCCACATGACCGCCGGCGGGAAGTTCTGGATGGTCAATTCGGCGCCGATTTCCTTCCAGGTCTGCTGAAGCAACTGCTGGGCCTGTTCGCGCACATGGTTTCCAGCCGTCGTCGAATTGACGAAGGCGAGGCGCACGCCATTCTTCGAGCGTATGCCGTCGTCGCCCGGCACCCAGCCCGCGTCATCGAGGATCTTCTTGGCTTTCTCCGGATTGTATTCGTGCTTCGGAAGATCGGGATTGAAGGCGGCCGCCTCATAGGGAAGATAGGATTCGGTCGGCCGCGGCAGACCGTAGTAGATCGCCTCGATGATGCTCTGTTTGTCGAGGGCGAGGTACAGCGCTTCGCGCACCGCCTTGTCCTGAAACACCGGCTTGCCGAGATTGAAGGCGATATTCTCGATGAACGGCAGGGCCACAGGCATGACCACACGGTCGGCCAGCTTGGTCGCCTCCGCATAGTGATCGGCGGTGATGCCCTGAATGCCGGTATAGTCGATGTCGCCTGTCTGGAACTGGGTGAACATCACCGTGAGATCGGGAATGTACTTGAACACCAGAGTCTCAACATAGGGACCGTCGCCGAAATAGTCGGGGTTGGCCTTGAGCGTGATGTGGTCGCCCGGCACGCGCTCGCTCCACTTGAACGCGCCCGTGCCGATCGGATTGGCGGCGAAGTTCGAGGAATTGACGTCGGTTTCCTTCTCGAGGATGTGTTTTGGCACGATGAAGGTCCACGCCAGGATCGAAACATAGGGCGCATAGACCTTCTCCATGCGCCAGGTGATCTCGGTCGGGCTGACGATGGTGATGTCGCGCACAAGTTCGTGGCCGGCCCGGCGGTTGGCGCGGAAGTCGGGATTGTTGAGCAGGTCGAGCGAGAACTTGACGTCGTCTGCCGTGAACGGCGCGCCATCGTGCCACTTCACGCCGTCGCGCAGCTTGATGCGCCAGTTGAGGCCGTCGGCGGAGATTCCGCCATTGTCAACCGTCGGCACCTCGACTGCGAGCTGCGGGGTGAACTCGCCCTTTTCATTGACGCCCCACAACGGGCTGTACAGGTTCCAATGAACGCCCTGGTCAACTTCGATGCCCAGCATCAGGGGATGGAAATTGGTCGGCTCCTGCGAATATCCGACCACGACCTGGCCCTTGGGCTCGGCATTTGCAGCGAAGGCCGCGCCCGGCCCGGCCAGCGCCGCTCCGCCAAATGCGGCACTCATCGACAGGAAACCGCGCCGGCTCAGCAGAGTGAGCGCACGCGGCGGCGAAAATGTTTGCTCGGCGAAATCCTTCATCTTGGCGTCCCTCATGGTTGTGTCCCGCGGATTGCCTTGAAGTCGCTTGCGGCTTTCGCAGAACGTGACGTGCTATGCCCTGTTTGACTGCGCAGTATGCTTATGGCCCGTAGAGGCAAAATAATTGTAATGGACAATTGTGGAAGCCGTCAAGCATTCCTCCGCTTAGACGCCGGCTTCCGGCCGGGGCCTTGAACCATCGCTGAACCGCGAGAAACGGAAGTGATGCGGATCGACGATCGGCCGGTCGCCGGTGACGAGATCGGCGGCGAGTCGCCCGGCCGCCGGGCCGATGCCGAAGCCGTGGCCGGAGAACCCGCTCGCGATGAAATAGCCCGGAATGCTGTCGACACCCGAGATCACCGGCACCGCGTCGGGCGTCACATCGATGATCCCGGCCCATTCCTGCACGATTTCCGCGTTCGCGAAGACCGGGAACAGTTTGCGCATGGCCTCCAGGCCCTTGCGGTTGAGATCGCGCCGCGGCTCGGGGTCCAGAACCCGCACCTCTTCGTAGACCGAAACCTGGTCAAGGGAACGCGGCCGCGATTGCGCCATGGTTTCAAAGAAGCGGCGGCCGAAGGAATAATGAAACTCGCGCCATTCCATCCCGAGGCCTGGAAGGAAATCGAACAGGAAGCGGAAATTGTCGGGCTCGATGTCGACGACGGCAGAACGGGCGGCGGCGATATTGTAGCCGCCGTCGAGGCGCTTGCGGTAGGCCACGCCGGGCATCCAGGCGGCAGTCTCCGGCCCGCCCTCTACCGGCGTCGTCCGCTGCACCGAGGATCGGACGCGCACCTGCGGCAACGTCAGGCCGACGCCCTTGCTGAACAGCCGCGACCAGGCGCCCCCGGCCATCAGCACGGCGTCGCAGGCGATGCGCCCCTTCTCGGTGATCGCAGCGGAAACCTTTCCGCCTGACGTCTCGATGCCGCGCACCGCGCAGTTGGTGAAGATTCTGGCGCCTTTGCGTCGCGCCGCGTTGGCGATCGCCGGCGCCGCCTTCTGAGGTTCGCCCCGGCCGTCGCTGGCGGTATGGAGCGCGCCCTTGAACTTGCGCGTGGCCCCGGGCAGCAGCTTTGCCAGTTCGTCGCTGCCGATCAGCCGTGAATCCAGCTGGTAGGGTCTGGCGATGTCGAGCCACTTCTCGCGCTCGGCCAGCTCCTGTTCGGTCTCGCAGACAAACAGCGTGCCGCTCGCCCGGAATCCCGTTTCCGCCCCGACCGTTTCGTTCAGTCGCTCCCACATGCGCAGGCTCTCGATGATCAGCGGCATCTCGCGGCTGTCGCGGCCCTGCTTGCGCACCCAGCCCCAGTTGCGTCCCGATTGCTCGCCGCCTATCTTCCCCTTCTCGCAGAGCACCACGTCGACGCCTTTGCTGGCGAGCGCCATTGCGGCACTGGTCCCGATGATGCCGCCGCCGATCACCACCACGGCGGCCTTTGGAGGAAGGGTTTCGTCGGACTGGACGGGATCGAGTTCGGGCGCCATGGCAGCTCCTAGAAGGATTCCTCGAGTTTGCAGTTGACCGGGATCTCGGCGATGCTCGCCGTGTTGGGAAGATCGAGCACCAATGCCACGATCCGGGCGATATCTTCGGGTGGTGTCATGTCGGCCGGCAGCATGTCAGTAAGCCCGAAGGCCATGTCGGTCGCCACCAGGCCCGGACAGAGGGCCGTTGAGCGAATGCCGGCGTCCCACCCGGCATGGCGGATGCCATGGGCCAGTGCAAGCGCGGCGAATTTCGACACGGAATAGGACCCTGAAACGGCATACTTGACCCGCTTGCCCGACAGCGAGACGATGGTCACCACCCGGCCCCGGCCGGACAGCCTGAGAAGCGGCCAGGCGGCGCGCACCACCCGCAGTGGGCCCAGCACATTGACATCGAGCATGGCCTGCATGTCGTCATCTGTCGCGTCCACCACCGATTTCGGCACCATGATGCCCGCATTGTTGATCACTGCGTCGATGCGTCCATATCGTGCTGCGGCAGCAGCGACCCAGGACTCCGCTGTGGCGGGCACCTGGGCATCATATGGCGCCACATGGTGGGCCGCGAACCGCTGCGGCACGGCCGCTGGGCGCCGTACGCCCAGACTGAGGTTCCAGCCATCCGCTGCCAGCCGGTCGGCAATTGCGAGGCCAATTCCACGATTGGCTCCGGAAATGAGCGCGGTCCTGCCAGTCATGGCCAATTCCTGTTCCCCAGCCCAGGCAAGGGCGCCGCCGCGCGGACGCTTCCAGAAGCCAGCCCCGTCAGTCTTCGTCTGCAGCGGGAAGCTCTGACACGTGGTGCTGGTAGAGCTTCTTGAGCAGCAACATAAGCCGGTCCCGTTCGGATACACTCAGCACACTGAAGAATTTTTCTGATTGTCCGGCGGCGAGTGCCCGCACCTTTTCGACCAGCGATTTTCCTTTGGCGGTCAGATAGAGTTCCCGCGCCCGCCGTTCGCGGCTCGAAATCTGCTCGACGATCAACCCGGCCTTCTTCATCTGCTGCAGGAGCCTGGTCATTGCCGCGCGGTCGCGCAGCACATAATGGGCAAGCATCGAAGGCCTTATGCCGGGATTGGCCCCGACCATGAGCAGCGTCGAGACCTTGCCGGTTCCATGCGCCAGCGAGACGTCCGCCAGAGCATGATCGAAGTCCCGGTTCAGCATGACACCCACGCTGCGCATGTAGAAACTCAGCAGATTGCCGAGAATATCGAGTTCGACGCCGGAGATGTCGGCGGTCTTCGGCGATTGTTCCAGTCTTTGCTGGATCGGCGCCTTCGAGCGTGCCGAGCGCGGTCTGCCCATGATTCTCCCATATCTCTGTTCGAGAGACCTTCAACTGCCAGCGAAACCGGCGCATTTCAAGTCCCGGGGCGGGCGGTTTCTGTGTTGGTTCGCGGCCACAAGCCATGGAATGATTGTAATTGACAATTATTATGCTGGTCAAGTTTTGCCACCCTCACCGGCAACTCCGCTGCGCCACCGCCGGTCACCGCGGCACGACCGTTGCAAGCTTGCGGAATGGACTGAGCACCTCCAGGGTGATCGGCGTCCCTTCGGCCACGCGCACGATCGAGCCGGGTCCGATGCGCAGCGGTGCCGCGTCACCTAGCGTGCAGATGGCCTCTCCTTCGCAGACCACGAATGTCTCTTCGATGGCCCGGGGCGGATAGGGATAGACCCCGGGTTCCGCCTTCCACACGGCAACGATGGTTCCCGATAGGCCGTCGTCCTGCCAGATGTTGCGGCGCCAGGAGCCGGAGTCGCGGCCGGCCGCAGGTGCGGCGGCGGCAAAGCCGTTGTCGTCGAGGATGCTGGTGATCTTGGCAGTCATGTCATCTCTTCCAGTTGCAGCTTGTCGAAGGCGTCAGGCATGCGGCGGCAGTTCGGCACCATCGAGCCTGGTCTTGAGCCAGTCCACGGCCCGGTAATAGCGGAGTGTCAGGTGCGGGCCGTAAGTCATGTAGGCAGGCGCCTTGTGCAGAGGCTCGATCTTCAGCGACAGGTCCTTGTCCGCCACGTCCAGCGCCCATTCCGAGAGAATGCCGCCGAGCATGCTGCCGGTCGGAACACCCCGGCCCGACAGCCCGGTGAGCGCCACGACGCCGGGCGCCAGCCCGTAGAGCCGCGGAATGGTCCGATACTGCATGTCCAGTTCTCCGTACCAGAAGAATTCCCAGCGGATCTCGCCGGTTATCTGCGGGTGCAACCATTTCAGCCGGTCGCTCATCACCCGGCGCGTGTAGTCCATGTCCCGTCCGCGCCGGCCCATGGGAAACATCGAGGCGACGATGCGGCCTTCGGCATTGTATTTGTAGACATAGATGTCGCCCCGGCCGTCATGCATCGTCGTGTTGTTGGGAAGCACCGTCCGCCGCAGGTCTTCGCCCAGGGGTTGGGTCGCCGCGACGAAGACCTTCATGATCTTGAAGCTCTCGTCGAGCCTTGGCCAGCCGCCGACCGTATAGGCTCCGGTCGTGAAGATGACCTTGTCGGCAGCAACTGAACCCTGCGCCGTATGCGCGATCCAGCGTCCCCCCTCCTGTGTCACATTGACGACCTGCGACGACGTATGGAGCGTTGCCCCCTCCTGCATGATTGCTCGTGCCAGACCCCTTGCGTAGGCCAGCGGATTGAGGTGCCCGCCTTCGACATGAAGCCAGCCGCCATGATAGCGCGGACTGCCGGTGAACCTGGCGACCTCGTCCTTGTCCAGAAAGCGCGTCTTGGCGCCGACCGCATTGTAGTCGCGTACCTTCTTTTCGAGTGCCGGGATGGCGCTGGGACGATGCGCCGCCTGCACATAGCCGTTCTGCTGCCACTCGCACTGGATCTGGTAGCGCTCGATCATCGCCGAAACGCGGGCGTTGGCCTGGGTCTGGCGGGCGATCAGCCGTTCGGCCCAGGGCTCGCCCAGCATATGACGCAATTCGGGCAGGCTGTAATGGGTGAAGGTCGGCGTACAGTGGCCGGCATTGCGGCCAGAGCCGCCGAAGCCGGCTTCCTGGGCCTCGAGCACGGTCACGTTCACACCCTTGCGGGCAAGCTCCAGCGCAGTGGTCATGCCGGTATAGCCGGCCCCCACGATACAGACATCGGCGGTGCTACGTCCTTCGAGCGGCACCGTGACTGGCGCAGGTGGTGCCGTCGCGTACCACAGCGACTGGTCGAAGGGCGAGAACCGGGTCACCATGCCTCCTCCTCGCGGAAGCCCCGCGTGAAAACATCAGCGGCTCAATGCTGATCCAGTCTCGCATAATTGTAAACATCAATTGTCTGAATGGCGCCATTCGCTCGACGCGGGCGCCATCCGATCCCCGCCTCGGGGCACGCGCCGTCCATTTTTGCTTACAAATCAGTGTATTGAAAAGAACAATCGACTATGTGTCACCCTCCGCGGCAATCGCCGTCTGCCGGGTGTCCACATGCCCCGCGGTGAACTTTACGCACGGCGCGACAAACGTAAACTTGAGTGTTAGGCTGAGCCAAGCGGGCGCGGGGGCGACACGTCCGGAGCGCCGCTGGAACAGGGAGTAATGAAACATGAGCAAGCATTTCAGAACATGGCTCGCCGCCTCGACGATCCTGGTCATGACCGCGACCGGCGCCTTCGCCGAAGTCGTCTTCAATCGTGGCAACTCAGCCGACCCGGAATCGCTCGACCCCCACAAGACCTCGACGGTCTATGAAGCGAATATCCTGCGCGACCTGTTCATGGGCCTGATGGTTCAGAACGCCAAGGCCGAGGTGGAGCCGGGCGCCGCAGAAAGCTACACGGTGTCCGATGACGGCAAGGTCTATACCTTCAAGCTCCGCACCGGCGCCACCTGGTCCGACGGTTCGCCCGTGACCGCCGAGGACTTCGCCTTCTCCTGGCGCCGGGCGGTCGATCCGGCGACGGCATCTGAGTATGCCTACATGCTGGCCCCCGTGGTCAACGCCGAAGACGTCACTGCCGGAAAGAAGAAGCCGGAGGAACTGGGCGTACGTGCCGTGGACGACATGACCTTCGAAGTGTCGCTGAACGCGCCCACTCCCTATTTCCTCGAGATGCTGACCCATCAGACCACTTTTCCGGTGAGCAAGGCCAATGTCGAGAAATTCGGCGCCGACTTCGTGAAGCCCGGCAATCTGGTCTCGAACGGCGCCTATGTGCTGGCGGAGTTCGTGCCCAACGATCACGTCAAGGCGGTCAAGAACGCAGCCTTCTATGATGCGGCCAATGTGCAGATTGATGTCGTCAACTACATTCCGACCGAAGACCGCTCCACCGCCATGAAGCGCTTCGAGGCCGGCGAACTCGACTCCAACGACGATATCCCCACCGAGCAGCTGAACGACCTCAAGGCCAAGTTTGGCAACCAGGTCCACCTCGGCCCCTACCTCGGCACCTATTACTATTCCTTCAAGCTCACCAAGTCCCCGTGGGACAATCCCAAGCTCCGCCATGCCATTTCGATGGCCATAGACCGCGACTATCTTGCCGAAAAGGTCTGGCAGAACACCATGTTGCCGGCCTATTCCTTCGTCCCGCCCGGCATCGGCGGCTATGAAACCCGCCCCACCGAGTATAGCGAGATGTCGCAGCTCGACCGCGAGGACGAGGCCAAGAAGATCCTGACCGAACTCGGCTACGGCCCCGACAAGCCGCTCAAGATGGAGATCCGCTACAACACCTCCGAGAATCACAAGAACACAGCGGTGGCCATCCAGGAGCAGCTGAAGCCCTTGGGCGTCGAGGTGAGCCTGCTGAATACCGACACCAAGACCCATTACGGACATCTCGAACAGCATGGGGATTTTGACGTGGCCCGCGCCGGCTGGATCGCCGACTACAAGGATCCGTCGAACTTCCTCGACCTGTGCAAGTCCGGGGCCGGCAACAACTATTCGGAATATTCCAATGCCGAATATGACGACCTGCTGGCCAAGGCTGCTGCGGCCGGTGACCCCAAGGACCCATCGCCCCGCATGAAGCTCCTGTCCGAGGCCGAAGCCGTGGGCGTCGCTCGCGATCTCTGCGTGCTGCCCCTGCTCTTCTACGGCTTCCACACTGTCGTCTCCGACAAGATCAAGGGCTGGGAGGACAACGTCATGGACGTGCATCCGACCCGCTTCCTCCGCAAGGAATAGTCCGCCTACGGATGAGTGCCGCTTCCGCTCCCGGGCGGAAGCGGCCGCCGCATCGGCCTGGGGGCGGATATGTTGCGTTATGTCTTTCGGCGTCTGTTGACTGCCATCCCGACGATGTTTCTCATCGTCACGATTTCCTTCTTTCTCATGCGGGTGGCGCCTGGCGGCCCCTTCAACCAGGAGAAGGGGCTGAACCCGGTGATCAAGGCCAATCTCGAAAAGGTCTATCACCTCGATCAGCCACTGTGGAAACAGTATCTTCTCTATCTCGACAACCTGGTTCGAGGCGATTTCGGCCCCAGCTACAACCTGCCCGATTTCACCGTCGGAGAGCTTTTCGCCACCGGCCTGCCGATCTCCATCCAGCTGGGAGCGACGGCCCTCACCCTGGCGCTGCTGCTGGGCGGCGCCCTCGGAATTATTGCGGCGCTCCATCAGAACAAGAGCGCCGACTATGCGGTGATCGCCACCGCGACTGCCGGTTCCACGATCCCGACATTCGTCATCGCTCCCCTGTTCCAGCTGTTCTTTGCGCTGTCGCTGAAATGGTTTCCGGTCGGCGGCTGGGGCGACGGCGCCATGCTCAACAAGGTGGGCCCGATCCTCACCCTCATGCTGCCCCAGCTTGCCGTCGTCGCCCGGCTGATGCGCGGCTCGATGATCGAGTCGCTCCGCTCCCACCATATCCGCACGGCGCGGGCGCTGGGTCTTTCCGACTACGCCATAATCATCCGCCATGCGCTGCGCGGCGCGCTGCTCCCGATCATTTCCTACGCCGGTCCCGCCGCCGCGGCCCTCCTTACGGGTTCGATCATCGTCGAGACCATCTTCTCCATACCGGGTGTCGGGCGCTACTTTGTCGAGGCGGCGCTCAACCGCGACTACACACTGGTCATGGGAACGGTGGTGGTGATCGCATTGTTCACCATCGTCTTCAACCTTGTCGTCGATATCCTCTATGCCGTCGTCGATCCGCGGGTTCGTTATGACTGAAGCGCCGATCGCCGCTGCCGGACGTTCCCTCTGGGCCGATGCCTGGGCCAGGCTCAAGGCCAATCGCGCCGCGATGGTGAGCCTCTACTATCTGGTGCTGATGGCCGTCCTCTGCGTCGCGGGCCCGTGGTTCACGCCCCATGATTTCACCACCATCTACCAGGATTACAACCGCGTCCCCCCGAGCCTGCACGCCTATCCCAAGGCAGATGCCATCGATCTCGCCGTTCAGGACGCAGTGCGCCGGTCGCGGCTCGATCTCGCCGGATGGGAGGAGCGCGACGGCAAGATCTATATCACGGTCACCTCCGCCAAGCCCATCGACGAACGCGTCACGCGTTACATCGACCGCTCCGACGTTTTCGAGGGTGCCGCCATTGCCGACAGCGCCGCGGATGGCCTCAAGGTCACAATCAGCGCCGATGTCGAACGCAAGTACTTCTTCTTCGGCACCGACAATTCAGGCCGCGATCTGCTGACCCGGACCCTGATCGCTGGCCGCGTTTCCCTTGCCATCGGGCTTCTTGCTGGCCTCGTCGCCGTGGTCATCGGCGTCCTCTATGGCGCCACCGCGGGATTCATCGGCGGCCGGACCGACGAGATCATGATGCGCATCGTGGACATTCTCTATTCCCTGCCCTTCATCTTCTTCGTCATCATGCTGGTCGTGTTCTTCGGCCGCAATTTCGTGCTGATGTTCCTCGCCGTGGGCGCGGTGCTGTGGCTCGACATGGCGCGCATCGTGCGCGG
>JAGRLX010000062.1 GCA_020441605.1 Alphaproteobacteria bacterium
GTGTCGCAACCGACATGGGTGCCCGTCAGACCAAGTTTGTCACGCAGGAACTCGACCAGCAGGGTGCGGCCTTCGACTTCGCCACACACTGCCTGTCCATTTACTTTCATCGAAATTGCCGGCATCGACCTCTCCTCCCATAATTCCCCGGACATGCCGAATCACACCTACTACCTGGTTCAGTCCTGTTGGTGATCCGCCGGGGGCAAATGTCTTCGCCGCGCGCATACTCATCCGTGAAAGCCGGAGCGTCAAGGACCCTCAAGGCCATGATCGGGATAATATTTTTTCACAATTCCAGTTTGTGCACCGCACAAACAGAACCCCACAGTCGGCGGAGACGTATAGGTCTGGCAAACTGTCAGGAAAGGACGACTGTCATGTTCCGAAAACTTGTCTTGACCGTGCTTCTTTTCCTCGCCCCCATCGCAGCTCAGGCAGAGACTCCCGATGCCGCCGATGGACTGGCCTTCCAACGCATCATAGCGGCCCAGATCGAGGCTTTCAGAGCCGATGATGGCCCGCTGGCCTACAGCTATGCTGCGCCGGTCATTCAACGGATATTCCCCAGCCCCGAAACCTTCATGGACATGGTGAAACGTGGATATCGGCCCCTCTATCGTCCGCAGTCGTTCAGGTTCGGCGAAAGCGGCCCGGACGACGCTGGGCGTCCGTCTCAGCGCGTCATCGTGGTAGGCCCCGATGGCATGACCTACGAGGCGCTGTACAGTTTCGAGCGCCAGCCAGACGGAAACTGGAAGATCAACGGCTGCCGGTTGTTGCTGGCGTCTGGATTGGACGCCTGACAGCAGACCCGATCCCGGCGAGGCCTGCGCATTCAGGAGAGGGCCATGCCGACAATCCCCCCGTTTTCTGCCACCTTCCGGCGGGTTAGTGTCTTGACGTGAGAATCACCCGCACATGGATGGTGGCCGCTCTCGTGGCGATCATCGTGACAGTTGCATCTCTGCTGCTGATGGGCCGAGAGCCAATCTGCAAGTGCGGCTATGTCAAGCTGTGGCACGGTCAAGTCTTCAGTTCCGAGAACAGCCAGCACATCGCCGACTGGTACACACTCTCCCACGTCATTCACGGCTTCCTCATGTACGGTATCCTCTGGCTCGGAGCCGGCCGGCTGCCCATCGGACTCCGCCTCTTCATCGCCGTGTTGGTCGAGTCGGGCTGGGAAGTTTTCGAGAACAGCAGCTTCATCATCAACCGCTATCGGGAAGCGACCATTTCGCTCAATTACTATGGCGACAGCGTCCTCAATTCCGCGAGCGACATTCTGGCCATGGTGCTGGGCTTCGTTCTCGCCAAGCAGTTGCCGATCTGGACGACTGTGACGCTGGCCCTCGCCATGGAACTTTTCGCCGGCTACATGATCCGTGACAATCTGGCCCTGAACATCGTCATGCTCGCCTGGCCGCTCGAGGCGATCCGGCAGTGGCAAGCGGGTGGCGGCTGACCGCCAAGCGCCGCCCTATCGCCCCAGACGGGGATAGGACGGTTCGATCAGGTAATAGGCCCAGAGCGAAACGTATTTCTCGCCATAGACCAAGACCCTGCAGATGTCCCCCGAGACGGACGTTACCGGCCCTTCGCGGCCATCCGGGATCATGACCTTCTGGCCCACTTCGCACCAATTCCCTGGCTGGGGAGGTTGATTGGCGACGGTGGCCAACATGAAAACCGCGACAAGGCTGCCCATGACCAAAGTCAAGCCGGTTGCGACGGAGAAATCAACCCTTGCGCAGCGCCGAGGGCGGCTTACCGTAGCGCGCCCGGAAACTGCGTGAGAACAGCGGCAATGAGGAAAACCCGCAGGCGACCGCAATTTCCCGGACGCTCATGGGCGAATAGGTGAGCAGCCGCTCCGCCTTCTCCAGCCGGAGTTTTTGATAGAGGCCCATCGGACGTTCCTTGAGCTCGCTGCGAAACAGCCGTTCCATCTGCCGGACGGAGATGCCTGCGATCGCCGCGAGGTCGGCCGCATCCAGGGGGTCCTCGCCCTGCTCTTCCATCGCCGTGATGATCTTCAGCAGCCGTGGATCTGTCGTTCCGTAGCGGGCCGCCGCCGGAAGCCTCGCTTGAAGAGGAGTGTCGACCGAACGGAAATGCACCAGCTGATCGGCCACGGCTACCGCCAGCGGCCGGCCGAGCAGCCGCCCAATCCAATCCAGCATCATGTCGATGGCGGCAGCCCCGCCGGCACAGGTCATGCGGTCCCGGTCGGCGACAAACAGCGCCTGCTCAGCCTGAACCCTGGGATAGCTTTCGCGAAAACCCGGCAGGCTTTCCCAGTGACAGGTCGCCCGGTAGCCGTCGAGCACCCCCGCCGAGGCCAGGAGAAAGGGACCCGTGTCAATCGCCGCCAAAGACACCCTGTTTCTTGCCAGTTTCGTGATCGCTCCCAGCATGGGCCGCGTGATGCCCCGTTCCGGAGCGTAACTGGCGGATATGACCGCCATGTCCGGCCGGCCAAGATCCCCTAGGTTGCCCGAGACCGATACCGGAATGTCGTTCGACGCCGCCACCGGATTGCCATCCGCCGAAATGAACCGCCACGAGAAGGTGGGGCCAGCAAAGCGGTTGGCAACCCGCAACGGCTCAAGCGCGCCATAGAGCGCGATCATCGCGAAGCGCGGAACCAGGACGAATGCGACGTCATAAGTGGGCATGGTCGAAAAAAGAAAAACATTCGTCGGAAATAGTCAAATAGGAAAATCACCGTGCGCTTAGTGTCGCCGCCATCCACAGGAGGATTTCATGCAGCCCAAAGTCATCATCACCTGCGCTGTCACCGGTGCGGGCGACACCGTCGGCAAGCACCCGGCCATTCCGGTCACCCCCGAACAGATCGCCAATTCCGCCCTCGAAGCGGCCAGCGCCGGTGCAACCGTCGTCCATTGTCATGTGCGCGATCCCAAGACCGGCAAGGGAGCCCGAAGCGTCCACCTCTACCGTGAGGTGATGGAGCGCATCCGCGATAAGAACAAGGACGTGATCATCAACCTGACCGCCGGCATGGGTGGCGATGTCGAAGTGGGCAGCGGCGAGACCCCGATGAACTGGGGTCCCGGCACCGACCTTGTCGGCCCCCAGGAACGGCTCGTCCACATCAAGGAACTACGCCCGGAAATCTGCACCCTCGATTGCGGTACCCTTAATTTCGGCGACGGCCACACCATCGTCATCCAGACCCCGGCGCAATTGCGCGAGCAGGCCCGGCTGATCAAGTCCTACGGCGTCAAGCCCGAGATGGAGATCTTCGACAGCGGAAACCTGTGGTTTGCCAAGCAGCTCTGCGCTGAAGGCCTGATTGACGACCCGCCGCTGTTTCAACTCTGCCTCGGCATTCCGTGGGGTGCGCCCTATGACAGCGAGACCATGGCCTATCAGAAGGCGCAACTGCCTCCGAATGCCATATGGGCCGCCTTCGGCATCGGCCGGAACGAGTTTCCGGCGGTGGCCCAGGCCGTGCTGCTCGGCGGCCACGTGCGCGTCGGCCTCGAGGACAATCTCTGGCTCGAGCGCGGTGTCCATGCGTCCAATGGCACCCTGGTGGAAAAGGCGGTGAAGATCATCGAGATTCTCGGCACCAAGGTGGCATCGCCGGACGAAGGCCGCGAGATTCTCAAACTCGCCCCAAGGACATAGTCATGGCCCAGATCAAGACCGTCGGCATCGCCGGCACCGGCCTGATCGGCGCGGGCTGGGCAGCACGGCTCCTGTTCCGGGGGTTCAACGTGGTAGCCTATGACGTCTCTCCGGCCGCCGAAGCCAAGCTCAAGGCCCAGATCAAGACCGCATGGCCGTCGCTTGAGGCGCTTCTGGGCAAGCCCACCAAGAAGGGCAAGCTCACATTCACCACCGATCTCAGGGAGATGGCAGAGAAAGCTGACTTCATTCATGAAGCGGCACCCGAACGTGAAGACCTCAAGATTAGACTGTTCAAGGAGATCGACGCTGCCGCCCGGCCGGAGGTCATCATCGCCTCGTCGTCTTCCGGCTTTCTGCCCACCAATCTGCAAAGTCAGTGCCGTCATCCCGGGCGGGTGATCATCGGTCACCCCTTCAATCCTGTCTATCTCCTGCCGCTGGTGGAGATCGTGCCGGGCGAAAAGACCTCGGCCGAAGCCCTGGACCGGGCCGCCACCTACTTTGAACAGATCGGTATGCAGGTGCTGCGCCTCAAGCGCGAGATCATGGGCTATGTCTGCGACCGCCTCCAGGAAGCCCTGTGGCGCGAGGCGCTCCACATCCTCAACAAGGATATTGCCACCACCGGCGACATCGACGACGCGATCGTCTACTCCGCCGGCATGCGCTGGGCCTTCATGGGCTCGTTCCTCACCTATCACGTGGCCGGTGGCCCCGGCGGCATGCGCGACTTCATCAAGCAGTTCGATCCGACCCTCGAACTCGACTGGACCGATCTCAAGTTCCCGAAGTGGAACAAGGCGCTTGAGACCCGCCTGGTCGAAGGCTGCGAGGCCCAGGCCGCGGGCCAGACGGTTGCCGAGATCGAGGCCAAGCGCAACGCCGTGCTCGTTGACATGATGAAGCTTTTCAAGAAGCACAAGATCGGCGCCGGCCTGGTGCTGGAGCGGGAACAGAAGGCGCGCCGGAAGAAGCCTGTCGGGAAGAAATAGGAGCACGGAATGGCCCAGCGCGTCATGATAACCGCCGCGGCCGATGGCATTGGCCGGGTGATAGCCAAGGCCTTCGCCGAGCAGGGAGCCCGTGTTCACATCTGCGACGTGAATGAAGCAGCCCTCGCAAGGTTCCGCGACGAGTTTCCCAACATCGCCGCCAGCCATGTCAACGTCAGCGACGAGGGCCAGGTCGACGCGTGGTTCGACGATGCACTGGTTGACCTTGGCGGCCTCGACGTCCTGGTCAACAATGCCGGCATCAAGGGCCCGACTGCGCCCGTCGACGACATCGACTATGCCGACTGGCGGGACTGCATGGCGATCTGCCTCGACTCCCAATTCCTCTGCGCGAGGCGGGCCGCCCCGGTGATGAAGGATCAGAAATCGGGGTCGATCATCAACATGTCGTCCACGGCAGGCTTGTTCGGCTTCGGCAACCGCTCGCCCTATGCGGCGGCGAAATGGGCGGTGATCGGCTTCACCAAATCACTTGCCATCGAACTGGGACCATACGATGTGCGCTGCAATGCCATCTGCCCGGGCTCGGTGGCAGGCGACCGCATCAACCGGGTGATCCAGGGCGAGGCCGAACTCCGCGGCGTGCCATTCGATGAGGTGGCCAGGGAACTGACCTGGTCGCAATCGATCCCGCGTTTCGTGGACCCCGAAGAAATCGCCGACATGTGCCTGTTTCTGGCAGGCCCCGGCTCCCGGATGGTCTCCGGCCAGGCCATCGCCGTCGACGGACATTCCGAAACATTCCACATCAGGTAGATCATGGACTTCAATCTCACAGAAGAACAGCAAATGATCGTCAAGACGACGCGCGACTTCGTCGTCAACGAACTCTATCCGCATGAGGCCGAAATCGAGGAAACGGGCGTGCTGCGGCCCGATCTTCGCGACACGATCAAAGCCAAGGCCATGGAAGCCGGTCTCTACGCAGCCAACATGCCCGCTGAAGTGGGCGGCGCCGGCCTCGACACCCTGACCTGGGTTCTCTACGAAAAGGAACTGGGTCGCGCCAACTATGCCCTGCACTGGACCTGCGTCGCCCGGCCCTCGAATATCCTCATGGCTTGCACAGGCGACCAGCGCGAGAAATATCTTCTTCCCTCCGTGCGCGGCGAAAAGTCCGATTGCCTCGCCATGACCGAACCTGGCGTCGGCTCCGACGTGCGCGGCATGAAGACATTCGCCCGCGCCGATGGCGACGATTTCGTCATCAACGGCACCAAGCATTTCATCAGCCATGCCGACGAGGCGAGTTTTGTCATCCTGTTCGCGGCAACGGGCGAGGAAGACACACCCCGCGGCAAGAAGAAGCTGATCACCGCCTTCCTGATCGACAAGGGAACACCCGGCTTCACCGTGCGCGACGGATACCGGAACGTATCGCACCGGGGCTACAACAACTGCATTCTCGAATTCAACGACTGCCGCGTACACAAGAGCCAGATCTTGGGCGAGGTCCACAAGGGCTTCGAGGTGGCCAACGACTGGCTGGGCGCCACCAGGCTTCAGGTCGCCGCCACCTGCATCGGCCGGGCCGAGCGCGCCCTTGAACATGCGAAGCAATGGGCGGTGGATCGCCACCAGTTCGGCCAGCAGATCGGCAAGTTCCAGGGCGTTTCGTTCAAGCTCGCCGACATGGCGCTGGAACTGAAGGCGGCCGAACTGCTGAACCTCGAGGCCGCCTGGAAGTTCGACAACGGAACGGTGACCGACATGGACATGGCCATGGCCAAGCTCAAGGCCACCGAGNNGAGATGCTGGCCTTCGTCGCCGACGAGGCGATCCAGATCCACGGCGGCATGGGACTGATGAGCGATCTTCCGCTTGAGCGCATCTGGCGCGACGCCCGCGTCGAACGCATCTGGGAAGGTACCTCGGAAATCCAGCGCCACATCATTTCGCGCGGCCTGCTGCGACCGCTCGGGGGTTGATCTTGCTCCGTGACCTCTCCCGTCTCATCAATCCGAAATCCATCGCCTTTGTCGGCGGCGGCGAATGCGACGTCGCCATTACCCGCACCCGGGAGCTGGGCTTCACCGGCCAGATTTACGCCATCCACCCGAAACGCGAACAGCTTGGCGGCGTAGCCACGTTGAAGTCGGTGAATGACATCGAAGGACCGATTGACGCCGCCTTCATTGCCGTCAAGCGCGAGCCGACCATCGAGATCGTCCGTGCCCTGAGAGCCAAGGACTGCGGCGGGGCGGTGATCTATGCCAGCGGCTTTGCCGAAACCGGCGACGCCCACCTGCAGAAAGAGTTGCTGGCAGCCGCCGACGGAATGCCGCTGATGGGCCCCAATTGCTATGGCTTCGTCAATGCGCTCTCGCAGGTGGCGCTGTGGCCTGATGAACAGGGCCTCGCGCCAATCGCGCGCGGTGTCGCCATGATTACCCAGTCGGGCAATATCGGCTGCAACTTCACCATGACGATGCGGGCCCTGCCGGTGGCCGCAGTCTTCGCCATTGGCAATCAGGCAGACGTAGACATGGCGCAGATGGTCGAGGCCTTGGCAGAGGATGAGCGCATCTCCGCCATTGGCCTCCACATCGAAGGACTTCCCGATGTGGCCGCATTTGCCCGCGCCGCCGCGAGGGCGCGGGACTTGCGCAAGCCCATCATCGCGTTGAAGACCGGACGCTCCGAACAGGGCGCCAAGGTCGCAATGAGCCACACCTCGTCCCTCGCCGGGGCCGACACACTTTACGATGCCCTGTTCGAGCGCTACGGCGTGGCGCGGATGAAATCGGTGTCGGCCTTCGTCGAGACCCTCAAGTTCCTCCACCACGGCGGCGCCATTCGGGACAGCCGGTTGGTGTCGATGAGCTGTTCCGGCGGCGAAGCAGCGCTGGTCGCCGACATGGCGATCGAGAAGAAAGTGTCATTCCCACCCTTCGATGCCTGTACCAGACCAAAGGTGGCAGCCACACTCAACGAGTATGTCGCGATCGACAATCCGCTCGACTACCATACTTTCATCTGGAACCAGGAAGAGAAGCTTGCCGCGACATTCTCGGCCGTAATGGGCGGCGGCTACGACGTGGCCATGCTGATCCTCGATGTGCCGACCCATCCGAAGATGAAGCCCGACAGCTGGGCCGTCACCGCCAAGGCCCTGATGAGGGCCACCGATGCGACCAAGGCCCGCTCCGCCGTTGTGGCCACGCTCAATGAGGGAATGCCGTTGGCTCTCGCCGCGGAACTGTCCGGCCATGGCGTCGCTCCGATGATGGGGCTCGATGATGCCCTGACAGCCTTCGAGGCCGCCGCCTTCATCGGCCGGAACTGGGACAGGCGCGACAAGCCTCCCGCCATGCTGCAGCCTGAGACGCGAGGACACGGCGAGAGCGTCATCAGCGAACACGACGCAAAGCTGATGTTGAAGCAGCACGGACTTGCCGTGCCCGATGGGCTTGTCTGTCCTGCCGCCGACGCTGCCCGGATGGCTGAGGGACTGGGCTTTCCGGTCACGCTCAAGGTCTCGTCCGCTTCCATCGCCCACAAGACCGAAGCGGGCGGCGTCGCCCTCAATCTCAAGACTCCCGAAGATGTCGCCGCCACCGCAACGCGCATGGCAAGGCTCGCGCCCGATGTGCTGGTCGAGCGCATGGTCAACGGCGCGGTAGCCGAACTCATCATCGGCCTCAAGACGGATCCGCAATTCGGCGTGGCGCTGGTTATCGGCGCCGGCGGTATCTTCACCGAACTGCTCAAGGACACCGTGACCCTGATCCTGCCCACCACGCGGCCCGAAATCGAGCGGTCGCTGAAGGCACTGAAGGTCTGGAGGCTGGTGGAAGGATTCCGTGGCAAGTCCGGGGATCAGCTGGCCGTGATAAAGGCTGTGGAAGCTGTGGCCAATTTTGCCGAAGCCCATCGCGGACTTGTCGAGGAGCTCGACGTGAACCCCCTGCTCGTGCTTGCCGACAGCGCCGTTGCCGTCGATGCCCTGATCAAGATGAGGACACCATGACCGGACCAATTCGAACCGAACGCCGCGCCGCCGTGCTGGAAGTCACCATCGACCGGCCCAAGGCAAATGCCATCGACGCCGCGACCAGCCGCATCATGGGCGATATCTTTGCCCGATTCCGTGATGATCCGGACCTCCGCGTCGCCATTCTTACTGGCGCTGGCGAGAAATTCTTCTGCCCCGGATGGGATCTGAAGGCCGCCGCAGAAGGCGAAGCCCCCGACTCCGACTATGGCGTCGGCGGATTCGGCGGACTGCAGGAACTTCCCGGCCTCAACAAGCCGGTGATCTGCGCGGTCAACGGGCTGGCCTTCGGCGGCGGCTTCGAGATCATGATCTCCTGCGACATCATCATCGCCGCCGAACACGCTACCTTCGCGCTCCCCGAGATCAATTCGGGCACCGTGGCCGATGCCGCATCGATCAAATTGCCGCGCCGCATACCTTACCACGTCGCTATGGAGATGCTGTTCACCGGCCGGCGGATCGATACAAGGGAAGCGAAGCACTGGGGTCTGATCAATGAGATTGTGCAAGCCCAACATCTCATGGACCGGGCCCGGGAGATTGCCGCACAGCTGGCCGATGGGCCGCCGTTGGTCTTTGCCGCGATCAAGGAGATCACCCGCGACACCGCCCACCTGCCGGTCCAGCAGGCCTTCGATCTGGTCACCAAGCGCAAGCTGAAGACCGTCGACAGGCTCTATGCGAGCGAGGACCAGCTCGAGGGCGCTCGTGCCTTTACCGAAAAGCGCAAACCCCAGTGGAAGGGGCGCTGAGGGCGAGAGCCATGCAAAGAGACTTCAAGGGCAAGCGCGTTCTGGTAACCGGCAGCACACGCGGCATTGGCTGGGCTGCAGCCGAGGCCTTCCTGGCCGCCGGCGCGCATGTCGCCATCAATGGCCGCAGAGCCGGGATCACGGCGGAGACCACGGCACGGCTTGGCCAAAATGCGGTTCCCGCGCCCGGCGACGTCTCAACCGCTGGGTCATGCGGAGCCATCGTTGCCGCCGCCTGCGAGGCCCTGGGTGGGCTCGACATCCTGGTCAATTGCGCAGGTGTTGCCGAGGGCGGCGCTGTCGAGGAGGTCGACGAGGCCCTGTGGGACCGAACCCTGGACATCAACCTGAAGGGCACGTTCTTCTGCATTCAGGCGGCCTTGCCTTTTCTGCGCAAGGCACGGGGCAATGTCGTCAATCTCGCGTCCGACGCCGGTCTCATCGGAGAGATCGGCCTGGCCGTCTATTGCGCATCGAAAGGCGGCGTCGTGAACCTGACGCGCGCCCTGGCGCTGGAATTGGCGCCAGATGTGCGGGTCAACTGCGTGTGCCCCGGCTACGTCGACACCGACATGGTGCGCCGTGACGTGATCGACAAGGCCGCCGACCCTGCAGCGATGGAACGGGCGTTGATGAATTCCGCGCCCCTGCGACGCATCGCCAGTCCGTCGGAAATCGCATCCGCAATTCTCTATGTGGCCTCGGACGAGGCCCGCTTCATGACTGGCGCCGCCTTGCAGATCGACGGCGGCACGACTGCCGGGCATCCGCCCGCCGGCTGATGCGTCATGGGCGGGGGGCGGAGTCGCCATGGGGGTCGAACAGCGCACAAGTATTGTAGCGGCGATGAGCGCTCATGACCCGTGGCGGGTCAAACAGAAGTCATGCTGATCTAACGCCGGCCAAGCACCGCCTGCGTCATCATGGCGGCAACAAACAACGTGCTGGCCGATGCGGCCGAAACCGCCAGGAAGCCATGTGCATCGTAGACGGGCCCATAGATTGCGCCCGCCAGACCCAGGGCCAGATAGGTGATGAATGAGAACAGTCCCATGACCGTTCCGCGATAGGCGGGCGACAGCGCTCCCATGAAGGAGACCAGCGTGGTCATGCACACATGGTTCGCCAGACCCCAGAGAAACGGATACACCGCAATCACAGCCTGCACGCGCGACGCGAACGGAAGCAGCACATAGTTGAGCCCGGCCACCATGAGGCCGAGCGCCAGAACATTGTGCGGTCCACGCCGGTCGATCCACTTGTCGAACAGGACGCCGGTACCGAAGCCCACGCCATAGGTAAGGGAAATGGCGCCGCCAAGCCATGCCCCTGCCCCATGCAATTGCCGCACATGATCGCCAATGAAGGTATAGGTCTGATAGAAGGCAATCATGAAAGCAAATGTGGCGAGGAAGCCGATTGATGCGCCGGGCAGTTGGAGGACCTGACGATAGCGGACCGACTGGGCATCTCCCGCTCCGGTCACATTCGGCAATAGACCTCCGGCCAGCATCATCGCCGCAGCAACTCCCCCAATGAGCCAGAAGGTGCCGCGCCAGCCCACGACGCCGGAGAGCAGAGCAGCCAGCGGCACGCCCGCCACCATGGCCACGGACCAGCCGAACAGCACCCGGCCCATCGCCTGCGCCCGTTCGTCTGGCACAGCGACATCGCCGGTCAAGGCATAGGTTGCTGGAATGATCACCCCCGAGGACAGGCCGGCGACGAATTGTGCGCCCGCGAGAATGCGCCAGTCCCACGCCACCGCACAAATGGCGAGAGCCACCGCCAGCAGGGCGAAGGCAGTGCGGATGGCTGTGCGCTTCGGCCAACGCCCGAGCTGCGGTGCAGCCAGCAACGCCGCCACGGCCACGCCAGCACCATAGGCAGCTGCTGCAAAGCCAATTTCCTTGGCCCCCGTCCCGAGCCCCGCTGCAATATCCGTCAGGAGCGGCGAGAGCATCAACGCCTGGATGCCAACGGCCGCAATGCTGAACATCAACAGAAGGAGCGGTGTCCGCGCAGGCACGACTACTCCGGACCGAGCGCCGGGTGGACGTCGAATGTACCAGCGGGCATTTGCTCGTAGTCGATCACCGCGCCGGTCATCATTTGCGCGGAAGGCGACACCAGATAGGCCATGAGTCCTGCCACATCGTCAGGCACGATCAGCCGACCCGACGGCATGCGCGCGCCGATGGCGTCGGCCCAATTGTCCGGCATGCCGTGGAATGACGTCTGCAAGGCCTGTTCCCCTTCGGAATGGACCCAACCGAGATTGATGGCGAAGATCCGGATTCCCTCGCGTTTCACCGCATTGGCGGAGGCCCGGGTCAGGGTCACGAGGGCGGCCTTCGATGCGGAATAGGTGACGAGGTTCGGAGGTCCACCATGGGCCAGCATGCTCGAGACATTGATGATCGTTCCCGCCCGCGCCGGACGCATGGCCCGCACCGCAGCCTGCATCATGAACAGCGGCGCCCGCACATTGACGCCGAACAGCCGCTCGAAGGCCTCGGGCGTGGTGTCGTCGAGCCCGCAGCGCTCGGTATTGCCGGCGGCGTTCACTACCGCATCGAGCCGGCCAAAGGCCGTCATCGCGGCCGATACTGCCCGCACCGGCAGGTCGAGGTCCATGAGGTCGCCCTCGATCACCTCGACACGGCCCTTGCCCCGCAGCGCTGCGGCACTCTCCCGCAACTTGGCACCATTTCGGTCGAGCAGCATGACACCCGAAAATCCTTCGGCCAGGAACCGCCTAGCCGCCGCATGGCCCATGCCCTGAGCCCCGCCGGTGATGAGGGCAACCCGGCCATCCTGCAAAGTCATCGTCTTCTCCCCGTTCGCTGCACTGCCAGTCATTTCAACCGATCGCCGGTCTTCGGGCAACAGCCAAGCATTCAGGCCAGCCCCGCGATGGGCGCGGCCCGATCAAGACATCTGGCCGGCGCGGTTCAGTTCGCGTCCGCCGCCTCGCTCTCGACCACCATCTTGAGTTTCGCGAGTCCCTTTTCGAAATCGGCGCCGATCCAGCGGTCGAACATGAGGCTGAGCCAACGGTCGATGATGCCGGTCGCCCGCGCCTTGAACCCCCAGGTGACACCGGTTCCTCCGTCGACTGGCACCAGCGACAAGGATGCCTGCGCTGTGCCCATGGCACCGAAATCGAGTTCGGTCGCCAGCTTTCTGCCAGCGATGTATTCGGTGACGGTCTGCGACCCCTGGCCGACACTGGGATTGTCTGACATCCACATCATCTCTTGTCCAACTCCGGTTTCGGGGCCCCCGAAGCTGACGATCATATTCGGATCGAGGTCGGCCCAGGGCGACCATTGGTTGAACTGGCGGAGATCTCCAGCCACAGCGAACACAGCGTCGGGCGGAGCGTCGATCACGATCTGCCGCTGCACAACCGTATCTTCGGGAATGAGATAGGCACCGCCCACCAGCACCGCGAGCAGGATGGCAATCAAAGCGATCACGCCCTTCAGCAACGTCTTCATCACGCCAATCCCCGGTTCCCCGTCATGTGGCAATGATTACCCACGAATACCCGATCTTCCAACCGCCTGGAGAGCAAGATTTTGTCATCTTTGCCCTGCAGGCTGGATACAGGCCCGGATGCATTAAATTCGACAGGATGGGACAAGTTCATGAGGGAACTTACACGCAGAAAGTTCATCGGCATCGTGCCAGCCATTCTTGCCACATCGGCCCTCCCGGCCCGTGCCTACGAGAACAGCGACGATCCCTACACTCTTCCAGCACTAAACATGAGTAAATTCCCACAAGAAGTGCGCCGGACTGTGGTGACCTACAGGACGCGGCAATTTCCCGGAACCATCATCATCGACACGGCCGACAAGCATTTGTTTCTAGTGCTGGAGGGTGGCAAGGCGATCCGCTACGGCGTGGCGGTCGGAAAGGACGGTTATCGCTGGGGTGGAGCGGCCGACATTGGCCGCAAGGTGATGTGGCCCAGATGGACCCCGCCAAAGGACATGATCGAGCGGAAACCCGAACTCTCCAAGTGGCGCAACGGCATGCCCGGCGGCCCCGAAAATCCATTGGGTGCCCGGGCACTCTACCTGTTCCAGAACGGGCGTGACACGCTCTACCGCATTCATGGCACCAACGATCCCGCCAGCATCGGCAAGGCGGCCTCGTCCGGCTGCATCCGGATGTTCAATCAGGACGTCGTAGATCTCTATCGCAGGGCACCGATCGGCAGCCGGGTCCTAGTCTATACCGAAGGGTTGTAGCAGTCCTGCAACGGCGCATCTTGCGCGGGCTTTCGCTTCGCGCCACAGTGCCCGGCATGATGATGAAAGACATTTTCGCCAAGGATTTCAAACCGCGCCCCTATTGGTGGGAGGCCCATGAACCAAGGCCCCTGCCCGAGATCCAACTTCCCGGAGCGGTGCGAGTGGCCGTGGTTGGCGCCGGTTACGCCGGATTGAACGCCGCCCTCGAACTCCAAGCCCTGGGGCTCGACTGCATCGTGCTCGATGCCAACGAACCTGGCTTCGGTGGATCGAGCCGCAATGGCGGCATGGTGTCCGGCGGGGTTAACGTCGGAAAGCGGTATCTTGCCCGGGAACTCACGCCCGAGGAGGCAGCACCCTTTCTGGGTGACGCCGCTGACGGCTATTCGCTGGTCGAGGACCTCATCGCCAGGGAGAAGATCGACTGCGGCTGGACCAGGACGGGCCGCTTTCAAGGGGCCTGGTGCAAGAGCCATTTCGATGGCATGGCCAAGAAGATTGAACAGCTGAACCGCTTTGCCAGGTCGGAGGCCTATATCGTGCCGCCCGAAAGACAGCGCGAGGAGATCGGCTCTGACTATTATCGTGGCGGCATGGTTGTCGGACGCGCCGGACATCTCCACCCTGCCCTGTTCTTCAAGGGCCTGCTCGATCTCTGCCAGTCCCGCGGGATCGCCATCGCCTCGAAGACACCCGTGAACGGCTTGACCGAATCGGGGTCGGGGTGGCGGGTCTCCACCCCGCGCGGCGACATCGAGGCCGGCGACGTGATCATCGCCACAAATGGCTATACCGGCGATGTCACACCACAATTCAAGCGCCGGGTGGTTCCAGTGGGCTCCTATATCATCGCCACGGAGGAGCTGGCACCGGACCTTGCGGCAACGCTTAGCCCCAAGAACCGCTCCTTCTCCGACACCCGCCGGGTTCTGACCTACTATCGCATGTCAACGGACCGGAGACGCCTGATCTTCGGCGGCCGCGCCAAGTTCGGCCATACCGACCCGGTCGAGACGGCGCCGATCCTGCATGGTTTCATGCTCGACCGCTTTCCACAGCTCAGGGGAACACGCATCACCCATGCGTGGACCGGAAACGTCGCCTTCACCCTTGATGAAACGCCACACATGGGAAAATTCGACAACCTCCACTTTGCGCTGGGCTGTAACGGTTCCGGCGTCGCGATGATGAGCTATCTGGGCCGCGAGACCGCCAGAAAGGTCGCCGGAAAGGCCAACCGCGTGAATGCCTTTGACCAGGCCACTTTTCCCGATCATCCCCTGTACAATGGCTCGACATGGTTCCTGCCCTGGATGGGGCGCTACTTCCGCACCCGCGACTGGCTCGACCGGCGTTTCGGCTGACTGCTGCAAGGCATCAGCCGCAACGCGCCAGCATCCGCCATTTGGCATCGGCGTAGGCGGGCTCGCTCTGCAACTTGCCGCGCTGGCCGTCCGGGCAGGCGAAATATGCAAGGGAGGATGTCGCCAGCGCGACGGCGTCGTTGCGCTGCTTGGGGCCCATACCCGAAACCGCCATGTCAAAAAGGCCGGAACCGCCCTGCGGACTGAATTCCAGCTGATAGGTCTTGCCATTGTAGAAAATCGGTTCGGACCGGCTGGCGGTCTGGACCGCGGCCGGCCTGTCATTGGTGATCCGCACCGTGTTACCGGTCTTGCAGCCCGCCAGGGCGGCTGTGGAAATGGCAAGGAAGATATAACGGTTCATGGGGCTCACGGATGTTGCGAGGCTTATGCCTGTGACGTCTCGACCAGGCAAGCGTTGCAAAGTATAGAGGCCCAATCATGACCAACTTTGATCCCGCCGCCCTTCTCGCCCAGAGATCCCGCTCCGCCGACGAAGGCGCCATCATCCGCATGGCCCAGAAATCCCGAGATCTTCGGGCCCGCGGCATGGACGTCGTCAGCCTCACCGTCGGCGAGCCCGACTTCGACACGCCCGCCAGCATCCAGCAGGCCGCGACGGAGGCCATGAAGGCCGGGCACACCCACTACGCTCCTGTCGCCGGCCTGCCCGAACTGCGCAATGCCCTCTCACGGAAGCTCAGGACCGAAAACGGGCTCGATTATGCCGCCAATGAGATTTGCCTGGCCAACGGCGCCAAGCAGGCCATCGCCAACGCCGTCTTGGCGCTAATCGAACCGGGCGACGAAGTGATCATGCTCGCGCCATTCTGGGTATCCTACGAGATCACGGTGCGCTTTGCTGGCGGTACCCCGGTGGTGCTGACGGCAGGGGTAGATGAAGACTACAAGGTGCCCGCCGCGCGCATCGCCGCTGCCGTGACACCCCGCGCCAAGCTGTTGATCCTGAACTCCCCCAGCAACCCGACCGGCGCCGTTTGGACGGCGGATGAACTGGCGGAGATCGCGGCAATCGTGCGGTCGCATCCGCGTCTGATGGTTCTGTCCGACGAGATCTATGAATACATCATGTTCGACAGCAAGATGACCTCGATCGGGTCGCTGCCCGGCATGCGGGAACGCACCATCACCGTGAACGGCTTCTCGAAGGGCTTTGCCATGACCGGCTGGCGCCTGGGCTATGCCGCCGCCATGGAACCCCTGGCCAAGGCCATGACCCGCGTGCAGGGACTCATCTCGGCGGGCGCCAATTGTTTCGTGCAGCATGCTGCACTTGCCGCTCTCGAGGGACCGCGCGACGATGTCGAACGCATGCGCCGGCGTTATCAGACCCGCCGCGACATGGTGCTTGCAGGGCTTCGCGCCATTCCAGGCGTGAAGATCGGTGATATCCCGGCGACTTTCTATGCCTTTCCGGATGTGTCAGCCCTCCTCGGCAAGAAGGCGGGCAACCATGTGCTGGATACCGCCGACGCCCTGTGCGACTGGCTGCTGGACGAGCATGGTGTGGCGATCGTGCCGGGCGGGGCCTTCGGCGCGCCCGGCTCGGTCCGTCTTTCCTTCGCAGCGAGCGAGGCCGATCTCGAAAAGGCCCTGGCCCGGCTGGCCAAGGCCCTGACCTCGCTCGGCTGATTACTCCGCTGCTTCGCGCCGGCCGTTCTCGTCATTGGCCGGCCTCGAAACCACATCGGCCGCCAGTACGTCTGACTCGTTTTCCAGATCGTGCATGTGCCGCCGGTCACGGGCCACATAGGAATAGATCGCCGGCGTGATGAACAACGTGAACAGCGTGCCGATGGTCATGCCGGCGGCGATCACGATGCCGATGTCGAAACGGCTCTTGGCGCCTGCGCCGTTGGCCAGGAGCAACGGCACCACGCCGATCACCATGGCGGCAGTCGTCATCAGGATGGGACGCAGACGAACCGCCGCCGCTTCCTTGATCGCCAGATGTTTGTCGTAGCCCTTGGTCTCCTGCAGCTTGTTGGCGAATTCCACCATCAGAATGCCGTGCTTGGCAATGAGGCCGATCAGCGTCACCAGACCGATCTGCGTGTAGATGTTGATGGTGCCCGACCCCAAGTTCACCGGCGGATTGTTCTGCATCATGCCGTTGACTTCACCCAGCACGAAGAGAACGAACAGGGCGCCAAACACCGTGGCCGGCAGGCCGATGAGAATCACGAAGGGATCGCGGAAACTCTCGAACTGGGCCGCCAGCACCAGATAGATGAGCAGCAGCGCCACAGCGAAGGTGATCGCCAGGGTATTGCCTTCCTTCACGAACTGGCGGCTCTCGCCCTTGAAGTCGTAGGACATGCCTTGCGGCATAATCTCGTCGGCCTTCTGCTTGAGGAACTCGATGCCCTCGCCGATGGTGCGGCCCGGGAAGGGCACGCCCTGCAGCATGGCCGAGTTAAGCTGCTGGAAGGTGGCAAGGCCGTTAGGCTGCACCGATTGTCCGACCGTGGTGAATGACGAGAGCGGCACCATGGTGCCGTCGACGGCCCGCACCCTGTAGCTCAGGATCTGGTCGATCGAGGCCCGTTCGGTACGCGGCACCTGGGGGATTACCTGGTAGCTGCGCCCTTGCACGGTGAAGCGGTTGACGTTGTTGCCGCCCAGCAGCGTGGCCAGCGTGCCACCGATCTCGCGCATCGTTACGCCGAGTTTGTTGGCCCGATCCTTGTCGACGATGAGCTCCACCTGGGGCGTCTGGAAGCGAAGATCCGCGTTGGTGAAGATGAAGAGCCCGCTCTTCATCGCTTCGTTCTTGAGCGTGTCGAGCACCTCGGCAAGCCGCGTGTAGTCGCCGGGATAGGTGAGCACGAATTCGACCGGCAGTTCGCCAGCTCCAACCGGAATAGCCGACGGCGCGGTGGCGAAGACGCTGACGCCCGAGAGCTGTTTGAACTTGGGCTGCAGTTCGCCCATGACTGTCAGGTCGGACCGGCTCCGCTCGTCCCAAGGCTTGAGGATAAGCCCCATGAAGGCCGAGTGCGAGTTGGGAAAACCATTGATGGCGAAGAGGTTCCGCTTCTCGGGAACGGCCAGGAACGTGTCGGTGAGATTGTCGGTATAGGTCGACAGGTAATCGAGGTTGGTGTGTTCCGGAGCGTTGATGAAGGCGAAGAGCACGCCCTGGTCTTCCGATGGCGCAAGCTGCCGGTTGATAGCGTTGTAGAGCACGCCCGAGAGAACCACCGTCAGCACGGCGATCCAGGCAAAGACCGAACGCTGCTTGATCGTGCCATCGAGCCGGCGCCGGTAGAAGCGCTGCAAGGCGCCGAACACCCGTTCCACCAGCCGCCCAAACCAGCTGAGCTTTTCATGCGGCTTCAGCATTTTCGATGTCATCATCGGCGACAGGGTGAGCGCGATGATACCTGACACCACCACCGCTCCCGCCAGCGTGAAGGCAAATTCGCGGAACAACGCGCCCGTAAGGCCTGTGGTGAACCCGATAGGCGTGTAGACCACCGCCAGCGTGATGGTCATGGCGATGATCGGGCCGGTGATCTCGCGCGCGCCCTTGATCGCGGCATCGAAGGGACGCATGCCCTCCTCGATATGGCGGTGAATGTTTTCAACCACCACGATCGCGTCGTCGACGACGAGGCCGATGGCCAGCACCAGCGCCAGCAGCGTCAGAAGATTGATGGAATAGCCGAGCGCCACCAGCACCAGCGCAACGCCGATCAGCGACAGCGGAATGGTGACCACCGGAATCAATGTCGAACGCAGATTGCCGAGGAATAGGAAGATGACGATGATGACGATGGCGCCGGCCTCGAGTAGCGTCATTCCTACTTCCTGGATCGAAGCATTGATGAACTGGGTCGCGTCATAAGCGATTCGCGCCTCGAGCCCGGTGGGCAGTCCGCGCTGGATTTCAGGCATGGCGTCCCGCACCGTCTTGATGACGGTGAGTGGATTGGCGTCGGGCGTCGTCTGGATGCCCATGAACACCGCCTTGAGGCCGTCGAAGGCAGAACTCGAATTGTAATTCTCAGGCCCCAGATCAACGGTCGCCACCTGCCCCAGCCTGATGACCGTATCGCCACGCTGGGCGACCACCAGCTGCTCGAACTGCTCGGGTGTTTCGAGCGAGGTCTGGGCATTGATGTTCTTCTGGGTGAAGTCCGCCTTCACCTCGCCCGCCGCGGTAGTGAAGTTGTTTGCGGCGAGCGCGTTGCGCACATCGAGGGGCGTGATCGACAATGCGGCCATCTTGTCGGGATCGAGCCACACCCGCATGGCGAAAGTCGAACCGCCCAGAATGTCAGCGGCAGCCACACCATTAATCGCCTGCAGCTTGGGCTTCACCACGCGGTCGAGATAGTCGGAGATCTGCGGCGCCGACATCGCCTCGCTCTTGAAGCTGATGTACATGAGCGCAAACCCGGCGCCCGTGGTGCGTTTCACCACCGGATCATTGGCGTCATCGGGCAGAATGCCCTTCACCTCGTTCACCTTGGACAGCACGTCAGCCAGGGCGCGGTCGGCATCCGCATCCAGCCGGAGCTTCAGGGTGATCGTCGATACGTTCTGCGACGACCGCGAATCGATCGTATCGACGCCCTCTGTCGATGCCACGGCCTGCTGCAGCGGCGTTGTAATGAAACCCTTGATCTGATCGGCATTGGCGCCCGGATAGACAGTGCGGATCTCGATCTTTGTGTCGGAGACCTCAGGGAACTGACGGATTGGCAGTTTCAGAACCGACTGGATGCCGGCGAGCAGAATGAGAAGACTGACCACGGTCGCAAGCACCGGGCGCTTCACGAAGATGTCGGTGAAATGCATGAAGCGCGGTCCTACTGGATGGTTTTGCTGTCTTGCAGCTTGAGGGCGATCGAATTGTCGACGATCACCTTGCTGCCCTGGTCGATCTTGTTGTGACCGGCCGTAACCACCTTGTCGCCGTCGGCAAGTCCGCTGACGATCTGCACCCGGCCGTCACGTACCGCGCCTGCCTTCACGAAACGGCGCTCGATGGCCAATTCCTCGGGCTTGGCATTGGGATCGAGCTTGGTGGCAGGCACCACCACGAAGACGTTGTCGCCATAAAGCGAATAGGTGATGGCCGTCTGCGGCACGGTCACCACGGTCTCCGGCACACCGGAATCGACCAGCACATTGGCATACATGCCGGGCACCAGCTTGCCATCCGGATTGTCGATGCTGGCGCGCACGGTGATCATCCGGCTGTCGTTCGAAACCCGTGCGTCGGTCGTCTTGATCTGCCCCCCGAACGTCTTGTCGGGATAGGCGTTGAAGGTTGCCGCCACCTGCAGGCCATCGGAGATCCGGCCGTAGTCGGCTTCCGTTACCTGGAAGTCGGCATAGATGGGATCGGTCTTCTGAAGCCAGACGATCTTCTGGCCCGGAGCGACATAGCTGCCGACCGAGACCGCCCGCAGGCCAACCTGTCCATCCCACGGCGCATAGATGAATTTCTGCGCCACGATGGCCCGCAGCCGGTCCATGCTGGCCTGCAGCGTGTCGCGCGTGGTTCGCAAATTGTCGAGCTCGGCGCGCGGCGAAATGCCCTTGGCCACCAGCTTTTCCTTGCGCGCCAAGTCGGCCTCGGCATTCACCAGCTGCGAGGTGATCGAGCGCATGTCGGCTTCCTCGGTGGTGATGTCGAGCTGCACCATGAGCTGGCCCTTCCTCACCCTCTCGCCGGAGTCGAACTTGATCTCCTTGATGATTCCACCAACCTGCGGGGTGATGTCGATGCCTTCCGAGGCGACCAGGGTTCCGATGGCAGCAATTTGTGGCTGCCAGGAATCCGTGCGGGCGGGCTCAGCAGACACCGTTTCCGGAGGCCGCGGCGATCCGAGAATGATCGTGGCCAGCATCTTGGGTTTGAAGTCGAAGGCATAGAAGCCGATCGCTCCGGCCAATCCGCCAAACACGATGGTTGCCAATAGGAAGTAAATAATACGCCTGATCATGCTTTCGTTCCCGCACGCTACTCGGCTGCCTGCGCCCGATCTGGGCGCGTGAGTTCAGCCTTCTTTTCTTCCAGACACCTGACAGCGGCTGTCAGCACTGCCTCGCCGTAGTCGGCAACGAAGCGCGCCCCGGCATGGGGCTGCTCCGAACACCGGCACTCGGCAATACGGGCAAGATCGCCCGAAAGGTCACTCATCTGCTTGTCGATGGCCGCCAGCATCACATCCTTCGAAATGTATTGATGAAGCAGCATTTGAAACAGGAATTCCGACTTGTATTTGTCCTTGGCAGGCACAACCGCGATCGACTTCGCCAGCGCCAAACGGCCCAATTCGGTTATCGCGTAGACCTTCTTGTCCGGCTTCCCGGTCTGTTCCTCGGCCCTGACAGTCAGAAGTCCCTCGCCCGCAAGCTGGGTCAGTGCCGGATAGATCGATCCGAAACTGGCATCGATGAAATGGCTGAACATGCCCTCTTCGATGCTCTTCTTGATTTCATAGCCCGAGGCTTCTCCGCTCGAGAGAATGCCAAGGCAAAGGGTTCTCACATTCATGGCCATGTGGCTGCAATATATTCCAGTTCGATAGATGACGGGGCGATATATATCGATTTGATATACTGTCAAGCCCCATGCGCCCCATGGTTTCCACTGCCATGTCGGCTTGCTTGTCTTATCCCGAGCCAATGTCTAAGAATGAGGGGAAGTGGCGCCGGAAGTGCGCATGCAGATAAAATGGCAAAGGGGGGCTCATGGAGTACTTTCTCCAGCAGCTGATCAATGGAATTACATTAGGGTCGATTTATGGCTTGATCGCCATCGGCTACACCATGGTCTATGGCATCATCGGAATGATCAACTTCGCCCATGGCGACGTATTCATGATTGGCGGCTTCGTGTCGCTGATTGCTATCGTATCGCTCGGGCTCACCGGCGGCAGTGGACTGTTTCTTATCATCCTGGCGCTGGTGCTTGTGGTCTTTATCGCCATGATCATTGCCTCGGCCTTCAACTGGACGATAGAGCGGGTGGCCTACAGACCCTTGCGCGGGTCGTTCCGACTGGCGCCGCTGATCTCGGCGATCGGCATGTCGATCGTACTGCAGGAATTCGTCCGCATCGCCCAGGACGGGCGTCCGAAGCCGCTGCAGCCGATCGTCACCGGGGGGCACGTCATCATGGAACGCGCTGCCGAGCATGGCGAATTCGTCGTCAGGCTGTCGAACATGCAGATCCTCATCATCCTCACCACTCTCGTGCTCATGGCCGTGTTCACGGCAATCATTACCAAGACGCCGCTTGGCCGCGCCCAGCGCTCCTGCGAACAGGACCGCAAGATGGCAGCGCTCCTCGGCATCGACGTGGACAAGACCATATCCATCACCTTCATCATGGGCGCCGCACTGGCGGCGGTCGCCGGCATGATGTTCTTCCTCTATTACGGCGTGACCGATTTCTACGTGGGGTTCCTCGCCGGCGTTAAGGCCTTCACCGCTGCAGTTCTGGGCGGCATCGGATCAATCCCCGGCGCCATGCTTGGTGGCATGGTGATCGGCCTCATCGAGGTCTTCTGGTCAGCCTATTTCTCGGTCGAATACAAGGACGTAGCCGCCTTTGCCATGCTCGCCGCCGTGCTGATCTTCCTGCCGCAGGGTATCCTCGGCAAGCCCGAAGTCGAGAAGGTGTAATCCGATGGCAAGCACTCCGAAATCGACCGAGTTGACTGCCGGGAACCGACCGCTCGACGCCGCCCATGTCATCAAGGACCTGGTGATCACCGCCCTCCTGTCGCTGGCCATCCTCGGTCCGATTGTTGGCCTCAAGACCGTCACCGCGACCGGGACCCTGGCATTGGTGCATCGCTGGGGGCTGGTTGCCGTTCTTATCGCCATTGTCGTCGTCGGCCGCCTGCTCCACCACCTCTATGTGTGGAACAAGGCACAGGTTCCGGCGCGCCCGCCGTCCAAGGCTCCGGCGAAATCCACTGGGCGGGAATTGGCCATTGCCAAGTACCTCACCCCCATTCTGTTGCTGATCGCCGTCGCCTTGCCGTTTCTGGCCGGGATGACCGGGTCACGCGAGCGCCAGATCATGGACCTGGCCATTCTGATCCTGACCTATATCATGCTGGGCTGGGGACTGAATATCGTGGTCGGCCTCGCCGGTCTTCTCGATCTCGGCTATGTCGCCTTCTATGCCGTCGGCGCCTATACCTATGCCCTTCTTGCCACCGTCTATTTTCCCCAGTGGTTCGGCGATGGCATCATTCCCTGGGCCTTCTTCATCACCCTGCCGGTCGCCGGGTTCCTCGCAGCACTCTGGGGCGTCATCCTGGGGTTTCCGGTGCTGCGGTTGCGCGGCGACTACCTCGCCATCGTGACCCTGGCTTTCGGCGAGATCATTCGCGTGATCCTGCTGAACTGGGTCGACTTCACCGGAGGCCCGAACGGCATCAGCGGCATTCCCCGGCCATCCTTCTTCGGCCTGCCATTCGTTTCCGGTGAGGGGGGATTCGCGGCGGCCTTCGGCATTGAACACAAGCCGATCCACCGCATCGTGTTTCTTTACTATATTATCCTGATCTTGGCGCTGGTGACCAATCTGGTGACCATAAGGCTCCGCAAGCTACCGGTTGGCCGCGCCTGGGAGGCCCTGCGCGAGGATGAAATCGCCTGCCGTTCGCTGGGTATCAACACCACCAACACCAAGCTGACGGCCTTCGCTATCGGCGCTATGTTCGGCGGTTTCGCCGGCAGTTTCTTCGCCACCCGCCAAGGCTTCATCAGTCCCGAATCATTTGTGTTCATGGAATCGGCCATCATTCTCGCCATCGTGGTATTGGGTGGCCTCGGCTCGCAGATCGGAGTCGTTTTCGCATCGATTGCCATCATCGGCGCCTTCGAGGCCTTCCGCCAGCTTGACGTTCTGAAACAGGTCATGCCCGAGGGCTTCGATCCCGGCCAGTTCCGCATGCTGGCGGTCGGTCTCGCCATGGTGCTGATCATGCGTTGGAAACCGCGCGGATTCGTCACCAGACGCGATCCATCAGTCTATCTGAAGGAGAAAAAGTCCGTGTCAGGTGATTTTGTGGCCGAGGGGCACGGCTGAGATGCGCGCTGGAACTTCTGAAACACTGCTCCGCGTGGAACACGTCAGCATGCGTTTTGGCGGTCTCACCGCCGTGGGCGACCTGTCCTTCGACGCCAAGCGTGGCGAGATTACTGCCCTGATCGGCCCCAATGGCGCCGGGAAGACCACGGTTTTCAACTGCATCACTGGCTTCTACAAGCCGACCGAGGGAGCCATCACGCTGATCCATGAAGACGGAACCGAGTTCGCCCTCGAACGGATGGACGACTTCCGCATCACTGAGCGGGCGAAGGTGGCCAGGACCTTTCAGAACATCAGGCTCTTTGCCGGAATGACCGTCCTCGAGAACCTCATGGTCGCGCAGCACAACACACTGATGCGGGCTTCGGGCTATACCTTCGCGGGCATCTTCAACACTGCCGGCTACCAGCGGGCAAACCGGGAGGCCATCGAATTCTCCCGCCATTGGCTAGACAAGACCGGGTTGACCGCGCGGGCCGACGACCCGGCCGGCGATCTCCCTTACGGCGACCAGCGCCGCCTCGAGATTGCCCGCGCCATGTGCACCAAGCCCCACCTGCTCTGCCTTGATGAACCGGCCGCCGGCCTCAATCCGCGGGAATCCGAAGACCTCAACAGGCTGCTGCTCAACATCCGCAGCGAAGAGAAGGTGGCTATCCTTCTGATCGAGCATGACATGAGCGTCGTCATGGGCATTTCCGACCACATCGTCGTACTCGACTATGGCGTGAAGATCTCCGATGGCACCCCCGAAAAGGTACGCAACGATCCTGCCGTCATCCGCGCCTATCTGGGCGTCGAGGACGACGAAGAGGACCCGGAAGTGGAGGCCGTAATGGCCGAGGCGGAGGCACTCGCAGCCACCGAGCATCCAGCGGCCGCTGTTACCATGCGAACGGAAGAGCCGGAGGTGATGCCTCCAGCCGAGGTCCGCCAGACCGGGTCCAAGGGCAGCGCAACAAATGCGAAGCCGGAGAACGCGGCCACAGTCCGGCCGAAGCGCGCAGTCAAGAACGCACCTGCCACCGCTGTTAAGCCCAGTCCGCCGGAACCTGAGTCGCCAAAGCCGAAGAAAGCCGCTCGCCGAACGGCGGCAGCGACCACGAAGACCGCCAGCAAGGCGACTGCAAAAAAATCTGCAGCCAAGAAACCTGTCGCCAGCACGTCAGCGCCCCGTAAGGGAGGTCGCAAATGAGCCAGCCTCTCCTCGCGGTTCGCGGCGTTCACACCTACTATGGCAAGATCCAGGCGCTGAAGGGTGTCGACATCGACATCAACAAGGGGCAGATCGTCACTCTCATCGGCTCCAACGGTGCCGGCAAATCGACGCTGATGATGACCATATGCGGCACGCCGCGGGCGCGGCAAGGTTCGATCGTTTTCGACGGCGCCGACATCACGAACATGCCGACCCACCAGATTGCCAGGCTGGGCATCTCGCAATCACCCGAGGGGCGCCGCATTTTCCCGCGCATGACCGTGCTGGAGAATCTGCAGATGGGCGCCACGATCAGCGACCCGAAATATTTTGATGACGATCTGGCACGCGCTTTCCGCATGTTCCCCATCCTTGAAAAGCGACAAGGTCAGCGCGGCGGCACGCTCTCGGGCGGCGAACAGCAAATGTTGGCGATTGCCCGGGCCCTCATGGCAAGACCACGCCTGTTGCTGCTCGACGAACCCTCGCTCGGCCTGGCGCCGCTGATCGTCAAGCAGATCTTCTCCGCGATCAGGGAACTGAATGAGACGGAGGGCCTCACCGTCTTCCTCGTGGAGCAAAATGCGTTTCATGCCCTCAAGCTCGCCCATCAGGCCTATGTCATGGTCAACGGCAACATCACCATGTCGGGAACCGGCAAGGAACTGCTGGCCAGGCCAGAGATTCGCGCCGCCTATCTGGAAGGGAGTCACTGAGTCATGTCGCTCTTTGTCGAAGACAGCCCATGGATCTTCCTCATCATGACGGTCATTATCGGCGGTGGCCTGGCCTTTCTGTCCGGCCGCAACCTGGCGAGCAAGTGGCGGCCTCTCTGGTCGGCGATAGCCTATATGATTCCCATGGGCGTAGCCTTGCGCTTCTTTCACTATGCGCTCTTCGACGGAAACCTCCATTCCGTCCACTATTTCATCACTGACACGCTCGTTCTGATAGCCGGTTCCCTGCTCGGATACCGTCTTACCAGGGTGACCCAGATGGTGAGCCAGTATCCATGGCTCTACCAGCGGAGCGGTCCCTTCGCATGGAGACCGCGTTGAATTTCGAAGTTCGGCCAAGTGGTGATGGCCCTTCCCAATTGCATGCCTTTGGGCCTAGATTTGGCCCAAGGGGTGCGCTAACCCCGAAAGACCTGTCAGGTCATAAAATCCAAGGGAGACTTGTAATGAAGAAACTTCTGTTGTCCGGCGTGGCTCTCGGCTTCGCGGCAGCCCTTTCGGCATCGACCGCGCTGGCCGATGTCTCGATCGGTGTCGCTGGCCCAATCACTGGCCAGTACGCCGCCTTCGGTGAGCAGCTCAAAAAGGGTGCCGAACAGGCCGTCGCCGATCTCAACGCTGCCGGCGGCGTCAATGGCGAAATGGTGAAGCTCGAAGTCGGCGACGACGCCTGCGACCCCAAGCAGGCCGTGAACGTTGCCAACGACATGGTCGGCAAGGGCATCGTCTTCATGGCGGGCCATTTCTGCTCGGGCTCATCAATCCCGGCCTCCAAGGTCTACGAGGAAGAGGGCATCGTCCAGATCACCCCAGCTTCAACCAACCCGGCTTTCACCGAATCCGGCCAGTGGAATACCCACCGCGTTTGCGGCCGTGACGACGCCCAGGGCATCGTCGCCGGCAATTTCATCGCCAAGCACTATGCCGACAAGAAGATCGCCATCATCGACGACAAGTCGGCCTATGGCAAAGGTCTCGCCGACGAGACCCGTAAGGCGCTCAACGCGGCTGGCGTGACGGAGACGATGAACGAATCCTACACCGCCGGTGAAAAGGACTACACGGCTCTGGTGTCGAAGATGAAGGATGCCGGCATCGACGTCGTCTATGTCGGTGGCTACCACACCGAAGGCGGTCTCATTCTGCGCCAGATGCGTGAACAGGGCCTCGGCGCCCAGATGGTGTCGGGCGACGCCTTCAACACCGAGGAGTTCTGGACCATCGCCGGCCCGGCGGGCGAAGGCATGATCTTCACTTTCGCTCCCGAACCGCGCAATTTCCCGGAAGCCAAGGATGTGGTCGAGAAGTTCAAAGCCGCCGGCTATGATCCGGAAGGCTACACTCTCTATGCCTACGCCGCCATCCAGGCGTGGTCGCAGGCCGCCGCCGCCACTGGCGGAACCGATGGCAAGAAGATCGCCGAGTGGCTCCGCGCGGGCAACCCGACGAACACCGTCCTCGGCACGCTCTCGATGAACGAGAAGGGCGACATCAAGGACGCCAAGTACGTCTGGTACAAGTTCCACGAAGGCAAGTACACCGAGGACGCGTCGCTGCAGTAAGTCGCGTCGAGTTACTTGAAGTCGGGACCCGCGCAACCATTTGCGCGGGTCTTTTTTGTGGCTGTCGAGGTTGCGGAATCCCGCGCAAGCGACGATAGTGCGGCGACCCTGATACGGAACAGCGATGCGGCCCCTCCTCTCGACAATTGTGGCAGTCCTGGCCTTGATGACCGTTGCGGCACGGGCCGAAATACTTGTGGGAACCGCCGGTCCGTTTTCAGGCCCCAATGCCGCCCTCGGCGAACAGATCCGCCGTGGCGTGCAGCGGGCCATCGACGATATCAATGCTACCGGCGGGTTGCGCGGCGAACGGCTGGCGATGATGGCACTTGATGATGGCTGTGATCCGCGCAAGGCCATCGACGTCGCGACCCAATTTGTCTCCAGCGGAGTGAAATTCGTCGCCGGCCACTATTGCTCGGGCGCTTCTATTCCCGCCTCGAAGATTTACGAAAAGGCCGCCGTCCTGCAGATCAGCCCGGCTTCGTCCTATGGAAAATTGACCGACGAGGGCGGCTGGAACGTGCTGCGCATCTGCCCGCGCGACGATGCCCAAGGCACCATCGCCGGTGGCGTCATGGCCAAGCTCTTTCCCTCCGGCCGGATCGCTCTTCTCAACGATCAATCGCCGGCCAGTCAAGCCCTGGTGGCGAAAGCGCGCGAAACCCTGGCCAATGCATCGATCACGCCTGCCGTCGACTCCTCTTACAAGCCCGGCGCCAAGGATTATGCGGAACTTGCCCAGATGCTGCGCGACAGCAATGCGAATGCCGTCTATTTCGCCGGATCATATGTTGAGAGCGGCATCATCGCGCGGGAATTGCGCGCCATGGGATCGACAGCTCAGTTCTTCGGTAGCGACGCCCTGCTCACCGACGATTTCTGGAAGGCAGCCGGCGACACGGCGGAAGGCACTCTGGTGACCTTCATGTTCGATCCGCAGAAGTTTGAAGCCGCGCGAGCTGTGATCGATAGGTTCAAGGCCGACGACTACGCGCCCGAGGGCCACACCCTCTATGCCTATGCGGCCGTACAGGCCTGGGCCCAGGCGGCGGAAGCGACACAATCCACCGATAGCCACCGCATCGCAGACTGGCTGAAGGCTGGCAATCGGGTGCGGACTGCGACCGGCGAAGTGAGGTTTGACCAGAAGGGTGACCTGCAAGACCCGCAATTTGCTTGGTTCAAATGGTCGGGCGGGCGATATACTCAAACAGACCCACTGGCTCCGAGTGTCCCCGAGAGCCCGGCGGTCCCTTGAACGGAGTGCGACATGCGTGCCTTTTTCGTCCAGATCAAATGTGAACTCGGCAAGTCCTATCAGGTGGCAACCGCAATTGCCGATGCCGAGATCGCCTCGGAAATCTACTCGACCGCTGGCGGATGGGACTTGCTGGTGAAGCTCTATCTGGATGAAAAGGAGGATATCGGCCACGTTATCGCCGAGAAGATCCAGAAGATACCTGGCATCCGCGATACCTACACAATCATCACATTCAGGGCCTTCTAGATGTTTCGCCTCCCTGCAGCCACATGGATCGCCAGCCTCGCACTGCTGGGAGCGGCCACTGCAGCGGGGGCCGCCGATGACGCCAATTTCAGCATCATCGGCTTTTCACCGGATGCCCGCTACTTCGCGTTCGAACAATATGGCTATGAGGACGGCTCGGGCGCTGGCTTCTGGGAAATCGACATCATCGACTTGAAAACGGATGAGTGGGTGCAGGGCTCGCCAGTGACCATCCGTACCGATGACGAGGACCCGCCCCTCTTGTCCAAGGTCCGCGCCGCCGCCATGGAACAGGCAGGCCCGATCCTCCAGGCCGTGAACATCACCGAGCCGGGCGAGATCCTGGCGGCCAATCCCGCCACGGAAGTGGTTGACGACCGGACACGCATTACCTTCGACCGCGAATACGTCTCCATGGGTTCGATGCCCTCGGGCGACACCTATATCCGGCACGAACTTGCCGTAACGCCAATGCCCCTCCCGCAGCCGGCCGCATGCGATCCGGAAGATGGCGATCAGGCCGTGGGCTTCACCCTCACGCTCAAGGCTATCAAGCGGGACTTCACCCACGCCATTCATACCGATAAGGCAATTCCACGGTCGCGCGGATGTCCGGTGGGCTATGATCTCACGGCCGTGGTGGCCCATGCGGGTTATCCCGATGAAGATCGCATGGTGGCGATTGTGGGTGTCTACCAGCGTGGCTGGGAGGGTGCGAATCACCGCTACATCGCGGTTCCGTTCGTCCTGAGCGATTAACTTCGCACTCGCACAACAAGGCGGGATTTGTTAAGCGAGCGGCTGAAAATCTGAAAGGCCGATAATGATCCCGCGCTATACCCGTGCCGACATGGCTTCCATCTGGGAGCCGCAGACCCGCTTCCGCATCTGGTTCGAAATCGAGGCTCACGCCACCGATTGCCTTGCCGAGCTTGGCGTCGTGCCGAAGGCGGCGGCTGCCCGCATCTGGGAAAAGGGCAAGGATGCGGTATTCGACGTGGCGCGCATCGATGAAATCGAATCGGTCACCAAGCATGACGTAATCGCCTTCCTCACCCACCTGGCCGAAATCGTGGGTCCGGAGGCCCGCTTCGTCCATCAGGGCATGACCTCCTCGGACGTGCTCGACACCTGCTTCAACATCCAGCTCACCCGTGCAGCCGATCTTCTCATCGCTGATGTCGAAGGCCTGCTCGCTGCCCTGAAACGCCGGGCCATGGAACACAAGAACACCGTCTGCGTCGGGCGAAGCCACGGCATTCATGCCGAGCCGACGACGTTTGGCGTGAAGCTGGCTCAGGCCTATGCCGAATTCAGCCGGGGCCGGGATCGCCTTGTCATGGCACGCAGGGAGGTCGCCACCTGTGCCATTTCCGGTGCCGTCGGCACCTTCGCAAATATCGACCCGCAGGTTGAGGAATATGTTGCCACGAAGCTCGGGCTGTCACCGGAGCCGGTATCAACTCAGGTCATCCCGCGTGACCGCCATGCCATGTATTTTGCGGCCCTGGCCGTGGTAGCAAGTTCGATCGAACGGCTCGCGACCGAAATACGTCATCTGCAGCGCACCGAGGTGCTGGAAGTGGAGGAGTATTTCTCCCCCGGCCAGAAAGGTTCCTCGGCCATGCCCCACAAGCGCAATCCCGTCCTGACCGAGAACCTTACCGGCCTGGCGCGGCTGGTCCGATCTGCTGTCGTCCCGGCCATGGAAAACGTTGCCCTGTGGCATGAACGCGATATCTCGCATTCGTCGGTCGAGCGTGGCATCGGCCCAGATGCCACTGTTCATCTCGACTTCGCCCTGAAACGGCTCACCGGCATTATCGACAAACTGCTGGTTTATCCGGAGAACATGCAGCGGAACCTCGACCGCCTTGGCGGCCTGATCCATTCTCAGCGTGTGCTGCTCGCTCTCACCCAGAAAGGCATGAGCCGCGAGGACAGCTACGCCGCCGTTCAACGCAACGCCATGCCGGTCTGGCGTGGCGAGGCCAATTTCCTCGATCTTCTGAAGAAGGATCAGGAGGTCGCTGCCCTGCTGTCGGATGCCGAACTCGAGAGCCTGCTCGACCTTGGCTACCATACCAAGCACGTGGACACGATCTTCAATCGTGTCTTTGGCCACGGTTAGCGCAGCAGGCGGGCAAATGGGGCTCGCGCCTCAGATCGGCAAGCACCAGATCGCAAGCAGCGGCTCACTGTTCGATCGCATGGTATGCCGAATACCCGGTGGGTTGTAGACGATCCCGCCAATACCAGGCTCGATCCAGGGCATGTCTGCGTTCCACCACTCGCCGGGCGTCAATGCCAGATAGACCTCTTCAGGGGGATGCTCATGCTCCACATAGGTGACCCCAGGCGCCATCAAAGTGACGCCGATCCACACGTCGTCGCGCAATTCGAGCCCACCCGGTCCGACAATCATCGCGTTGGCATGGCCATCATAGAAGCCCTGAAGGTCAGGATCAGCGTTTGCCCGCCGGGTCCAGACCAGCCAGGGCTCGATCATCCGTAAGGCGTCAGCAACGCGAGAAACTTGCCGCCCGTCCCGTCCGAGGTTGAGGGCATGATCCAGATGACTGCAAACATTCAAGGTGCCGCCACCCGACAACCTCACCCTGCCACGACCGTTTCGCAGGCGTGAAAAAACCTTGGAAGCGGTGCGCTTGGCATCCGCCGAGCACTCCACCTCCGCAATCGCAGATTCCGTAGCGTCAATAAACGCCCGCAGTCCAGGTATGCGGGTCACGTACAGGACATCCAGCTCAGTTGGTGATCGTGATACGGGTCGATTTCATCCCGTATTTCTGCACGATACCGAAAAGCTTGGCCGCGTTCTGCGGATGCAGACGGATGCAGCCATGCGACGCCGGCCGGCCGAGCGATTTCACGTAGCCCGTGCCGTGAATTGCATATCCCCCGAGGAAGAAGATCGAATTCGGCATGGGCGAATTGTCGTATTTCCGCGAGTAATGCATCTTCTTGAGCAGAAACGGCCGCCATGACCCCCGAGGCGTGTGATAGCCGCTGCGCGCCGTAGACACCTTCCAGCGGCCATAGGGCCAGCCGTTGACATTCACCGCCATGGACTGGCTCGAAATGTCGATCCGGATATCGACGACGGCGGACTTGCTGCCTGCCGAGGCCTGAGCCAAGCCGGCCACGGCGAAAACCGCCAGAGCCAGGCCGAAAACTATCGATATTATCTTTCTCATCGCTTCCTCACCCTCAGAGAGCCCCCTCTCCGTCACGCAAGTTCGATGCCGCATCACTCACTGTCGAACAGGAATTCCCGTCCAACCTTGACCCGCTTTACGCCATCATAAGCAATAATATCAGCGGTTGCATAAGTCTCGGTTAATGTGGCCGGAAGAAAGCTTCCCGTCCCCACCATGTCCAGAGGTGCCCGGGCAGCGCCCATGATCTGGCATTTTTGCGGATCGAAGCCGGATGATCCGACGATGATCGCCTGGCGATACCCGGCCGCGTTGAGCGCCTGGCGCACGTGAATGATCGCCGCAGCCGATACGCCCTTGCCAAACAGGATGCGGCGCACCTTGTCGACGAGGATATTGTTGGGATCCAGCTGGAAGGCCCGCCCACCCAAGACCTGCTCGACGATATTGTATTCGCCATGAACCCCCAGCCAATGGCCCACGATTTCCACCGATTTCTCGTAGTCCAGTCCTTCCGCAAACCGGCCGCCATGGGTATCGAGGCGAATGCCGAAACTCTTGCCCTCGTGTTGCAGCCCGGCCTCGTCATAGAACCATCGCGCGCAACGGATCGAGTCCGTGACCTCTTCACCGGTATAATCGACCAATGCGATCAGAGACTTGGCTTCAGGTATCGTCTTGGCAAAAAGCTGCATGGCCGCAAGCACGTCGCCATTCGTATAGCCGACCAAGGCGTGTGGCATTGTCCCCATTCCGCTTGGCGAACCGAAGAACGGCGCCGTCAGATCCTGCGAGGAACCGACAAATCCCTTTACATTGGGATCGGAACGGCGGGCCGCAGCGCTGCCGACTGCTGCACCATAGGCGGCGAGAATGTTCATTTCGGCCCCACTGCCATGGCGGGCATGCATGTCCATGAAGGCGGCACCAGGCATGGCGCGACACATTTCGTAGGCATTGTTGGCGGACACACAGGGGAAACCTGTCTTCTGCAGCAATAGGGTCTCGACCTCGGACAGGCGGGCCATCGAGCCGGTGATCTCCATCATCTTGCTCTCGGATGGCACAATGTCGCCTTCTTCGTAATAGCGGCGGATCTGCACGTCCGGCACGAAATGGCGGATCAGGCGGATGGTGGGCTCCAGAGCAGCCACCACACGGCGGCGCATGAACACCGCAAAGGTGACCTTTGAATCGCCATTGGCCCCCACAATCCGGCTGGTATTGGTGAAATACTTGTCGGTCTGTGAGGCGACCGGGCCAGCACTCAGGACCGCGTCGACAAGCCTGTCGAGAATGGCCTCATGGCCTGGAATGAGAGGCGAGCGTTGATCCATGGCCATGCAGTTTCACTCGAATTGGGCGTGACGTCAAACCGGCTTGAACGACGCCATCAGGCTGGCGGCACCCCAGTGCAGCAGATCGACGTCCACCGCCGCGGCAAAGAACGTGAAACCAAGGTTCATATAGGCCGAGATGACATCGGCGTTGCCACCGAATGCACCCGCCACGAGCCCGTTTCGCTTGGCCGCCGCAACAACTTTCTCCATGGCTGCCAGGGTTGCAGGGCCGGTCTTGTCGATGCCGGTTCCATTCGATAGCGCGATGGACAGGTCGCTGGGGCCGACGAACAGCCCGTCGAGGCCCGGCGTGGCGGCGATTTCCTCGACATTGGTGAGGGCTTCGACCGTCTCGATCATGGCGAAGACCATCGTCATGCGGTTGGCGTTGCCAAGATATTCTGCAGCCGTCAGGCCCGATGCCTGAAGCGCCGTGTAACCACCCCAGCTCCGTCCACCGGCCGGCGGATATTTCGCCGCCCTGACCAGCGCCTCGGCCTGTGTCCTGCTGTTGATCATCGGGCAGATCACCGCAGCCGCGCCGGCGTCCAGCGCCTGACCGGGGATTCCCGGGTCATTCCACAAGCTGCGCACGATCGCCGGACGGCCGGCGGCATTGATCGCGGCAATCATAGGCACGGCGTCGGAAAAGCCGATCATCCCGTGCTGCATGTCCAGGCACACGCCATCGAACGGCAGGCGGGCTACCTGGGCGGCGAGGTTGGCACTGGGAATCGACATCCACGAAAACAGGAACGGCTCGCCAGTGGCGAGCCGTCCCCGGAGATCGAAATGTCCCGCACCCACTAGCCGGCAGCCTTGATCTGTTCGATCGCAGTTTGCATCAGCTCATCCATGGTGCGGCGGATCTGATGGTCGGACTGTTCAACGCCCTTGGCATCGAAGTCTTTGCGGATCTTGCGGAACACGTCATCGTCACCGGCTTCCTCGAAATCGGCTACGATGACCGATTTGGCGTAGGCCTCGGCCTCGGCGCCGGACAAGCCCAGCTTCTCGGCCGCCCATAGGCCCAGCAACTTGTTGCGGCGGGCGCCGGCTTTGAAGCGCAGTTCCTCGTCATGGGCGAACTTCTTTTCGAAGCCTTCCTCGCGCTTGTCGAAGGTCGTCATGAAAATCTCCTGTTGAGCCCTGTTGGAAGCTTGAAATAGCCAGTGCCCCCGGCCAAATCAACCATGGAAACAGGCATTGTGCGCCGCAGCACGATGGTTTATTGAGCGCCGGCGAAAGGACTGGGGATTTTGCCGCCCCAATTCCATGACAGTTGTGGCTTTGGCTGCCGCTCCGGACTAGACTGTGCGGGGATAGATTAAGGGTATTGATGAGGATTTTTCAGATGAATGGCAGGCGTACCCGGATCTACGAAGGCAAGGCCAAGATACTCTACGAGGGTCCCGAGCCTGGAACCATCATCGTCCACTACAAGGATGACGCAACGGCTTTCAATGCTCAGAAGAAGGCCGTGATCGAGGGGAAGGGCGTCCTGAACCAGCGCATTTCCGAGTTCATCTTCTCCAAACTCAACGAACTTGGAATTCCCACTCATTTTCTCCGCACCCTCAACATGCGCGAACAGCTCGTGCGCGAGGTCGAGATCGTGCCGCTGGAGGTGGTTGTGCGCAATGTCGCCGCCGGTTCCCTGGCCAAGAAGCTCGGGCTCGAAGAGGGGCACCCCCTGCCCCGCTCGATCATCGAATTCTATTACAAGAATGACGAGCTGGGCGATCCCATGGTCTCGGAAGAACACATCACCGCCTTCAACTGGGCCAATCCCCAGGAAATCGACGACATGATGCACATGGCCATCCGCATCAACGATTTCCTTTCCGGCCTCTTCCTCGGCATCGGCATCAAGCTCGTCGACTTCAAGATCGAGTTCGGCAGGCTTTATGAAAATGACATGATGCGGATCGTGCTGGCCGACGAGATCAGCCCTGATTCGTGCCGGCTGTGGGATATCAAGACGAACGAGAAGCTGGACAAGGACCGCT
>JAGRLX010000419.1:0-2452 GCA_020441605.1 Alphaproteobacteria bacterium
GAGCCGGAGATGCTCCCGCACCTTTGCATCCACGTTGGACAGCGGTTCGTCAAACAGGATTAGATTGTCGCCGCGAACCAGCGCCCGGGCCAGGGCGACCCTCTGCTGCTGCCCACCGCTGATCTGTCCGGGATACTGCCCCCCAAGTTCGGGGATCCTCATCAGTTCGAGTATGCGAGCCACCTTGTCGTCGATATCGCCGCGTCCAAGTCCGCTCATCTTGAGCGGATAGCCGACATTCTGGCCAACCGTCATATGCGGCCACAGTGCATAGGACTGGAAAACCATGCCGATGTGCCTGCGTTCCGGCGGCACCTCAACCTTGTGGGCGGCGTCGAACACGTCGTCCCCATCCAGGCTGATCACGCCGGAATCGGGCTGCTCGAGGCCCGCAACACAGCGCAAAAGCGTGGTCTTGCCGCAACCGCTTGGGCCGAGCAGGACAACGAGTTCGCCGCGTTTTATGTCAAGCGAGACATTGTCTATCGCGTGCACCAACTGACCATTGGCGCGGCGATAGGTTTTGCTGAGGTCCGTAAGCTTGAGCTGGAGATCGCCTTTGGCAGGCATTGAAAGCGCGCTCCTGTCGACGTTCCGGTACATAAGGGCGAAGCGTGCTCACAATGTCACTACAGACGCCAAGACGAAAGCCGCCGCCTCAGGCGGCGGCATCGTCGGCTATTGGAGGCCGAGCAGCTTGACGATCTCGGCACTGTGCTCCGAAAGCTCCGGGATGCGCGGATCAATATAGTCAGACGGCATCGGCGCCGTGTCGGCGATGTTCGCCAGCGGTGAGACGCTGGTCGGACCGTTATAGGCTTGCTGGCCAGCCTCGGTGAACAGGAAGTTCATGAAGCAGCGCGCCGCGTTCGGACTGTCTGCACCCTGCGAGAGGATCGTCTCGAACTCGTTTCCGGTCGTCAGTTCCGGCGCGACGAAGTCGATCGGCGCGCCATCGATCATCAACACCCGAAGAGTCGTCATCACGCTTGGAATGACGACGGTCACCTCGCCTGCCGCAAGTTGCTGCGTCGCCGGCACGACGCTCGGCACGACGACAGGTTCCTGCGAGGCCACACCCTCCAGGAAATCGTCCCCGTACTTTTCTCGCAGGATTCGGAACAGCGCCATATAGGACGGGACGTTTCTCGGATCGCCGAGAATGATTTTGCCCTTGAAATCTGGGCGCATCAGGTCTTCCCAGCTCTTCGGCGGGTTGTCGCCGACAAGATCGGTGTTGTAGCCGAATCCGAGCATACTGATGCTGGTGGTTGCAGATCCGCCGTCGAACCATTTGTCGTCGAGATCAGCCAGCGCCGGAAGCTCGGACTTCTCGATCTTCACGAACCAGTCCTTGGCGAACCCGTCGGCGATGAAATTGGGATCGGCCAGCGAAATCAGGTCGGCGTTGACGACGCCCGCGTCGCGCTCGGAAGCATAGCGTATGGCCAGCTTGCCGGTGGAAAGGCGGAACCCTTCTATATCGATATCCGGATACGCACTCTTGAACGCCGCTATTGCCGCCTCGTTGCGCGACGGATCCTGGGAGGAATACCAAATCAGCGACGGCTCTGCCGCTCCGGCCTCGCATATCTCGTCGATCGTGGCGGCAGTCGCCGCACCCGCGCCGAGCCCCAGCGCTGTTGCAAGTGACAATATTATGATTGGCTTCACGGTATCCTCCCTGGATCGAAGCATGTGCGACACAGCCTGGCGGCGTCGCGAACCGGACACATTCCGTCTCTCCTGCTTTGATCGACGGCTGCCGACGTAGGGCCAGGCAACTAGCCTTCAACAGACGACAATAAGGTTCGACCCCAGCGGATACGACAGCCGATTCAGCAACGCACCCTTGCAAATTGTGCGCCTGCATGCCGCCGCCAATGGTGTGAGATTCCCACTGAAACCATGGCAAGGCGGCAAAGGTACGACGAATGACAGAGCATATCCAACCCAGCTACGCGGGCTTGCGCATCGTCGATTTCACGAGGGTACTTGCTGGACCATTCGCCACCATGATCCTCGCCGATCTCGGCGCCGATGTGATCAAGGTAGAAGCGGAAAGGGGCGACGATTCCCGGCATCTCCCGCCAAAATGGGGCCAGGAGAGCACCGCGTTCCTGGCCGTGAACCGCAATAAGAAAAGCGTCGTCCTCGACCTTAAGACAGCGGCCGGTAGTGCGGCCGCGCTGAAGCTGTGCCAGTCTGCAGACGTGGTCATTGAGAGCTTCCGCCCGGGCACCATGGAACGATTTGGTCTTGGCTTTGACGCTGTCGCTGCCGGAAACGACCGTGTCGTCTACTGCTCCATTTCCGCATTCGGCGCCGGACCGATGGGCCGTGACATGCCGGGCTATGACGCTCTGCTGCAGGCTTTCTCAGGTATCCTCAAATCGACTGGACATCCCGGTGAGGCCCCTGCCCGCATCGGGCCATCGGCGATCGATCTCAC
>JAGRLX010000419.1:2567-3183 GCA_020441605.1 Alphaproteobacteria bacterium
CACTCTGGCGACTGGCGTCGCACCGCAGCCGCAGGGTTCTGGTGCGCCAAGCACTGCGCCATACGAGATATTCCGGGCCAGTGACGGCGAACTGATGATCGCCGCGGGAAACGACAGGCTGTTCGCCATACTGTGCGCGGAGATCGGTCGTCCAGAGCTTGCAACATTACCGAACTACCAGACGATGTCGGACCGGGTCGCAAACCGGCGCGCCCTGCATGATGCGATCGAATCCAGACTTCTTGAAGACAGCGTCGAGCAATGGCTTCGGCGGCTTGCCGCCGCTGGGGTCCCGGCCGGAGCCGTTCAGGATCTGAAGCAGGCGGCCGAGCATCCCGTCGTGGCGGAGCGCAACCTGATATATCCGAGTCCGATGGAGGACGCTCCGGACTTGAGACTCTTGCGGCTGCCGCTGGGCGACCTCGCATGCCATCGACTGCCGCCACCGAAGCTCGGTGAGCATACGGAGGAAGTGCTGCGCAACCTCGGCATTGGTGGCCCAGGATAGGCAGTGGACCCGGCGCAAGTGGACAAGACGCCGGGTACCGCTCGGGCTGATCTAGCTGGTGACCTTTTCCGCCTCGCGCGCCGGTGCTGACGGCTTTCCGCCACCCTT
>JAGRLX010000419.1:3270-3459 GCA_020441605.1 Alphaproteobacteria bacterium
TTCCCGCCCGCGTAGAACAAGACCTGACGCACCTGCCGTCCGGGGATGTTGTTGTTGACCCCCGTGAACCAGGAATTGGTCGAGCCCAGCAGCGAATGGCCGAGCAATTCGTGGCACAGCTCATTCCAGTCATGTTGCGCCTGTCTGGTCGGCTCGATCCGCGTTGCACCTTCGGCGCGCGCGTCGACC
>JAGRLX010000063.1 GCA_020441605.1 Alphaproteobacteria bacterium
CACGTACACCACGGTGAGGCCGAGCTGGCGCTGCAGCTCGCGCAGCTCGCGCGGCATGTCCTGGCGCAGATGGGCGTCGAGGTTGGACAGCGGCTCGTCAAACAGGAAGACTTGCGGCCGCCTGACCAGGGCACGCCCCATGGCGACGCGCTGCCGCTGACCACCGGAAAGCTGCGATGGCTTTCTGTCAAGCAGATGCCCAATCTGCAGCATGTCGGAAACGTCCTTGATCGCCCTGTCCCGCTCGGATTTCGGCACGCCACGGATTTCCATGCCGAACCCGATGTTCCCTGCCACCGTCATGTTGGGATAGAGGGCATAGGACTGGAACACCATGGCAATGTCGCGATCCGAGGGGTGGAGGTCATTGACCTTCTTGCCGGCGATGCGAATCTCGCCGGAGGTGATCGACTCAAGGCCGGCAATGGTGTTGAGCAACGTCGACTTGCCACAGCCCGAAGGTCCGACCAGAACCAGGAACCCGCCTTCATCGATCTCAAGATCTATTCCCTTGAGAACGTCTACGGCGCCGAACTTCTTCTCAAGATTGACAATTTCCAGAAAAGCCATGGTTTATCCCTTGACGGAGCCAGCCATGAGGCCGCGCACGAAATAGCGGCCCGAGACAACATAGACGATGAGTGTGGGCAAGGCGGCGAGAATGGCACCAGCAAAATGGACGTTGTACTCCTTCACCCCGGTCGAGGAATTGACCAGGTTGTTGAGCGCGACGGTGATCGGCAGCGAATCCGCATCCGAGAACGAAGCGCCGAACAGGAAGTCGTTCCAGATATTGGTGAACTGCCAGATGACGGTGACGATGATGATCGGGCCGGAGCTCGGCAGGAGGATGCGCAGAAAGATCTGCCAGAAGCTGGCTCCGTCAATCATCGCTGCCCTCACCAACTCGGTCGGAAAGGCTTCATAGTAATTGCGGAAGAAAAGCGTGGTGAAGCCCAGGCCATAGACCACATGAATGAAGACGAGTCCCGGGATGGTTCCGGCGATTCCGAGCAGGCCCAGAACCCGCGCTGACGGAATCAACACGATCTGAAACGGTATGAAACAGGCCAGCAGCATCAGGCCGAATACGGCATTGTCGCCCGGAAAGCGCCACTTGGTGAGTACATAGCCATTGAGCGCACCGAGGAAGGTGGAGATCGCCACCGCGGGCGCCACCATCAGGATCGAGTTGAGGAAGTACGGCTTGAGTCCCGTCGGCTGGACGCCGATCTGTGCCGTCGACCAGGCGCTCTGCCAGGGCTCCAGCGTGTATTGGAGGGGCAGCGACATCATGCGGCCCTGCTGGATCTCGGTGAGTGGCTTCAACGAGTTGACCAGCATTACATAGAGCGGCAGCAGGTAGTAGATCGCGAATAGCAGCAGCACCGCATAGATGATCGTGCGCACCACGACACCGGTGCGCACCGCAGTATCCTGGCTCGTTGCGCTCATCGCCTCGCTCCCTTGCCAAGCTCCGAATAGAGATAGGGCACGAAGATCGCCGCGATCATCATCAGCATGATGATGGCGGAGGCGGACCCCATTCCCATCTCGTTACGGGTGAAGGAGAACTTGTACATGAAGAGTGCCGGCGTCCAGGTCGCGGTGCCCGGCCCGCCATCGGTCATGGCAACGATCAGGTCATAGGATTTGATCGCGAGGTGAGCCAGCACGACGAAGGCGGACAAGAATACCGGCCGCATGAGCGGAATGATGATGCGGCGATACAGCATCCAGTTGGACGCGCCGTCAATCTGCGCGGCCTTGATGATTTCGTTGTCGACACCGCGCAGACCAGCGAGGAACATGGCCATCACGAAGCCCGAGGACTGCCAGATCGCCGCAATCACGATGGTGTAGATCGCAAATTTTCCATCCTTGATCCAGCGGAACGAAAAGCTCTCCCAGCCCCATGACTGAACGACGTGCTCAAGCCCGATGCCGGGGTCGAGGAACCACTTCCAGGCAACACCGGTGACGATGAAGGAGAGTGCCATGGGATAGAGATAGATGGGGCGCAGCATGCCCTCGCCGCGGATTTTCTGATCGAGGAGAATTGCCAGCCCAAGCCCAAGCACGCTGCAGATGACGATATAAAGCGTGCCGAAGATGGCCAGGTTCTTGAGCGACGTCATCCAGTTCGGGTGGCTGAACAGACGGACGTAGTTATTCAGGCCAACCCATGTCGAGAGATCAGGCAATAACTTCGAGCCCGTCAACGACAGGACGGCCGTAAACAGGATGAAGCCGTAGACAAAGAGCAGGATGGCAGCAAAGCTTGGTGCCAGCACCAACCGTGGCAGAAAATCCTGCAAAGCCGATCGCGGCGAAACCGATCGCATGGTCAAGTCCACCCCTCACCTTTACAGCGAACATTCCGGGCCCCGGCAGACAGCCGGGGCCCGCCGTTCTGATCGATCAGCCCCTGGCGGCCGCAATCGCGTCCGCAAGTTCCTTGGCGGCGGTGGCGGCATCCATCTCGCCGTTGAAGTGGCGGGTCACCACGTCGTAGAGGGCGTTCTTGATGGCGGCCGGTGCTGCGTGGCCGTGGGCCATTGAGCCGAAGAGCTTGCCGCTGCTGTTGGCCTCAGCAAGATCCGCCATGCCCTTCTTGCCGCAATCGTCAAAAGCATCGTTGGGCACATCGGTACGGGCGGGCACCGAGCCCTTCACCACGTTGAAGGCCGACTGGAAGGAGGGGCTTTCGATGGCCGATGCCATCATCAGCTGGGCCTTCTTGCCAGCGTCGCCGACGTTGAACATCATGAACTGGTCGGAGTTGAAGGTAACTGCTCCTTGTGTGCCCGGAAAGCGGATGCAGACAAAGTCCTGCCCCGGCTTCTGGCCAGCCTTGAGGAACTCGCCCTTGGCCCAGTCCCCCATCATCTGCATGCCGGCCTTACCTTCGATCACCATGGCAGAAGCCAGGTTCCAGTCGCGGCCTGAGAAGTTGTCGTCCACATAGGAACGGAGCTTTGCCATACGGTTGAAGGCTTCGACCATCTTCTCGCCGCCAAGCGCTGCCGGATCGAGATCGATCATGGCGGACTTGTAGAAGTCGGTGCCAAGCGAGAGCACGACACCGTCGAAGATGGTCGCCTCCTGCCAGGCTTGGCCACCATGGGCGAGCGGCGTTATGCCATTGGCCTTCATCTTGTCGAGAACCGCGACAAGCTCGTCCCAGCTTTCTGGCGCCTTGCCGCCTGCCGCATCCAGGGCGGCCTTGTTGATCCAGACCCAGTTGGTCGAATGCACGTTCACGGGAGCGGCGATCCACTTGCCGTCGTGTTTGGAAAAGGCTTGAAGAGCGGCGGGGACGACATTGTCCCAGCCTTCGGTGGTCGCGATCTCGTTGAGGTCGCCCAGCACGCCCTGGTTGGCCCAGTCAGTGATGTCAAAGCCGAGCGCCTGTACGGCTGTCGGAGGATTGCCGGCCGTGACCCGGGCGCGGAGGGCGGTCATCGCCGCTTCGCCGCCGCCGCCGGCGACCGGCATGTCCTTCCAGGTAACGCCTTTGCTCTCGAGATCCTTCTTGAGTACGTCGAGGGCCGCCGCTTCGCCACCGGATGTCCACCAATGGAGGACTTCGACCTCGTCGGCGTGGGCCATCGCGGTCAAGCCCATGATTGCTGCAGACGTAAGCAATAACTTGCGCAACATTATAAACCTCCCTGAGTTGCGTAGCGTCGTTGATACCTTTACCGGACCAGCGATAGTCCAATGCGGATGTCCTGCCGGCTACTTGTGTACCTGCCGCCAGTAACGACCGCACGTTAAGTAACCGGATCGTTACAACATTAGCCGATCCCATAGCCTAGCGCAATGGCCTTCGATGATAGTTGCTGCTGGACTTCGTTTCTGGTTCCAGACAACTGAGGAGCCGCCTGCTGCGGCATCGTCAACAGCGCTTCGGCTTGTGGCCAATCCGTCATTTTCGCGCCAAGCTTGCAACTGGCAGTCGAATTGGTCAATGTCACCCGGACAGGCCGCGGATCGGACTTTCCACAATCCGATCCGCACACACACATCTATTACAAAAGACGAACTCGATGCTTGGACGTCCCCGCGCTGATCTGATGCCAAACAGTTTTGACTATGAAATCACTCCCTTTGTGAAACCCACCGGCTTTCGCGAGTACGATGCCCGCTGGCTTTTCGAAAGGGAAATCAATCTGCTCGGGATGAGGGCCCTGGGCCTCGGCATCGGAACGCTGCTCCACGAGAACGGCATTAGGCCGGAGATTGTCACCGGCCATGACTTCCGCAGCTATTCGGCGGCCATCAAGGATGCCCTGATCATCGGCCTCATGGCATCGGGTTGCACCGTCCATGACATCGGACTTGCCCTGTCGCCCATGGCCTACTTCGCCCAATTCGACCTGGATGTTCCGGCAGTTGCTATGGTCACCGCCTCACACAACGATAACGGTTGGACCGGGGTCAAGATCGGCATGAACAGGCCACTGACTCTCGGACCTGCCGAGATGGCACGGCTTCGCGATATCGTGCTTGAGGGCCAATGGACCGAAAGATCCGGCGGAACGCTGCGCCACATCGAAGGACTGGCCGAGCGCTATGTTTCCGATCTGGTGTCAACCGGCAGGATCAAGCGCAAACTGAAGGTGATCGCAGCCTGTGGCAATGGAACGGCCGGGGCTTTCGCGCCGCGAATCCTCGAAGGTATCGGCTGCGACGTTATCCCCCTTGATTGCGGCCTGGATCACACCTTCCCGCGCTACAACCCCAATCCCGAGGACATGGCGATGCTGCATGCCATGGCAGACGCCGTTCGCGCCCATGGTGCGGATGTCGCCTTCGGATTCGACGGGGACGGCGACCGCTGCGGCATCGTCGACAACGAGGGCAATGAAATCTTTGCCGACAAGGTCGGCGTGATGCTGGCACGCGACATGGCAAAGCTGATGCCCGGTGCGCGCTTCGTTGTCGACGTCAAGTCCACAAGCCTGTTTGCCACCGATCCGCAGCTGAAGGCGACCGGCGCCACCACCGAATATTGGAAGACGGGGCATTCCTACATGAAAGCCCGCACCACCGAGATCGATGCCATGGCGGGCTTCGAAAAGTCGGGGCATTACTTCTTCAGGGCTCCGTATGGACGGGGCTACGACGATGGCTTTGTTTCCGCGATCGCCATTTGTCATATGCTGGACCGCTCACCGGACAAGAGTGTTGCCGATCTCTACCGCGAACTGCCGCGCACCTACAGCACGCCCACCATGTCGCCACATTGTCCCGACACCGAGAAATATGATGTTGTTGCCCGGATCACCCGGCATTTCGAGACGGAGTTGTCCGCGGGTGGCCGCTTGGCGGGGCAGCGCATTACTGAACTCGTCAAGGTCAATGGTGTGCGGGTGGCACTCGAGGATGGGTCATGGGGATTGGTGCGCGCCTCTTCCAACAAGCCGGAGCTGGTCGTCGTCTGCGAAAGCCCGGTTTCGGAAGAAAGGATGCGCGCGGTCTTTCACGACATGGAAGCTGAACTGAGGCGCCATCCGGAGATCGGGGCATTCAACCAGAAGATCTGATACGCACGGAAGGGACAGGCCGGGTACGGGAGAGATTTGGCCGGTGCTCGATCTCGCGCAGCAGCTTGCGGCGCATGGCCTCGGCGAAATCCTGGTAGTCTCGTGCCTCGATCACGAAACTGCCGTCACCCGTCTGCATCTGACCCCGGTAGTAGGTCGCCAGATCGGGTTCCTCATTGATGATTGCGAGGCCATTTACGGTAACGCCGTGACCAATGGCCATGGCCCGGGCCTGGGGGACGAGGACCACAAACTCGCGGGCCGGCGTCTCTCGTCCGTCGCCGGACACATCGACGACGCGGCGGCGGCCGATGAACGTGTTGGACGCTATGGTCCGGACGGCAGCCGCGAGGCCTTCCCCCAGACCAGTGGCGCCGTTCTGGCGGCGCGGCAGGCCTTCCACCTGCCGGGCAAATTCCTCCGCATCTGCGTCGGTCGCGAGAAGCCACCAGCCGGTCGTATCCTTGGGCCAAACATGTTCCGCCCATACCAACATGTTCACGGCAATCCGGCCTTCCGGTCCGGAGCGGATGGCCTGTCGGACTTCCGGGTCGCGAAAACCAGCGGCTATGCCGTCCAGTTGGAGTCGGTACTCCAACTCGTCGACGCTGCCGGATGCATCCACGGCCAGCACGAGTTCAAGGTCAACAGGCTGGGCTTGCGCAGGCGTGGCCAACGCCGACAAAATCGCCAGGATGGTTGTGCGGACGTACTGGTGACAAAATTTCACGCCATGTTTTACTCGAATTCGGTGTTGAAAGTCATGTAGGTGATGCTACGCTAAATTTAGGCCCGTGCAAGGACAGGGATCCCTTGCGTGCGCAGCTATGTGCCTTAAATCTTCAAAACTCCGAGGGAGGGAGACGTATAATGAGTGAAAAAGAACACAAGTTGATTGGTTCTCTGCGCCAGCAGCTGGCCGACAGGGTCATGGACCGCCGTGAATTTGTCCGTTATGCAACGCTGCTTGGCATGTCGGCCCCGGCGGCCTACATGATGGCCGGCAAGATCGCCGGCGAGAGCTTCGTTCCATCGGCGCGCGCCGAAGACATGCCCAAGGGTGGCGTCCTTCGTATCGCCCAGCGCGTGCCGAAACTTGACAACCCGCATACCTTTTCCTGGGTCTATGACTCCAACGTCGTACGCCAGGTCTGCGGCTATCTGACCCGCACCGGCACGGACAATGTCACCCGTCCGCACCTCGCGTCCAAGTGGGAAGCCTCGGAAGACCTCAGGACCTGGACATTCACCATCGATGCCAACGCCAAGTGGCACAGTGGTGATGATTTCACTGCCGAGCATGCTGCGTGGAACATCAAGCACTGCCTCGACCCGAAGGTCGGTTCTTCCGTGATCGGCCTGATGAAGGGCTATATGCTGAAGGACGTCGACACCGGCACCAAGGATGACGCCGGCAACGCGGTGATGACCACCGAGTTGTGGGACGCCAATGCCATCGAGGTGAAGGACGCCAAGACTCTGGTGCTGAACCTGGCCCAGGCGCAGGTCGCCGTTCCCGAACATTTCTTCCACTATCCGTTCCTGATGCTCGATCCGGCCGGCAACGGCGGCTTCGATGTTGGCGCCAACGGCACGGGATCGTTCCAACTGGTCGAGCTGGAGGTCGGCCGCAAGGCTGTCCTGAAGCGCGTTGCCGACCGTCCTGGCAACGTGGATGAACTGCACTTCATCGACCTGGGCGATAATCCGTCGGCCGTTGCCGCCGCACTCGCCTCCAAGCAGGTGGATGGCATCTACCAGGGCAATATCGAGCAATTCGAAATCTACAAGGCGATGGACCATGTGACCATCCACGAAACCGTCACCGCGCAGACGGCCGTGGCCCGCATGCGCAGCGACCAGAAGCCCTTTGACAATCCGGCAGTCCGCAAGGCCGTCCGCATGGCGACCGATCCGGAAAAGACCCTGCAGATTGCGCACAAGGGCGTGGGTGCTGCCGCCGAACACCACCATGTGTGCACCGTGCATCCGGACTACTTCAAGCTCGAACCGTTCAAGCGTGACGTGGAAGGTGCCAAGAAGGTGCTGGCCGATGCCGGTTTCGCCGATGGCATCGACATCGAGATCGTCTGCAAGCCCGATCCATCGTGGGAGCAGGCGGCCGTCGAAGCCATGGCCGAGCAGTGGAAAGATGCGGGCATCCGCGCCAAGATCAACGTCATGCCGTCCAACAAGTTCTGGGAAGTCTGGGACAAGGTGCCGTTCGGCTTCACCGAATGGACTCATCGTCCGCTGGGCTTCATGGTTCTGGCGCTGGCCTATCGCACCGGCGTGCCGTGGAATGAAAGCGCCTACTCCAACAAGGAGTTCGACGAACTGCTGACCAAGGCCGAGGGCACTGTCGACGTCAAGGCCCGCTCCGAAATCATCGGCAAGCTCGAAACCATCATGCAGGAAGATGGTCCGATCACGCAGCCCCTATGGCGGTCGGTCTATGCCGCCTACGACAAGCGGGTGAAGGGCTTCAAGGTCCATCCGACACTTTACATCTTCGGCGAAGAACTGGCGATCGAGCAGGCTTAAGCCGCCTGCCGCTTGCAGTCTCGACCCCGGGCAGCAGTGCTGTCCGGGGTCATTTTTTGAGATTTCAACGCGTGAGAGCCAGGGCCACTCGCAAGTATCAAAGTCCCATCGCAAGCTTGCGGGCCTCGTAGATCGCCATGCTCGCGGTACGCGCCTGCACCGTGTCGCCGATGGCGTGAAGGGCGAAGTCCTTGTCTCCGGCGAGTTCGCGCGACAACCTGTCATCACGCTCATTGGTGAGGGCCATCACCAGGGAGTCGAATTCACGCTCTTCGGTTTCGCCGGTATAGAGGTTCATGATCCTGGCGGTGTTGCCGCTCCAGCTCACCAAGGCCGAGGCAAGGATGACTTCGACTCCGAGCTTGGTAAAGCGCTCGCGAGTCGTATCAGCCGTCAGACTGTATTCGAGCTGACCGGCCGCCTTCTCCGATGCCGTTAGGATGGTAACCCTGTGGCGCTGCTGCGCAAGATGGATCGCCGTTCCGGTCGCTGGCCACCAACCATTGATATCGTCGAGCAGCAGGACATTGGCACCAGGCACGACTCTGCCCTCGAGAATATCATGCGCCGTGTGCACGTTCTGCTGGTCGGCCCCCGGCAAGCGCTCCATATGGGGGAATGCACGCTGGAAGCCGGCGCGTGAGGGAACCGACCCCGTACACAGAATGACTTCATCGGCTCCCGAGTCCCGGATCTCTTCAGCCGACAGCTCCTTGCGAAGCTCGACCTTGACCTGGAGCTTCTCCAGCTGGGTCTGGTACCAGTTCAGAAAGGCGCCGATCTCTCCGCGTTCCGGCTGCCCTGCAGCGAGCCGGAATTGTCCGCCCAACTCGCCGGTCTTTTCGACCAGGCGCACCCGATGGCCGCGCTCGGCAGCAACGCGTGCCGCTTCCAACCCTGCGGGTCCACCGCCCACCACGAGCACGTCCTTCGGCTTTGCGGCCCGTTCGATCCGGTCGCCGTCCCATTCGTGCTCGCGGGAAACGGATGGGTTGATCAGGCAGGAGATGTAATAGTCGCGGAATCGCCGACCTATACAAAGCTGGTTGCACGAAATGCACGGCCGAATGTCCTCGGCTCGACCTTCCCTGGCCTTGTTGGCAAGATGAGGGTCGGCGATCTGTCCGCGCACGATAGAAACAAGGTCCGATTTTCCCTCGCTCAAGACTTTCTCGGCATTCGCCGGGGTCTTGACGCGGGCTTCCATCGTGATCTTGGCGTGCTTCACCACCTCCTTGAAGGCGGCGGCATCGTCACGCCCGAGAAACATGCCAAAGTGGAAGCTCGGCACGATCTTGGAGAATTGATTGAGATAGCTGCCAGTGCCGCAGGAGTAGTAATCGATCAGCCCGCGCTGATCGAGCCAGCTGACGATCTCCTGCTTGTCGGCGAGCGTCAGGCCGCCGGGATAGGGCTCGCCGCCCGAGACGGTCATGCCTACGATGAAGTCCTGACCGGCCATCTTGCGGATGCGCTCTGCCAGCTCGACCGTGAAGCGCAGCCGGTTCTCTAGCGATCCACCCCACTTGTCACTGCGCTTGTTGGTCAAGGGCGACCAGAACTGATCGATGAGACAGTTGTAACCGGCGAAGAGATCGACACCATCGAAGCCGGCATCACGGTCGCGACGGGCGGCCTGCACGAAAGCTTCGATCAGCTCTTCTATCTCGGCTTCGGTCATGGCATGACTGCCCCACGGATCGTGAAATGACGGCACACCCGATGGCGACCAGTAGGGCGACCAGCTGTTGTCCTGATCGCCATGGCCACCGATGTGGTAGATCTGATGAATCATCACCGTGCCGTGCTCATGGCACTCATCGGTGATCTGGCGGAAATGCGGGATCACCTCATCCGTCTCATGCAGGAAGTTTCCGCGGGTGAGGATGCCGGTGTGATGGGCTGGCGACGGCTCGACCACGATCATCGCGGCGCCGCCTCGCGCCCGTTCACGATAATAGCCGAAATGGCGTGGACCCGGGATGCCATCGTGGCTCATGTTGGCGGTATGCGCACCGAATACGATGCGGTTCCTGAGCGTCTTATGGCGCAAAGCCAAGGGTGAGAACAGGGTCGGAAACTGCTCTGACATGGTATTCTCCTTCGACTGCGGATATTGCCTGTGCCCGGGCCGCTAGAGCGCCATCGCCAGCTTGCGGCCCTCATATATTGCCATGGCAGCATTTCGCGCCGCAACAGCATCGCCGATGGCCCGTGCACCCAAGGCATCGCTCAGACCACGCTCCGACACATTGGTCGAGGCAACGACCAGCGTATCGGCATCGATACGCTCCGGCTTGCTGCCGAAGGTCTGCACGGTCGCGCCATCGCCATGCCACTCCAGCATCACGGTCTCCTGCAACAGGCGCACACCTAGCTCACGGAGCCTTGACCGCAATTGGCCATCGGCATTCGTCCGGGCCATTTCCATCATCACCATGGCAGAGCCGGTTACAAGCGTCACCTCGTGGCCGGCTTCGGCCAGGGTCAATGCCGTACCAGATCCTTTCCAGTTGGCCGTTTCGTCGAGCAGGATCACACGCTTTCCCGGTCTTGCGATCCGCCCCATCACATCTTCAGCACTGGCGACATTGCCACGCGCAATCCCCGGCAAGGCATCGTGCTCCGGCATGGCCCGCTGGAACGCCTTGCCATCGGGAAGTGATCCGGTCGCAACGATCACGACATCGGCCGCCATTCCTCTCACCTCGTCTTCATCGAGCGGGCTGTTGAGCAGGACCTTCACCTGGAGTCTGGCAAGCTGGCGCTCAAACCAATCGAGATAATCGATGATCTGGTGGCGCCTCGGGGTCAGTCCGGCCAGGCGGAACTGCCCACCGAGTTTGTCGGAGGCCTCGGCCAGAGTCACCCTATGGCCACGCTCGGCAGCAACCCGCGCGGCCTCCATTCCGGCGACGCCGCCGCCGATCACGAGCACATCCTTCGGCCTGGAAGCCGGGGTGAAGCGGTCGCCGCCCCACTCGAACTCCCGTCCAGCACTGGGATTGATCAGGCAGGAAATCCAGTAGTCGCGGTAACGCCTGCCCCAGCACATCTGATTGCAGGACAGACATGGCCGAATGTCCTCGGGGCGGCCTTCCCTCGCCTTGTTGACCAGGTGTGGATCGGCAATCTGCCCACGGACAATCGAAACCATGTCGGCCTGGCCGGACGAGACAACGTAGTCGGCATTCTCGGGGGTGCGAACATGGGCTTCGCACTGGACCCGCGCATGCTTGACGACCTGCTTCAAGGCTTCGGCAAAGGGCGCGCCGAGCTTGTCGGCATAGAAGACATTCGGGATGATACCGGTATGATTGAAATAACTCCCGGTGCCGCAGGTCACGTAGTCCATCAACTGCCGCGCATCATGCCAGGCAACGACCTCCTGCAAATGTTCGATAGACTGCGAGACTTTCGCGGTCGGATCCATGTTCACGGCAAGACCGATGATGAAATCCTCGCCGGCCATCCTGCGGATGCGCTCCATAATCGTGCGGGAGAAGCGCATGCGGTTTTCGAATGAGTCGCCCCATCGGTCATCGCGGCGATTGTTGAATGGCAACCAGAACTGGTCGATGATCGCATTGTAGGCCGCAAAGAGTTCGATACCGTCGAAGCCCGCGTCCCGGGCGCGTCTGGCCGCTTGAACGAAGCTCTCGATGATTTCCTCTATCTCGCCTTCCGTCATGGCGTGGCTGCCATCCGAATCGTGGAACGACGGCAAACCGGAAGGTGACCAGGACGGCTCGTAGGAATTGTCAAAGTCGCCGTGTTGGCCCACATGATAGAGCTGGTGGCATATTGCGGCGCCATGGGCATGGACCGCATCGGTGATTTTCCTGAAATGTGGAATGATCTCATCGGTGGAATGGAGGAAATTGCCGCGCGTCAGAACGGCGGTGCGATGCACCGGCACCGGCTCGACGACGATCATCGCCGCTCCGCCGCGGGCACGTTCTTCATAGTAGCCGCGGTGGCGTTCGCCGGGTCGTCCCATGTCCGACATGTTGGCTGTGTGGGCCCCAAACACGACTCGGTTTCTCAGGGTCTTGTGGCGAAGCTGAAGGGGCTGGAACAGCGCTGGGAACTGGTTCGGCATCTCTGACTCTCACTCGATGGCAGCGCCGCCTTCTTCCATGCGGCGGGAGACGAAGGCAGCAAGTTCTTCCCGAATTACCGGGTCGATGGCAGGCTCGACATAGGTCGCGAGGGCCTCCTGCCAGATGGCGGTGGCGCGCTCGGCGGCCGACTTCGCACCGGCTTCCACCCAGGCTCCATAGTTCTGTGTGGTGGATACCAGCGGACGGTAGAACGCGGTTTCGACGGTTGCGATCGTGCGGGGCGTTCCGAAGAAGTGACCGCCAGGTCCGATCTCTTCCAGTTCATCGAGCGCCAGGTGCTGATCATCGATCTGGACGGGTTCGAGCATGTGGGCGAAGCTCTGCACGATCTCGCAGTCGAGCACAAATTTCTCATAGGAGGTGCAGAGCCCGCCTTCCACCCAGCCGGCCGCATGCATCAGCAGATTCGTGCCGGCATAAATGGCGCTGGAAACGGCATTGGCCGATTCATAGCCCGAAGCGAAATCCGGGATATTGGCGGCACTGAAATTGGACGATCGCAGCGGCATGCCATAGCGGCGCGCCATTTGCCCGCCAATGAGATTGCACCGCATCATTTCCGCCATGCCATAGGCCGGCGCGCCAGTGCGCATATCGACGTTCTTGGAGGCGCAGCCATAGAGAACCGGTGCGCCAGGCCGCACCAGTTGAGCGAGGACCAGGCCGAAGAGCACCTCCGCCGACGTCACCGCCATGGCGCTGGCAATGGTGGCGGGTGTGGATGCGCCCGCCATGACGAACGGGGTAATCAGCGTGGGCTGGCCATGGCGGGCCATCTCCATGACGCCGATGGTCATCGGCACGTCGTACTGCAGGGGCGTATTGGTGTTGATGATGGAAAAGACGCCGGGCCTCTCGGCAAAGGTGTCGAGGCTCTCGCCGCGCGCGATGGCGCACATGGTGAGCACATCCTCGATGCGCTTGTGGCTCTGGCAAAAGACGTATGGCACCTTGTCGGTCAGGGTCAGCATGGCGAGGGCCGCTTCAAGGTGGCGGTATTTCACCTCGATGTCGAGGGGCTCCACTGGCCAGCCGTTCATCTGCACGATGTTGAAGTATTGGGTGAGCTTCAGCAGTTCCTTAAGGTCCTGCATGGTCCCGGTCCGGCGCCCGCGCACCAGATCGGTGCAATTTGGCGGGCCCAGCACTGCCGCCGTGGTCATCTGCCTTCCGCCGATGGTCACGGCGCGAACAGGATTTCGTGGCGTGAGGGTGATGCGCGAGGGAACGGTCCGCAGGGCAGCATCCACGATCTCGCGACCGATCCGGACCCGGTTGTCACTCTCGTCGACGATGGCGCCTGCCCCGGCCAGCAGGACGCGTGCCTCCTTCACCTGGCAACGCACACCGATGCGCTCCAGAATTTCCAGAGCCGCGAGGTGAATCGCCTCAACCTCGTCCTCCGAGATGAGGTCGACCGGCGGAAATGGCCTCGATATCTCTGCCCAGGACTTCTGCACGATGTCCTGTACCCTGCGCCGGCGGTGAGGGCCTGCGCGGCCGCTCATGCGGCAAAGCTCCGTATCCGGTCAAACAGTGCGCGTTCGATGGGAATGCCCTCACGCCGCAAGCGCTTCTGGTTGGCTTCCCGGCGGGCGTTTGGCATGCGTGCCCCTTCCTGGGACACAACGGACTTGATCATCGCCTTGATCTGCTTGTCGAAAAGGCCTCCCGAAAAGACCTGGGGCTCAAGCGCGATGAAGAACTGGCCGTTGCCGATTGGCTTGCCATCGCTCAACGTGAAAGAGCCCATCTCCAGCCCACGATTGGCCCCGGCAAGGGCAGCACACATGGTTTCGACGACGAGCGCCTGGCCAAAGCCCTTGTGACCGCCTGCCGGAGCCATGGAACCCTCCAGACCCCGCGCCGGATCGGTCGTCGGCTGGCCATCCTTGTCGAGTGCCCAGCCCAAGGGAATGGGACTCCGTTGGTCAGCGGCACGCTTGACCGCGGTCCATGCCACGGCCGAAGACGACTGATCGATCAGGAATGCAATCTTGCCTTTCGCGCCAGGCACAGCAAAGGACATGGGATTGGTGCCAAGCACCTTTGTCCGTCCGCCGGGCGGGGCAATATTCGGAGAGGAATTGGTGAAGCCGAAGGCCAGGAGTCCGGCCTTGGCCAGATAACCGGTGTGGAAGCCGAGCGTTGCGGCATTGTAGGAATTGTGCACGGCCATGGCGGCGATGCCATGCCTATGGGCCGCGGGGATGAGCCTCTCGAAGCCCTTGGCGATCGCCGGGTGAGCAAAACCGAATCTGGCATCGACACGATAGGCAACCGGCGACAGCCGCTTGATGGCGGGCCTGACACGGCCCTTCACTTTGCCACTCTTCACATGCTCGCAATAGAATGGCAGCCAGTAGAAACCGTGACCCGCCAATCCAGACAATTCCGTGTCCAATATGGCTTCGGTAAAATAGACCGCGTTTTCTTCGGAAGTGCCGGCGCCGGTCAAGGCTCCAAATATCAAGGCGCGGGCTTTGGCGGGGGTCAGTCTCAGTTCTTCCTTCATCGGCGGCGCTTCCCTCTACCGGTGCCTTCGTTGATTGAGGTACCCTTGCCCGTTCATAGCCCCGCCGGCCGTCAAATCTCAATGGAGCATTCCGCGATCCTTTGTTGCGGAAATTTCACGTTGCACCGGGCGCCATGATTTCGCATGATCGAACAAAGCCCGTCAGAGGCTCGAGGGAGGGGTATGGTTATTCTCGCAGTTCGTCGTCTCGCGTCCATGATCCTCATCATGTTCGTGATATCCGTCTTGCTCTTCATATTCTTCGAGGGCGACAAGCTGAACCTGGCCATGCGCGTCCTCGGCCAGTATTCCACCATGGAAGGCCGCCTGCAGTGGCTGGAAGACAATGGATACAACCGCTCCCTGGTGATGCGCTATCTCTCCTGGGTGGTCGGCTTCTTCATGGGCGACTGGAAGGAATCGGCGCAATTCTCGACCCCCGTGTTCAAATTCCTCGTTCCGCGGCTCGCCAATACGGCCATTCTCGGGGCCTGTGTATTCGTCGTTACCGTGGCCATTGCCCTGGTCCTCGGGGTGATCTCGGGCATTGCCGAAGCCAGCCTGCGCGACCGCTCCATCACCGTGATCTCGGTGCTGACCACTTCAGTTCCCGAATTCGCATCTGCGACGTTCCTGGTGTCGGTGTTTGTCTACTGGCTCAACTGGCTTCCCGGATCTTCATCCTTTGCCACCGGCTTTTCATGGCGAGAACTGGTTCTGCCGGTAGCGGTGCTGGTGATCTATAATTTCGGGTATTACACCCGCATGACACGCGCTTCGATGGCGGAGGTCATGGGGTCGCAATATGTCCGCACTGCCATCCTTAAGGGCCTGCCATACCGGCGGGTCATCATGCGACATGCGCTGCGAAACGCACTCATCGCACCGTTTACGGTGATGATCCTCCAGCTGAACTATCTCCTGTCCGGCGTCGTCGTCACCGAAGTGTTCTTTGCCTACGATGGATATGGGAAAGCCCTTTACGATGCCGCGATGTTCGGCGATGTCTACCTGATCCTGGCCGGCGCCATGGTCGCGGTGGTCGTGGCGGTCCTGTCGCAGTTCATATCGGACATCGGCTACACCTATCTCAATCCCCGCATCCGGTTCGCGTAAGGAGGCAATCATGAGCGACATCGCCCAATCGCCCGCGCGCCCCAGCCGGATCAACCAACTGATCAAGTCCATCGGCTTGCTGCGCGAGTCACCCGTCGGCATGGTCGGGGCGGCGCTGGTGCTGTTCTGGATCTTCATCGCCGTCTTCGTTGATTTTCTGCCGCTGCGCGATCCACTGGCCCAATCGGCTCCAGATCTGCTGAAAGGTGCCCTGTCGCCTGCGCCGGACGGCGGCACCTACTGGCTGGGAACCGATGACCGCGGCCGTGACATCCTTTCGCGGCTCTTCTATGGTTCGCGCTTGGTGCTGTTCTGGGCGAGCTTCGCCACCATCATCGCCTATCTGGTCGGCATGTTGATGGGCGTGGCGGCGGGATATCGCGGCGGCTGGTGGGATGAAGCGCTGTCCTTCATCGGCAATGTCTTCCTCGCCTTCCCGCAGATGGTGCTCTACATCGTCATCCTGTCTCAGCTGGGGCCTGACTCACCGCTTGGACAATTGTTGGCCAACCAGGGATTCGACAAGGTCTGGGTGCGCGGGCTGACCATCGTGCTGGCGGTCATGTTCGCAACTGCCCCGCAGGTTGCCCGCATCGTGCGTGGGATCGTGCTTGATCTCAAGACGCGCGACTATGTCGCCGCTGCCGAGGTCCGTGGCGAGAGCCCGCTCTATATCATGATCGTGGAACTCCTTCCGAACGCCCGCGGCCCGCTGATTGTCGATGCCTGTCTGCGTCTGGGGTATGTGACCATCGCCATTGCCGCGCTGGGCTTTCTCGGCCTTGGCCTGCCACCGCCCGATCCCGACTGGGGCAAGATGATCGCCGAGGTGCGCGGTTTCGGCGCCATGGCTGCCAATGCTATGATCTGGCCCGCACTGGCCATCTCGAGCATGGTGCTGGGCCTCAACCTGCTGGCCGATGGCCTGCGTGAAATCTCGCTGAGGGACTGAGCCATGACAACACCGGTCCTCGAATGCAAAAATGTCTCGATCTCCTACTACACCCGCGCGGGCGAGGTTCCGGCGGTCTATGATTTCAATCTGACCGTCAATCCGGGTGAAGCCGTCGGCATCGTGGGTGAATCCGGCTGCGGCAAGTCGACCGTCGCACTGGCCATCATGCAGTACATGGGCAAGAATGGGGCCGTAACGGGTGGCGAGATCCGGTTCATGGGCCGCGACATGCGGACGATGAGCGCTGAGGAATTGCGCGATATCCGTGGCTCGAAGATCGCTATGGTCTACCAGGAACCGATGGCCTCCCTGAACCCATCGATGCTGATCAAGGATCAGCTCAATGAGGTCACCATGTTCCACGAAGGGCTGGACGTCGCAACCGCGACCCGACGGTCGATGGAGATGCTTGAGGCGGTGCAGCTGCCCGATCCCAGGCGGACCATGGAGTCCTACCCTCACCAGATCTCGGGCGGCCAACAGCAGCGCGTCGTCATCGCCATGGCGCTGCTTTCAAACCCGCAGCTGCTGCTGCTCGATGAACCGACAACGGCGCTGGACGTCACCGTCGAAGCAGGCGTGGTCGAGCTGATCAAGGACATCGCCAGACGGTTTGGCACATCCATGATCTATATTTCGCATAATCTCGGCCTGATCCTGGAAACCTGCGACCGCATTTGCGTGATGTATTCCGGACAGTCGGTGGAAGTGGGTTCAGTCAAGCAGGTGTTCGACGAGATGCGGCACCCCTACACGCGTGGGCTCTTCGCATCCATTCCTCTGCCCGGCACTGACCGGTTCTCCCATCCGCTGGTCGCCATTCCGGGCCAATTGCCACTGCCACGGGAGCGGCCGGCCGGCTGCACCTTCGGCCCGCGCTGCGATTTCCTCCAGGAAAACCTGTGCGGACCTCCGCAGCACATGGAGGCAGTCCGCGGCGACGAGGGCCACTTTGTGCGCTGCGCCCGCTATGCCAGCATCGACTGGGACGCACATCGCCCGAAAGGCGTGGAAAGCGAGCCACTGCAGCCGGGCAAGACCGTTCTGCAGATCCGCGACATGAAAAAATACTATGAGGTGAGCGACAATTCGATTGCAGCATTGGTGTCGGGTGGCAATGTCCGCTCGGTCAAGGCCAACGAGAAGATCGATTTCGTAGCCCATGAAGCAGAGACCGTCGCAATCGTCGGAGAATCAGGTTGTGGAAAGTCGACGCTTGCCAAGGTGCTGATGGGCCTCGAACAGGCGACCGACGGCGAGGTGATCGTCAATGGCGTCGATGTCGCGAAGATGCCGGTGAAGCAGCGGCCGCCGGGGCTGGTCTCGAGCCTGCAAATGGTCTTCCAGAATCCGTTCGAAACCCTCAATCCCAGCCATTCTGTGGGGGCGCAGATCGGCCGCGTGTTGCGCAAGTTCGGCGTCGCAAGCACGCCAGATGAAGTCCAGCGCAAGACATTCGAACTGCTTGATCTGGTGAAGTTGCCGCGCGAGTTCGCAAATCGCAAGCCGCGACAGCTGTCGGGTGGCCAGAAGCAACGCATCGGCATCGCGCGGGCTTTCGGCGGCAACGCCTCGGTCGTTGTCGCGGACGAGCCGGTGTCGGCTCTCGACGTTTCGGTTCAAGCCGCGGTAACTGGTCTTCTCACGGATATTCAGCGCGAGAAACGCACGACGATGGTCTTCATCAGCCACGACTTGTCGGTGGTGAGGTATCTGGCGGACAGAATCGTGGTCATGTATCTCGGTCGGATCATGGAACAGGGATCGACAGATCAAGTTTTCGCGCCTCCCTATCATCCGTACACGGAAGCCCTGCTCTCTGCCGTTCCAATTGCCGATACCTCGGTGACCAAGAAGCATATTGTGCTCAAGGGTGATTTGCCATCGCCGATGAATCCGCCGCAGGGTTGTCCGTTCCAGACCCGCTGCCCGCGCAAGTTCGGTGCGATCTGTGAGACCGAGCTTCCGCCGGTTCAGACGTTGGCGCCGGGCCACACAATCATGTGCCATCTCTCGGTGGAGGAGTTGAAGGCGATGGAGCCGGTGTTCGAAATCCGTCCCCGGCGGCGCCGTTCGCCCGCGATGGATGTACCGGCAAAGCCGCGGACGGACGCCACGGAGGTTAAACAGGTCGCCAGTCCCTCCACCGCGCCGGCAAACACGCCAAAGGCGAGTGCGACGCCCAGGAAGGCTGCACCCAAGACCAAGTCCGCAGAGACCGTGACGGCGGAAGCCCCCAGGCCGAAGAAGGCCGCGGCGCACAAGACCTCAGGCCGCAAGGTGCCGGCAGGCAAGTCATCGACCCGAAAGGCGCCGCGAAAGAAGACATGAGCACGTTCGGCGTCTGCGGCGATGCTTGGCGCCGATCTTCCTGACGGTGAGCCGAAGGAACTGCGGATAGCGGGCTTTTTCAGATACTCCAGATGGTTGCCATTATCATCACTCCACGGCTCCTTGACGTCAAACACGCCCCATCCTACAAGATTGTCTCATAGGAATTTTTAGGAGCCATGATGGACCTCTCGGCGCGCCACAACATTGGCGGGACCAGTTTCATAGAACGAGGTTCGGGCGAGCCTGTTGTGTTGATCCATGGCGTGGGACTCAACGCTGATGCTTGGACCCCGCAGATTGAAGCGCTGAGTGCGAAGCATCGCGTGATCGCCATCGACATGCCTGGCCATGGTGGCAGCCAGCGTCCACCACAAGATGTGCAGCTTGCGCACTATGTTGAGCAGTTGCGTCGACTGCTCGACGACCTGGCAATTCCGGCGGTCAATGTGGTGGGCCACTCCATGGGCGGCCTCGTCGCCCTCGGTTTTGCGCTTGCTTATCCGATGCGGGTGCTGCGCCTCGCCGTTCTCAATTCCGTCTACGAACGCGACGAGGCGGCGCGCATTGCTGTCATGGCTCGGCTATCGGACCTGGAGGAGCAAGGACCGGCTGCCCAGGCGGAGATCGCATTGTCGCGGTGGCTAGGTGATGGGGAAACGCCGCTCAGGGCCAATTTGCGCGCCTGGCTGACGTCCATGGACGCGACATCATATGCCGCGGCCTACCGGGTCTTCGCGACAGGCGACCGCCTGTTCTCCGGCCGCCTGGATGGCATCCGCTGCCCGGCGCTGTTCGCCACCGGAGGTCTTGATCCACATTCGACACCGGCCATGGCAGAAGAAATGGCAAAGGCCGTGGGGCGCGGCCGCGCCGTCGTTCTGGACGACGAGCGGCACGCGATGAATCTCACGGCCCCGGCACGGGTGAACGACCTGCTCGCGCAGTTCCTGGAAGAGAGGCTCGGAAAATTCGATGCGCGGGAGTTGCGGACCGCCTTTGGGAGTTTCATGACCGGCGTCACCATCGTGACCACTGCCGGGATCGATGGCACCCCGCGGGGTTTTACTGCGAACAGCTTCACGTCGGTCTCGATTGAACCGCCGCTGCTCCTGATCTGCATCGGCAAGAATGCCGCGAGCCGGGACGTATTTCAGGCGGCACAAGGTTTCGCCATCAATATCCTGTCGGAGCAACAGAAGGACACGTCGGTGCTGTTTGCTTCCAAGCGTCCCGACAAGTTCCTGGTGGCTGACTGGCAGCCCGGTCCCTTGGGTAATCCGTTGATCGATGGTTCGGCGGCCTGGTTCGATTGCGCCCGCCACCAGGTGATCGACGCGGGCGATCACATTATCCTCATCGGGCATATCGAGGCCTTCTCATATACCGATGCAAATCCACTGGGCTATGCCCGTGGTGGATACATCACCCTTGGGCTTGAGCAGGCAGCCGTCAACGCCGCTTCGTCCAACGCCCGAACCGTGGTCGGGGCCATTCTCGAGAGCGAGGGCAAGTTGCTTCTGCTGCCAGACGGCCGCCCGAACGGGCTGGCACTGCCGGAAGTGGGGCGCAGCGGCTCGAGTGGCAGCGCCTCACAGCTCCACGCCATGCTGGCGAGGGAGGGGATCGACGCCACACTGGGTTTCCTTTTCGCCGTTTTCGAGAACCCGGGCACCAACGAACAATGCATCTATTATCGCGGTGAAGCCCTGTTGCATGCACGCGGCCGGCCGGTACTCGCCAACTTCGACGAAATTCCTTGGGATCGCCTGCCAAATGAAGCGACTCGGTCGATGCTGCGGCGCTACGAGGCGGAACGCAAGCTGGGGCGCTTCAAGGTCTACTCCGGCGACCACCGCCAGGGCGTCGTAAAGGCCGTGGACTGACACGCAGCGAAATCGGAGGATCGGCAACCGATCCAGCTACATGGATGGGGTCCTCGGCAGCCATTTCCAAATGCCGGCCAGAATGTCCTGGCGCCGCGCAACCTGCCAAGACAGTTGATGATAGGCGTCTATCAGGAATTGACAAGATGCCGGAAACTGACTGTGATGCGAAAATGGGCAGACCGACGATTGAAGACGTGGCGGAGGCGGCTGGTGTCAGTATCGCCACGGTCGATCGCGTGCTGAATAGAAGAGCCGCGGTTCGTCCCCAGACGGTGGAACGTGTCCAGAAAGCGGTGAGACTGCTCAATTACCAGCCAGACCGGCTAGCGGCCCGTCTAGCCCGGTCCCGGGAGTACCGGTTCTGCTTCGTGCTGCCAGAGGGCACAAATGCCTATATGATTGCCCTCGGAGAGGCGGCGCGGGCGGCGGCCGAGCGCATGGCCCAGGAAAAAGTCGCAATCGACGTCCGGCTGACCGATGTGTTCAATGCCGAAACCCTGGCCCGCACGCTTGATCAGATCGGCTCGATCTATGATGGCGCAGCAGTCGTGGCGCTCGACCATTCGCGTGTGCGGGAAGCAATCAATGCCCTGAGCGATCGTGGAGTTGCCGTCGTCACCCTGGTATCGGATGTCCCGAGTTCCAGACGGATACACTATGTCGGCATCGACAATTCGGCGGCGGGACGGACCGCCGCCACGCTCATGGGCCGCTATTTTGGTGGGCGGCCAGGCAAGGTCGGTCTCATCGCCGGATCGCTCAGCCTGCGCGACCACATCGAACGGCAATTCGGATTTGAGCAGGTCATGCTCCATGAGTATTCCAACCTCACCCTTCTCCCCGTCCGCGAAGGCCGTGACGACTGGCAGATCGTTCAGTCGGTCGCGGCGCAATTGCTGGCGGACCATGGCGATCTGATCGGCCTCTACAATGTGGGTGCAGGCACCCGAGGCATTGTCGCCGCGCTGGAAGCGGCCGGCCGTCAGCACGAGGTGGTCTATATCGCGCATGAACTCACCGAAGAGTCGCGCCGGCCGCTGATCGATGGCACCATTGACATCATCATCAACCAGGACGCCGGCCATGAGGTGCGCAGTGCCATCCGGGTTCTGATGTCCAAGGCCGACAAAGTGCCGATCGTCGAAGCCATGGAGCACATCCGCATCGACATCTACGTACGCGACAACATTCCTTGAGGAGTGAACATGTATCTCGGGCTTGATTTCGGAACATCATCGGTAAAAGGCGTCCTCATCGATGTACGGCAAAAGATCGTCGCAACCGCCAGCGCCAGCCTGAAGGTTTCGCGGCCGCAGCCGGGCTGGTCGGAGCAAAATCCGGACGACTGGTGGAAAGCCTGTAACAGTGTGGTGAAAACGCTGGCCAGGATGAAGCCAAAGGCGGTGGCTGCCGTCGAGGGGATCGGCCTGTCTGGCCAGCAGCATGGCGCCACCCTGCTCGATGCAGCCGGAAAGGTTCTGAGGCCATGCATTCTGTGGAATGATGCGCGCTCCTTCCGGGAGTGCCAGGAGATCATGGAACGCGAGCCCAAGGCGGTTCCTCTGGCCGGCAACGTTCCGCTCGCCGGCTATACCGCGCCCAAGCTCGCCTGGGTCAAGAAGCATGAGCCGAAGGTCTTCGCCAAGGTGGCGAAGGTACTCCTCCCCAAGGACTATATCCGTTATCGCATGACTGGCGAATACGCCTCTGACATGTCCGATTCTTCCGGTACATTCTGGCTCGACATCGCGAAGCGCGAGTGGTCTGACATGCTGCTCGCGGCAACCGATATGACCCGCGAACAGATGCCCAACCTGTTCGAGGGCACCGATGCCACCGGGCGGTTGACTCCCGCCATCGCCAAGGCGTGGAGCATGCCGAAGCGGCCAGTTGTTGCGGGTGGCGGCGGCGACAATGCTGCAGCTGCCTGTGGCATTGGCGCGGTCACCGACAATGCGGCCCTGGTGTCCATCGGCACGTCCGGCGTGATGTTCGTGTCGAACGACCAATTCCGCCCCAACGCCGGGCGGATGGTCCATGCCTTCTGCCATGCGGTGCCGGATACATGGCACCAGATGGGGGTCATCCTATCGGCTGCGGCCAGCCTCGAATGGCTCGCCGGCATACTCGAGGCGCCCGCCCCCAAGTTGACCGGCGTCTTGGGTACGACGCTCAAGGGACCGTCTCCCCTGTTGTTCCTTCCCTATCTGTCTGGTGAGCGGACTCCGGTCGGTGATGCCCAGGTTCGCGGCGTCATCATGGGGCTTGGTCATGAGACTGACCACAAGGCGCTGACCCACGCGGCCCTCGACGCGGTCGCTTTTGCTTTCCGCGACAGTCTCGAGGCCCTGAAGGACGCAGGCACAGAGATCAAGCGCGTAACAGCTGTCGGCGGCGGGTCGAAGTCGGAACTCTGGCTCAAGATCATCGCGACTTTGCTCGGTGTTCCCGTAGATCTTCCCGCAGCCGGTGACGTGGGCGGTGCCTTCGGCGCGGCAAGGCTCGGCATGATCGCTGCGACAGGTGAGAATTTCCGAAAGGTTCTCACCGCGCCCCGGACCGCCAGAACGATCAAGCCCGAGGCGAGGGCCCGCGACGCCTATGAGGCCCATTACCGCCGCTACACGCAAGTCTATCCAGCCATCAAGGAGATCTACCGCTGATGACCGACTTCTATTCGCGCAAGGACCCGATCAAATACGAGGGTCCCGACTCCGCCAGCGACCTTGCCTTCCGCTGGTACAATCCCGATCAGCTCGTCATGGGCAAGACCATGGCCGAGCATCTGCGCTTTGCTGTCTGTTACTGGCATACGCTGTGCTGGCCGGGGCTCGATCCCTTCGGCGGCGACACCTTCAACCGCCAATGGCACCACATGGCGGACCAGATGGCGGCGGCCCGCATGAAGGCCGACATCATGTTCGAGACACTGGACCTGCTTGGGGTCGAGTTCTTCACCTTCCATGATCTCGATATCGCGCCGGAAGGCAATTCACTCAAGGAGTTCAATGCCAATGTGACAGCCATCGCCAATATCTTCGAAAAGAAGATGGCGGCGGCGAAGAAGAAACTCCTGTGGGGAACCGCCAACATGTTCTCCAACCGCCGCTTCATGGCGGGAGCGGCGAGCAATCCCGATCCGGACGTGTTCGCCTATTGCGCGGCCCAGGTGAAGCATTGCCTCGATGTCACAAAAGGTCTCGGTGGCGAGAACTACGTCATGTGGGGCGGGCGCGAAGGCTACGAAACCCTGCTCAATACGAAGATCGGCCAAGAGCTCGACCAGGTGAAACGCTTCCTGTCGCTGGTCGTCGAGTACAAGCACAAGATCGGCTTCAAGGGCCCCATCCTGATCGAACCCAAGCCACAGGAGCCGACCAAGCACCAATATGATTACGATGTGGCGACCGTCTACACGACCATCGCATCGATGGGGCTGCAGAACGACGTCAAAGTGAACATCGAACAGAACCATGCTATCCTCGCCGGACATACTTTCGAGCATGAGATCGCCCTCGCCTCGGCCCTTGGCATCTTTGGCTCGATCGATCTCAACCGCGGCGACTACCAGTCCGGGTGGGACACCGATCAATTCGCCATGAATGTGCCGGAAGTCACGCTGGCCATGTACGAGATCCTCAAGGCGGGTGGCTTCACCACGGGCGGCATGAATTTCGACGCCAAGATCCGCCGGCAGTCGATCGATCCGGACGACCTGCTCCATGCGCACGCCGCCTCGATGGATGCCTGCGCACGGGGATTGCTGAATGCCGCAAAGATGCTCGAGGATGGCAAACTCGCGAAGATCGTTGATGATCGCTATGCCAAGTGGCAGCAGCCCCAGAACAAGGCAATGCTCGAAGGCAAGGAGAGCCTCGAGGCCATTGCAGCCCGCGTTCTGTCATCCGGCCTTGAGCCGCAGCCGAAATCGGGGCGCCAGGAATTCCTCGAGAATCTCGTCAACCGCTACTGCTAAGTCAAGGAGGGCCAGTCATGGCAACCAACATCAAGGGACCGGCGATCTTTCTCGCCCAATTCGCGGGCGATGCCGCGCCATTCAATTCCTGGGATTCGATCACCAAGTGGGCTGCTTCACTTGGCTACAAGGGTGTGCAGATCCCGACCTGGGATGGACGGTTGTTCGACCTGAAGAAGGCGGCGTCCTCGAAGACTTATTGTGATGAGATCGCCGGCGTCGCGAAGGCCAATGGAGTCGACATCACGGAACTGTCGACTCATCTCCAGGGCCAGCTGATTGCAGTCAATCCTGCCTATGACGAGGCTTTCGACGCCTTTGCGCCGCCGGAGCTCCATGGCAAGCCCAAGGACCGCCAGGCCTGGGCGGCCGAACAGGTGACGATGGCCGCCAAGGCCTCGCGCCATCTCGGTCTCGATGCCAGTGTCACCTTCTCCGGCGCGCTTGCCTGGCCCTATGTCTATCCGTGGCCGCAGCGTCCGGACGGGCTGATCGACATGGCCTTCACCGAACTCGCCAAGCGCTGGAAGCCGCTCTTGAACGCCTTCGACGAGGTCGGCGTCGATGTCGGCTTCGAGATCCATCCGGGCGAGGACGTGTTCGACGGCGCCACCTTCGAGATGTTCCTCGACAAGCTGAAGGGCCATCCGCGCTGCCAGATCAACTACGATCCGTCGCACTTCGTGCTGCAGCACCTCGACTACCTGTCCTTCATCGACATCTANNGCCCTATGTCTATCCGTGGCCGCAACGCCCGGCCGGCCTCATCGAGACTGCCTTCGGCGAATTGGCCAAGCGCTGGAAACCGATCCTCGATGCCTACGACGACGTGGGCGTCGACGTCGGCTACGAGATCCATCCCGGCGAAGACATTTTCGATGGTGCCAGCTTCGAACTGTTCCTCGATGCGCTCAACGGTCACAAGCGCTGCCAGATCAACTATGATCCATCGCATTTCGTGCTGATGCATCTGGATTACCTGGCCTTCATCGACATCTATCACGAGCGCATCTGCGCCTTCCACGTGAAGGACGCCGAACTCAATCCGGATGGCCGCCAGGGCGTCTATTCAGGTTATCAGTCCTGGGTCAATCGCGCCGGCCGCTTCCGCTCGCTGGGTGATGGACAGGTGGATTTCGCCGCAATTTTCTCCAAGCTTGCAGCCCACAATTACGATTCATGGGCCGTGCTCGAATGGGAGTGCTGCCTGAAGCATCCTGAACAGGGTGCTGCCGAGGGCGCGCCTTTCATCGCCGATCACATCATCCGCGTCACCGAAAAGGCCTTCGACGATTTTGCCGGCGGCAAGACCGACGACGCGAAAATCAAGCGCATGCTCGGTTTGTGAGGAGGCTGCAATGGTTTCAGGAACCCGCGAAAGGAATACCGGACGAATTCGGCTCGGCATGGTGGGTGGCGGCCAGGGGGCTTTCATCGGTGCCGTGCACCGCCTCGCTGCACGTATGGATGACCACTATGACTTCGTCGCCGGTGCTCTCTCCGCTGACCCGAAGAAGGCCCGGGCTTCGGGTGAAGAACTGGGGCTGGCGGCCGACCGCATCTATTCGAGCTACGAGGAAATGGCCGCTGCGGAAGCGGTGCGGCCCGATGGCATTGAGGCCGTGGCCATTGTCACACCCAACCATGTGCATGTGCCAGCTGCCACGGCCTTCATCAAGGCAGGCATTCATGTCATATGCGACAAGCCGCTGGCGCTCAGCCTCAAGGAGGCCAGGTCGCTCGAGAGGCTCCTGTCCAGGCGGAAGGACGTCATCTTCGCCCTTACCCACAATTACTCGGGCTATCCGATGATCCGGCAGGCCAAGGCCATGGTGGCTGCCGGCGATCTGGGTGACATCCGCGTCGTGCAGGGCGAATACCCGCAGGACTGGCTGACGACGGCGCTTGAGAAGACCGGCCAGAAGCAGGCGGGCTGGCGGACCGATCCCAAGCGGTCCGGTGCCGGCGGCTGCGTGGGCGATATCGGCACCCATACCTATCAGTTGCTGTGCAATGTCTCGGCTCTTGCCGGCGACGAAGTGTCGGCCGATCTCACCTCCTTCGTGAAGGGGCGCAAGCTGGATGACAATGCCCATGTCATGTTGCGGTTCAAGGACGGCGCGAAAGGCATGATCTGGGCGAGCCAGGTGGCGCCCGGCAACGAGAATGCGCTCAAGATCCGAATCTACGGCACCAAGGGCGGGCTCGAATGGAGCCAGGAGGACCCGAATTACCTGTGGTTCACTCCCTTTGGCGAACCCAAACGGCTGATCACCCGTGGCGGTGCGGGTTCGAATGCCGCCGCGGGCCGGGTAACGCGCGTTCCTCCGGGGCATCCGGAAGGCTATCTCGAGGGATTCGCGAACGTCTATTCGGAGGTCGCGCGGGCCATCAAGGCCAGGCGCGAAGGCCGGAAGCCGGACAAGGACGTGGCTTTCCCCGGCATTGCCGATGGGGTTGCCGGCATGGCCTTCATCGAAGCCTGCGTGAAGTCGTCAGCCAGAAATGGCCGATGGACCAAGCTCTGATCAGCGGGGATCCTGCGCGGCGCGGTGAAGCCGGCGGCGCAGGCGCCTCACCCCCAGCCAGACCACCGCGACGACCAGCGGAATTGCAGCGAGACTTGTCAGCTTGGAGTCGATCCACGGCAGATAGGATGCGATCCCCTCGATCAGCTTGGTGACGATTCCGATCAGGTAATAGCTGATCGCGACGACCGAAAGGCCTTCGACCGTCTCCTGCAACATCAGCTGGAGCTGGGCGCGCCTGTCCATCGACGCCAGAAGCTTCTGGTTCTGACCTTCGAGGGCGATATCCACCCGGGTGCGCAACAGGTTGCTCGCCCGCTCGCAGCGCTGAGCCAGACTGGCAATGCGGTCTGACGTGGCCGAACAGGTTGCCATGGCCGGACCGAAGCGCCGGTCCAGGAAGACCCCCAGGCGCTGGAAGTTCAACATCCGCTCCTCGCCCAGCTCGGCAATTCGTTTCGATACCAGCGCCGCATAGGCCCTCGCTGCGGCAAAGCGATAGCTGCTCCGGTTCGATATCTCCTCCACATCGCGGGCGATCCGGCTCAGTCGGGTCATCAGGTCCTTGTCATCGGCACCGTTATCATCCGCCATCATGGCGGATACCGTGTCGGTCAGGGATATCTCGAGAGGAGCAAGTTCATCTTGCAGGCGGCGGGCCATCGGCAAGGCCAGCAGGGCCATCATGCGATAGGTCTCGATCTCATGCAGGCGGCGAACGACCCGGCCCAGGCGCATGGGAGAAAGGCCGCCATCGTGCACCAGCATGCGGGTGTAGCCATCCTTGCCGATACGGAAATCAGTCCACACGCTGGCGAGCCCGGTGCTGACCAGGGAGCCGGCAAGATCGTCGTGACCGAAATAGGAGCGCAAGTCCTCGGTCCCGGGGCGCGGCGCCGACATTTCGCGGATATGGGTGTGGATGGCCACGAGCCGCTTCCCGGGCAGGCCATCAACCCATCCGAGCGGCAACAGGGTGATGGCCTCACTGCCGCCGCCGCCGTGGGCCACGACGGCGATACGGTAGAATTCGCCATGGCGTTCGAATTTCACCAGCCCACCGTCGATCACGCAGGAATGATGAGCCACCTTGCCAGCAGGCGGCATGACGCCCAGCGCATCGCACAGGCGTTTCACATGCGCCACGGGATCATCCGCGTCCCCGGCGACCGTGAAGGCAAGATGGGTGACACGTGCCGGTGCGCTCACCGGTTGCCCGGGCCGACCGTGCAATTCATCGTTCAGCAGAAGCCGCAGTTCATGGTCTTGCATATCGTCTCCTCGCAGCCGGTCGTAACTGGCAAGAGCCACGATGACCATGCGGCGCGTTAGCTTGTCTCTTTGCAGTGCACCACCGCTCCTTTATGCTTTGGCCATGAAATTCACGGACATGCTCAAATATCCGCTCTGGACCGTGGCGCTCGCTTCGGGAGCCAAGTCCTTCCGCGACAACAAGATTATCGGCTCTCCTGCACTGAACCGCATGGGACTCCACGTGGCGCGGATCTCGCTCGCACACAAGCTTGCCTGGTCGCGCCGCCGGAAGCTGGCCCATCTTGTGAGCGACGCAGATCGCAATGCCTTTGATCGCGATGGCTTCGTCGCCAAACGCAATTTCCTCGATTCCGAGGCATTCTCGGCTTTGAGGGATGAGGCCCTGGCGTTCCGCGGCCCGGCGCGGGAAATGATCCAGGGCGATACGATCACGCGGCGCATCGCGCTCGACGGTCCAGCACTCTCCGCAATGCCACGAGTCGCCGCCCTGCTCCGCAGGCCCGACTGGCGTGGTCTCATGCGCTATGTTGGCTCCTTCGACCAGGAACCGCTCTATTACATCCAGACCATTCTGTCGCATGTGAAGGAGGGAGCGCCCGATCCGCAGACCAATTTTCACGCCGACACCTTCCATCCCAGCGTCAAGGCCTGGTTCTTTCTCACCGACGTCACCGAGGACGAAGGGCCGTTTTGCTATGTTCCCGGATCGCATCGTCTGACGCCCGAGCGGCTTGCCTGGGAGCGGGACATGAGCCTCGCTGCCGCGCAGCAGGCCGATAGTTATTCGGCACGCGGTTCGTTCCGGGCGAGCGCGGCAGACATGGCCCGGATGAAACTGCCGGAACCCGTGGCCTTCGCCGTACCGGGCAATACCCTGGTGGTCGGTGATACGGTGGGGTTTCATGCCCGGGGTCTCAGCGCCCGCCCATCGCGGCGGGTGGAAATCTGGGCCTATGGCCGGCGCAATCCATTCTTGCCCTGGACCGGCCTTGATCCCCTCAGCCTGCCAATCCTCGCCGAAGCTCGAGTGCCGGCCATGTGGCGGGCGCTGGACTTTGGCCAGCGACTGGGCATCGCGCGCAATTCCTGGGTTGACAAGGGCCTGAAGCGCCCACTCGATGACTAGGAGAACCGTTGATGGCACATGACGTCGAAGGCGAACTCTACAGCAGCAAGCTGATCCGCATGCTGGAGATCGTGTGGGGCGATGGCTATCTGTCGCCGGGCGGTCCTGACGAAGTGGACCGGGTTCTGGCGGGCCTGCCGATGGCTGGCGCGTCGGTTCTCGATATCGGATGCGGTGCCGGTGGACTCGACATTCACCTGGTGCAGAAGCATCGGGCAGGCTTTGTTACCGCGATCGACGTCGAAGACACGGTGCTTGCGGCGGCGCGATCGAAAATCACAGCGGCGGGACTCGGCCATCAAATCGGTTTCGCCAAGGTGTCGCCTGGTCCGCTGCCTTTCCCGCCCGCCTGCTTCGACATCGTTTTCAGCAAGGACGCGATCGTTCACATCTCTGACAAAGACTCGCTCGCCCGCGAGGTTCACCGGGTACTCCGGCCCGGCGGCTGGTTTGCGGCCTCGGATTGGCTGATCGGCCATGACGGAGAGCCCAGTCCGGCCATGGCGGCCTATATCGCGGCCGAAGGACTCGACTTCGGCATGGCATCTCCGGCGCGCTATCGCGCGGCTCTCGAAGGCGCCGGCTTCGTGGATATCGCAATCACCAACCGCAACGAGTGGTATCGCCAGCAGGCCCGGCGTGAAGTCGCGGCGATGAAGGGCCCGCTCTATGCGGCTGCCGCCGCCGAACTCGGGCAGGATTTCGTCGACCACAACATTGCAATCTGGGAACGCATGTTGACGGTGCTGGACAGCGGGGAGCATTGTCCCACCCACATCAGGGCCAGGAGGCCAGCCGAATGACTGGGGAACCGGTGGAAACCTCAACCGGTCGAAAAGCTTCTAAGGAGGTGCGAAAGCATCAGCTTATCAAAGCCACGATCAGTGTTCTGGCCCGCAAGGGCTATGCCGCCTTGACGGTGGCGGACGTGGCCAAGGTGGCGAAGCTTTCCACCGGAATCATCATCTTCCATTTCGCCAGCAAGGATGAGCTTCTGGCATCCGTGCTGCGTTTTCTCGCCGAGGAATACCATCAGAACTGGAAACGTGCAGTGGCCGCAGCTGGCGAGGCTCCTGAGGCGCGGCTCGCGGCCCTTACCCTTTCGGACTTTGACGAGAAGGTGTACACGCCCGAAAAGCTTGCCGCTTGGATCGCCTTCTGGGGAGAGACCCAGGGCAGGCCGGTCTATGACCAGATCTGTGCCAGCTATGACGCAGAACGACAGTCCACCAATCTGGCCTGCTGCAAGGCCTTGATTTCCTCGGGCAATTACACCCTGGACCCCTATCTCACCATGCAGGCTCTGGAATGCCTGTGCGATGGCCTGTGGCTTGGGGTCGCGGCCGCCGGGAGTGGCGTGAGCGGGCGGGTGACCGCCGACGACGCCGCCCGGATCATGAGGGCCTCGCTGGCAGCCTTCTTCCCCCGCCATTTCAAATCAGATTAACTTGAGGGGCGCACCTCAGATTTCCCCTTCCGCTATGCCACAGAAGAGCTATAAGAGCGCCCGAAAAGGCTGATCATCACCCACTGGAGGTCCACATGACAAAAGTCCGCGTCGCCATCAACGGCTTCGGCCGCATCGGCCGCAACATCGTCCGCGCCATTTATGAGTCCGGGCGCAAGGACATCGATATCGTCGCGGTCAATGACCTGGGTCCGGTTGAGACGAATGCCCACCTGCTGCGTTACGACTCGGTTCACGGCCGCTTTCCGCATGAAGTGAAGGTGGCCGGCGATTCGATCAGCATCGGCACCGACACGTTCAAGGTGACGGCGATCAAGGATCCGGCCCAGCTGCCGTGGAAGGATCTCGGGGTCGACATCGCCCTGGAACAGCATGGT
>JAGRLX010000420.1 GCA_020441605.1 Alphaproteobacteria bacterium
GGCGGCGATCGATCTCAAGCCGGTTGAGGGCTCGCCGGGCCTGCGTGCCTACAAGGCCATGGAGAACGGCTTCCATGATGTCGGCATGATGGTTCGCATCACCGCCGATACCATCGCGCTGTCGCCGCCGCTGATGATCAACGAGAACCAGATCGACGAGATCTTCTCCGACAAGATGCCGAAGATCCTGGCCTCGGTCAGCTGATCGCAAAGCTGTCACAATGATAGTCACGAGCCGGAGAGTACGATACTCTCCGGCTTGTTGATTCGTAACGGGGCATCAGGGGCAATCGGGCACATGCAACGGCAGACATGGCCAATGGTGTTTGGGCTATCGGTCTTTGCCCTGGCTGCGGTGGCCGTCGCCGCCTTCATGATTGCCGCCGGAAAGCTTGATCCCGTCCTCGCCGCCGGTGCCGTGTTGTTGCTGGCGGCCGGTCAGTTTGCCGTGATCATCACGGTCGCTGTTTGCACTTCCCGCATCGAAGAGATCTCTTCCAGCCAGCAGACAGGGCTCAGGTCCCTTTCGGAACGGCTCGATCAATCGGTAGCCCGCCTCGATCATCTCGAAAACAACGCAAAGAACCCGGCAGGTGGCAGGCTGGACGAGATCATCGCTGATGTGAAGGCGCTGCGGGAAAGCTTCCGCGCGCTCATTCAGCCGAAAGCGCCGGAGCAACCTGCGTCCGCGGCGCCCGCCCCCGAGACTCTGCTGCAGGATCGGCAGGACAAGCCGGCGGAAGCCGTCGCTTCCAGCCAGCATCTCGATCTGCTGCTGGAGCCTGTGATCGAACTGTCGACGGGCACGACGACCTATTACAGGGCGCTGCTCGATCTGGCGGACGACCATGGTCATGTGGTGCAGCATGCGGAGCTGATGCAGAAGGCCGACGCGGGCGGCATGCGGCCTGAGCTTGACGCGCACATGCTCAAGCACGCGGTGCCGGTTCTGCGCCGGCTCAGGGTGCGCAATCCGGGCATGCGGGTCTTTGTCCCCATCGGATCATCGACGCTTTCCTCGAAGGAGGACATGGCGCGGATTGCCGGCATGATCGAGCGCGAGATCGACGTCGCAAATGGATTGGTGTTCGAATTGCAGCATCGCGACCTGGGTCTTCTCGAGAATACAGGGATCGAGGGATTGGCACGGCTCGCTCGGCTCGGCGCCACGCTGGCGCTGTCGGATGTCCAGGTGGCAGGTCTCGACCTGCCGTCGCTGCGCCAGTTGGGCGTGCGCTTCCTGTCGTTCCCGCCGTCGGCGGGTGATGCCGGTTTCGGTCCCACGCCCGCGTGGCGCGAATTCGTGCAATATGCTCGCGCCATGCAGTTCCAGATCATCATTGCCGGTGTCGAAAAGAGCCAGCAGGCCGCCGCTGCCAGCCAGATCGGCCGCTTCGCTTACGGGTCGTTCTTCGCGCCGCCGCGCAAAGTGCGATCAAATGCTGGCGTCCAGGCCGCGCCGCGCCGCGCCAGAGCGGCTTGACCGCGGCTGCCATGCAAACCTTCTCCGAGCGCTATCCCGTGTGGTTCTGTGACATCTGGGGTGTCGTCCACAACGGCTTTGCGCCCTTTCCACTGACCGTCGCGGCACTCACCCGGCATCGCCGAAACGGCGGTTCGGTTATTCTCGTCACCAATTCGCCGCGCAGCAATCTCGGCGTCGAGCGCCAGTTGGCAAGCATCGGCGTTGACAGTGAAAGCCACGACCGGATCGTCACGTCGGGCGATGTCACCCAGGACCTGATGGTGCATCATGGCGGCGGCAAGGTGTTTCACCTCGGGCCCGAGCGCGACAAATCGATTTTCGACGGCCTGGGGGTCGAGCGGGTGCCGCTGGACGAGGCCCATGCCGTGCTCTGCACGGGTCTGTTCGATGACCTCCATGATACGCTTGACGCCTATGAGCCGCTTCTGGACGACATTCACGGCCGCGGGCTGGAGATGATCTGCGCCAATCCGGACAAGGTGGTGAAGAAGGGTGACCGCCTTCTCTATTGCGCCGGCACCCTGGCAGACATCTATGCGGCAAAGGGCGGGACCGTGCTGATGGCCGGCAAGCCATTTACCCCGATCTACGATCTTGCCATGTCTGAAGCAGCCCGCCTGCGCGGCCACGACATCCCGCGCGAGCAGGTGCTGGCCATAGGCGATGGCCCGGAAACCGACATCCGCGGTGCAGCGGACTATGGCCTTGACGCGCTTCTTGTTGCAGAAGGGGTGACCGATGCGAGTGCGGGGCTCGAGGCCGTGGAGGAAAGTGTCCTAAAGGCCGTGCCCCATGCCCGCATCGTGGCAACGGTCCACGATCTGGCGTGGACGTGACGAGGGGAACGGATGCAACTCATCACCGGATCTGATCGGGTTCCGGACGCGCTGCGTGGTGCGGTCATCGCCATCGGTAATTTCGACGGTGTTCATCGCGGCCACCAGAAATTGCTGGATATTGCCCGCCGTGAAGCCGAACGGCTGGGCAAGCCCTGGGGTGTTGTCAGTTTCGAGCCGCACCCCCGCTCCTTCTTCAAGCCCAGCGAGCCGGTCTTCCGTCTGACGCCGCAGGCCCTCAAGGCGCGGCTGGTGGCCGCCCTTGGCGCCACGCTCATGGTGGTGCTGACCTTCGATGGCACGCTCGCGGAACTGGATGCCGCCGACTTCGTCCGCCAGCAGCTGGTGGAGCGCCTCGGGATCGCCCATGTGGTGACGGGCTATGATTTTCACTTCGGCAAGGGCCGCAAGGGAAGCCCGCAAACCATGCAGGATCTGGGACGGCAACTGGGCTTCGGCGTCACCATCGTCGAGCAGGTGACCGACGAGGGGGATCCCCATTCGCCGTTCTCGTCGAGTTCGATCCGCCAGGCGTTGCGCCATGGCCATGTGCGGGAGGCGGCAACCGAACTCGGCTATAACTGGACCGTGCTGGGTGAAGTGGTCCGTGGCGACCAGCGGGGCCGCACCATCGGCTTTCCGACGGTCAACATCGTATTGGAGGACGGCAGCGATCCCTTCCGCGGCATCTATGCCGTGAAGGTGCGGGACGCGGCCCTCAAGGGTGCCATCGTCTGGCCGGGGGCGGGCTATTTCGGCGACCGCCCGACTTTCGACACCGATCGCACTTTTCTGGAAGCCTATCTCATCGGTTTCGACGGCGATCTCTATGGACGTGAACTGCTGGTGGAGCTCGTCGACCTGATTCGTCCGGATCAGCGTTTCGATTCGATTGCAGCGCTCATCCACCAGATGCGGGCCGACTGCGAGAAGACGCTGGAAGCTCTTGCGGCAGAAAATCCGGTGGAGGCCTTCCCGCTGGGCCGCCTGCAGGCCGGGGGCCTGATTTAGGTCAGGCTGAGGCGACGGCCGCCCGGGCGTTGCGCCTTTGCCGCCCGTCGAGCACCAGAATCACCAGGCCGGCGGCAACCACCAGCCCCATGCCCGCAACCGCCAGCAGGTTTGGCACGTCGTTGAAGAGGATGACGCCGAACAGCACCGCCCACACCGTGAGCGTATACATGAAGGGGGCAACGGACCGCGCTTCGCCCAGACGGTAGGCCACGAAGATGAGGAAATGTCCGGCGATCAAGGTAACGCTGGCCAGCCCCATCAGCAGGACGTGGCGGGGTTGTGGCATCACGGGGGTTTCGAATGTTAGCATGCCGATGCCACCCGCAATCATCAAGGTGGCGAGCACCGTGAAGGCCACGATGAGGGCCGGGACGTTGGCCGGGACACGCCTGGTGATGAGATCGCGGGTTGCTGCCGCCAGCGCCGTCAGGAACCCGAGCACGGCATAGGGCGAGGCCGCACTGGTGCCAGGCTGAGCGACCAGCAGCGCACCGACGATGCCGAGCCCGATCAAAGCCAGCCGCAGCATCCCCAGGCGCTCGCCATAGATGAACCAGGCGCCCAGAAGCACCATCAGCGGACAGGTCTGGGCAATCGCCGTCACGTCGGCAATGGCCATGTGATAGATGGCAAAGGTGAAACTGAAATTCGCCACCACCTCGCAAAGCCCGCGTGCTACCAGCCACCCATTGACCATGCGGGGAAGATGCTTGCCCTGGTCCAGCGCCACGATGAGCACGAGACAGAGCGTGACCGAGGCAAAGCCCCGCATGAAAACAAGCTGGAACAGCGGTGCATCCTCCAAGGCCAGCTTCATGCAGCTGTCACTGGCGATGAAGACGCCCATGGCCATGACCATGGAGGAGATGCCGCGAAGGGTGGATGAGGGATTGGTCAAGCTGGACCCGCCAGGATGGAGCAGTTCTCCCTAGCGGTCCCCCATGCCTGACGCAATCGGTATAACTGCGCGTCAGCCTTGCTTCTTCGACACATCGGTCGATGGGTCAAGCAGGCGGTGCAGATGCACGATGAAATAGCGCATCTGGGCATTGTCGATGGTTTCGCGCGCCTTGCCGAGCCAGGCCTCATGGGCCGTGGCATAGTTGGGGTAGAAGCCAACCACGTCGAGCTGAGAGAGATCCTTGAAATGGACCTCCTTCACGTCGTCGAGTTCACCGCCGACCACAAGATGAAGGAGCTGCTTTTCGGTGGCTTTGCTCATGGGGACCTCAGCGCATTGACCAACGCTGCATGGCGCTTCGCACCTGCAGCAACGAGGCCTTGCTGCCACGGCTCGGGCCGATTGTAAACAAACCCTTGGCCGGATGCATCGGAAACCTGACCGCCTGCCTCAAGGACGAGCAATTCGCCCGCCGCGAGATCCCAGTCCTTGCGGTTTCCGATGGAGACTGCCCCGTCGATCCGGCCCGCGGCAACAAAGGCCAACCGCAACAGCAATGGCAGGTTGCCGCTCGGATCACCGGCGATTCCCGTATCTGACAGCGCCCCCAGGGCCTTGCGGTTGCCGGCGATCTGGGCGCCTTCCAGCGATTCGGAATCGGGCACTGTGAGTTGCGCGCCATCACGAAAGGCGCCGCGCCCGGCAATGGCCGTGTAGAATTCATCGACCATCGGCCGGTAGACGGCCGCCGCCACCGGGCGTCCCCGATAAACCAGCGCCCCCCCGACACACCACTCGGTCTCGCCCTTGACGAAGGCGCGGGTACCGTCGATGGGATCGGCGATCCAGATGATGTCGTGGGACAGACGTGCCGGACCATCGGGTGTCTCCTCCGAGAGCCAGCCGTAGGTCGGGCGTGCCGCCGTCAGCCGTTCCTTCAGCAGCGTGTCGAGGCGGATGTCGGCTTCCGTGACTTCGGATCCATCGGGTTTCGACCATTGCCTGACACCCTTGCGGCGGAGCTCTCGGCCCAGTTCGCCCGCTTCACGGACCGTAGCGAAGAGCAGATCGGCATCAATGGCGATGTCTTCAGACGCCAGCAATGGTCAGACCCTCCACCCGGCAGTTCGGCGCATTGACGGAGCTGCGGAATTCCAGATTGCTGGCAGGCGTCATGGTCTCGAAAATGGTGCGCAAATGCCCGGCGATGGTGATCTCGCTCACCGGATAAGACAGTTCACCGTTCTCGATCCAGAAGCCCGAGGCGCCGCGGCTGTAGTCACCCGTCACCATGTTGATGCTCGAGCCCATCAATTCCGTGACATAGAATCCCTGCACAATGTCCTTCAACTGCGCCTCTGGCGAGACATCGCCGGCGGGCAGATAGACGTTGGATGTCGTCGGGCCCGAGCGCGAGCCCTGGCCGGTGGGCGGCAGCCC
>JAGRLX010000064.1:0-1726 GCA_020441605.1 Alphaproteobacteria bacterium
CGAGGACATGGAGATCACCACCTATCTCAACAAGGCGATCAACTCCGAACTGCAGGGCAACATCATCGACCTTTGCCCGGTTGGCGCGCTGACCTCAAAGCCCTATGAGTTCAAGGCACGGCCGTGGGAGCTGCGCAAGACCGAGACCATCGACGCCATGGATGCTGTCGGTTCAAGCATCCGTGTCGACGCCCGCGGCCGTGAAGTTCTCCGCATCCTGCCGCGTACTCATGACGACGTGAATGAGGAATGGATCTCCGACAAGACCCGTTTCGTCTGGGATGGCTTGCGCACCCAGCGGCTCGACCGGCCCTATGTGCGTGAATTCGGCAAGCTCCGTGCCGCGTCCTGGCCCGAGTCCTTCCTGCGCGTTGCACAGAAGGTGAAAGCCACCGGTCCCGACCGTGTCGGCATCATCCTCGGCGATCTCGTTGGGGCAGAGGAGGCCTTCTCGGCGCGTGTTCTGGCGGAGCAGCTCGGTATCATGAACATCGATTGCCGCCAGGATCAAACCAGCCTCGGCGAACGCGGTGGCCGGGCCGGCTATCTCTTCAATTCTGGCATAGCCGGCATCGAAGAGGCGGATGCCATCCTGCTTATCGGCACCAATCCGCGGCTCGAGGCGCCGGTGCTCAATGCCCGGATACGCAAGCGTCACCTGAAGGGCGGCTGCGCCATTGCCGTAATCGGCGAGAAAGCCGACCTGACCTATCCCTACATACATATGGGCGCAGGACCAGACTCTCTGAAGAGCTTGGCGGACCATTTGCCGGCAAAGGCCGAAAAGCCCATGGTTGTCGTCGGGCAGGGGGCATTGGCCCGTGCTGATGGCGCAGCGGTACTTGCTGCCGTCCACGGAGTGGCACAGTCCCTCGGCGCCATCAAGGACGGCTGGAATGGCTTCAACGTGCTGCATACGGCCGCGGGCCGGGTCGGTGCCCTAGATGTCTGCGCCCTGCCGGCCAAGGACGGCGGCAAGAATACCCGCCAGATGCTTAACGCTGCCCGGAGCGGAGAACTCGACGTTCTGTTCCTCATTGGCGCCGACGAAATCGACACCCGAGACCTGGGCGCCACATTCGTGGTCTATCTCGGAACCCATGGCGATGCCGGCGCCCATCGTGCCGATGTCATACTGCCGGGTGCCGCCTATACCGAGAAGTCGGTCACTTATGTCAATACCGAAGGCCGTCCCCAGATGACGGCCCGCGCGTCCTTCCCGCCCGGCGATGCCCGGGAGGATTGGGCCGTGTTCCGGGCCCTGTCCGACTCGCTGGGCTCCACGTTGCCGTGGAACAACCTCGATGAACTGCGGGTGCAGATGTACAAGCAGGCGCCGCATCTCATGCGGCTCGATCAGGTGGCGGCGGCCGATGCCACCGAACTGGCCGAACTGCCCGATGGCGCGGGCGAAATGTCTGGAGAGGCGTTCCAATCGCCTGTGGCCGATTTCTACATGACCAACCCGATTGCGCGCGCCTCGAAGATCATGGCCGAATGCTCGGCCCTCAGAAATGTCGGGAAACTCGAGGCGGCGGAGTGAGACCATGAACGAATTAGTCTGGACCGTCGGATTGATCCTGGTACAGAGCGTTGCGCTGATCGTGGCGTTGCTCATCGTGGTGGCCTATCTGATCCTGGTGGACCGCAAGGTCTGGGCCGCCGTGCAGATGCGCCGTGGCCCCAATGTGGTGGGTCCGTGGGGGCTGTTCCAGTCCTTCGCCGA
>JAGRLX010000064.1:1732-2918 GCA_020441605.1 Alphaproteobacteria bacterium
TGCTGAAATTCGTCTTCAAGGAGCAGATCATACCGGACGGCGCCAACAAGGGCATCTTCCTGATCGCCCCTCTGGTGACCTCGATCCTTGCCATCGCTGCATGGGCCGTGGTGCCGTTGGCCGATGGCTGGGCCATTGCCGACATCAATGTCGGCATTCTCTATCTCTTCGCGCTTTCTTCCCTTGGCGTCTATGGCGTGATCATGGGAGGATGGGCATCGAACTCGAAATACCCGTTCCTGTCGGCGTTGCGCTCGGCCGCGCAGATGGTGTCTTATGAGGTCTCGATCGGCTTCGTCATCATCACCGTTTTGCTCTGCGCAGGTTCCTTGAACCTGACAGAGATCGTCCGCTCGCAGCAGACGGGGCTCGGCACCATGCTGGGTCTCCCGAACTCATTCCTTGACTGGTATTTCATCCCGCTCCTGCCAATGTTCGTCATCTTTTTCGTGTCAGCGCTGGCGGAAACCAATCGTCCGCCCTTCGATCTCGTCGAAGCGGAATCGGAGTTGGTCGCCGGCTTCATGGTGGAATATTCTTCCACCGGTTATCTTTTGTTCATGCTCGGCGAATACGTGGCGATCACGCTCATGTGCGCCATGACCGCGATCCTCTTCCTCGGGGGCTGGCTGCCGATCATTGACATTCCAGTACTGAACTGGGTTCCGGGTGTCGTCTGGTTCCTGATCAAGCTGCTCTTTGTCTTTTTCATGTTTGCCATGGTCAAGGCCATCGTGCCGCGTTACCGCTACGATCAGTTGATGCGGCTCGGCTGGAAGGTCTTCCTCCCGATCTCGCTGTTCTGGGTGGCATTGACCGCGGGCGTTCTGGTGGCATTCGGGTGGGCGCCATGAGCTTCTACAGCATCACCGGTGCCTTGCTGTTCCTTCTTCTGGGGCTGCTGGAACTCGCGTTGCTCTATCGGATACTATACCCGGTCCTCAGGTGGCGTTTCGAAAAGGCTAAGACGACGCAGACCCAGGGCATTGAACCGAACCGGATCATGGCACTGCTCAAGATCCAGAGCCTCATCATCCTGCCGATCATCGGATTTGTCTTCGGTGACCGTCTGAAAGCAATATTTGGATGACCCGCCCATGAGAGTCGCACAAGCCGCCCGTTCGCTCTTCCTCCAAGAATTCGTGTCCGCCACGATCATGGCTATGCGCTATTTCTTCGCGCCGAA
>JAGRLX010000065.1 GCA_020441605.1 Alphaproteobacteria bacterium
ACCGGCCACGGCTTCAAGATGGACCGATACGCCTGGAGCGATGAGGAGATGGAAGCCAAGATCACCGCCATGCTCTCTGACAAGAAGATAAAGGCGAGGCTGAAGAAGACATCAAAGTCGATGCGGTCAAAGCATGGACCAACCAAGGCGGCCAAGGTGATCGACCGCCTGACCCGCCGGAGGCTTGCCTGATGCCTGTCAGGCTCGAATCATCTGCCCCCCATCTCCAGGAACCTGCAACCTATCCGGGGCCGCTGAAGGATTGGGGTTATCAACCCAATCCGATCCACGGCCATTCCAAAAACGACGGTGTGTTGCTGCACAAGGGCCCTGACAACCAGCCGGAGGTCGGCCTGTGGCAATGCACCCCTGGTACCTGGCCACTCGAAATCCCGCGCGATGAACTTTGCCATTTCGTGGCTGGCCGCGCCACCTACACCCACGAGTCAGGCGAAGTGATCGAGATTGTGCCCGGCACGGTGGTGCATTTCAAGGCTGGCTGGAAGGGTATCTGTCAGGTACACGAAACCATGCGCAATGTTTACATGCTGGCCTGATTCCCATGACCTTGAATCTCGACTCCTCCGCCCCGCATCTGGTTGACCCCGCGGCCTATTCCGGCCCGTTCAAGGACTGGGGCGTCATTCCTACCATGATCGAAGGGCAATCCCACACATCCGGTATCCTGTTGCACAAGGGGCCGAACGGCGAAAGTGAGACCGGGATCTGGATCTGCACGCCGGGTTACTGGAATTGTCACGTAACGCGCGACGAGTTCTGTCACTTCCTGTTGGGCCGCTGCACTTACACGCATGAATCGGGCGAGGTGATCGAGATCGTACCGGACACCGTGGCCTTTTTCCCGCAGGACTGGAAGGGAACCTGCCGGGTACATGAGACCATACGCAAGGTTTACATGATCCGCTGAGACCGTCGGGCAAATCGGCCAGCTTCCGGCTGGATTGGCATCAAGGGAGTGGCCAAAGGGGCAAGCACTATCCTCGTTGCTCTGACCCGATTTCTAGCCTCAACCTTTCACGAGACAGGCGGAACCCTTACTCAATCAGCGAGATCGGCAACTGCATCAAAAGCTGGAAATTTGATCTGAATCAAGGCCGAGCCAGCATCAGGCCTGAAAAATGGCCCGGCATTCATTGGGGCTAGATGGATCCATGACGAAATCGATCGGAGAGCGCTCCGTCTTTGCTCGAAATCCGCTTGATGTCATTGCTCATGCCCACGCCTTGCAGGCGCAATTATGCGATGCATTGGAACGGATCGCGGACGGACTGCCCGACGATGTTGACCGGCGGCTCTGCGTCCAAATCGCTGCGACACTGACATATGATCTCCCTCTGCATCATCATGACGAGGAAACGGCCCTGTTTCCGCTGCTCCGGCAAAGGGCATCGCGGGAAGACCAGATCGATGACATCCTCGATCACCTCACCTCTGAACATTCCGTCGACACCGACTTTGCCGGAGAGATTGCCGAGGCGCTTGAATTAATGGGGAGGGGCGAACCGGTCCCGAACCCCGAGATGATGGGCTATATGCTCCGGGGCTTCTTCGAGGGCTATCGCCGCCATATTCACTGGGAGAATACTCTGGTCATGCCGGTGGCCCGTCAAAAGTTGACCGAAAACGACCTTCTCGAACTGGCGGAAGCCATGGAGCGCCATCGCGCCCAGACGCTATAGCCGCAGAAGCCGCAGTCTGAGGGCATTGCCTATCACGCTGACCGAGCTCAGTGACATGGCAGCGGCACCAATGATCGGCGACAGCAGTATGCCGAAGACGGGGTAGAGCACACCGGCCGCAATTGGCACGCCCGCTGCATTGTAGATGAAAGCGAAGAAGAGATTCTGTCGAATGTTGCGCATGGTCGCACGCGACAGGTTCCGGGCTTTCGCCAGCCCGGCGAGATCACCCCTCAGGAGGGTTATGCCGGCGCTTTCGATGGCGACATCAGCGCCCGTGCCCATCGCAATGCCGACATCTGCTGCAGCCAGCGCGGGGGCATCGTTCACGCCGTCGCCTGCCATGGCTACGACGCGCCCCTGCGCCTTCAGGCGGTTCACGATCTCGGCCTTCTGATCGGGAAGAATCTCGGCCTCTATCTCCGTGATGGCCAGTTTCTGGCCGATCGCCTGGGCGGTTGTCCGGTTGTCGCCGGTCAGCATGACGATTCGGAGGCCTGCGCTCCTCAGCTCGGCCAGCGCCTGGGGGGTCGACGCCTTCACCGGATCGGCAACGGCAATCATCCCCGCGAGTTTGCCGTTGACGGCGGCGAAAATCGCCGTTGCGCCCTGCCCGCGCAGGCGTTCCGCCGCAGCCTCCAACGCGCTGGTGTCAATCGATAGTTCGTTCAGGAAGCGGGCGTTGCCCAGCACCAGGCGCTTGCGTTCCACCATGCCGATGGCGCCCTTGCCGGTTGGCGAGTCGAACCCCAGGACCCGCGCCATGGAAAGGCCCCGGGCCTTGGCTTCGGCAACGATGGCCGCGGCGATGGGGTGTTCGCTGGCCTGTTCGACGCTCGCTGCAAGGCGCAGCACTTCCTGCGCGTCGTGCCCGTCCGCCGTTTCGATTGCGGTCACGGCGGGCTTTCCCTCGGTGAGGGTGCCGGTCTTGTCGACGACCAGCGTATCGATCCTTTCGAAGCGCTCCAGAGCTTCGGCATTCTTGACGAGGATACCAGCCTGCGCACCCCGTCCCACTCCCACCATGATCGACATCGGTGTCGCAAGGCCGAGTGCACAGGGGCAAGCAATGATCAGCACGGTGACGGCCGCCACCAGTCCGAACGCGAGGCGTGGTTCCGGACCCCAGAACGACCAGGCGGCGAAGGCCAAAGCGCTTGCCGCAACAACAAGGGGTACGAACCATCCAGCCACCCGGTCGGCGAGGCGCTGGATTGGCGCACGGCTGCGCTGCGCTTCTGCCACCATTTGCACGATTCGGGCCAGCATGGTCTCCCGGCCAACTTTCTCGGCTTTCATCAAGAATGAGCCCGAGGCATTGAGCGTGCCGCCGATGACTTTTGAGCCAGGTTCCTTGGTCACCGGAAGGGATTCGCCGGTCACCATCGACTCATCGATGGTGACGTGTCCCTCGGTGACAACGCCATCCACCGGGATCTTCTCGCCTGGGCGCACGCGCAGGATGTCTCCAGCCGCGATGGCGTCGATATCGGCATCGGCCTCATTGCCTTGGGCGTCGACACGGCGGGCGGTCTTCGGTGCAAGGCCAAGAAGCACCTTGATGGCACCGGATGTCTTGTCCCGGGCCCGAAGTTCGAGAACCTGGCCGAGGAGCACCAGAACGGTGATGACCGCCGCCGCCTCGAAGTAGACCGCGACCGACCCATCGTGCTGGCGGAAGGCTGGCGGAAAGGCCTGAGGTGCAAATGTCGCGACGATTGAATAGAGATAGGCGACACCGGTGCCGATGGCGATCAGGGTGAACATGTTGAGATTGCGGGTCACCAACGACCGGTAGCCGCGGACGAAGAACGGCCAGCCCGCCCACAGGACGACGGGCGTGGCGAGCACGAACTGGATCATGTTTGACAGTCCCTGCGCGATCAGGCCATGCAGCCCGAAGATGTGGCTGCCCATTTCCAGCAGGAACACCGGCACTGTGATTGCCAGGCCAATCCAGAAGCGGCGGGTCATGTCGATCAGTTCGTTATTGGGACCTGAATCAGCAGTGGCAACCTTCGGCTCGAGTGCCATGCCACAGATTGGGCATGTTCCGGGTCCGATCTGCTCGATTTCGGGATCCATGGGGCAGGTGTAGATGGTGCCTTCGGGAATTGCATCCAGGGCCGCTTTCGCGGCCTCCGGGTCGAGGTAGCGGGCGGGATCGGCGGCGAATTTCGTCTTGCAGTTCGCAGCACAGAAATAATAGGTCTTGCCGCCGTGCACATGGGTCCACTTGGCGGCGTGCGGATCGACGCTCATGCCGCAGACCGGATCGATCGCCATGAATGTTGCGTCAGCGGGCCTTGCTTCTGCGCCGCCGTGCTCATGATCGCCATTCGTATGATTATGGGCCATCGCAGTGTCTCCTTGCGGTGCTCTACGGATGATGGCAGTTTGTATAGACCTTCCAATCATGGTAAGGTCAAGGTGAAAGTCATGAATATCGGTCAGGCTGCGGCAGCCTCCGGCGTTTCGGCCAAGATGGTGCGTTATTATGAAAGTGTTGGTCTGCTGCCTGAGGCCCGGCGCACGGCCTCGGGCTATCGCGCGTACGATGAACGCGACGTGCACCGCCTGCGTTTCGTGAGGCGGGCCCGTGATTTTGGATTTGAGATGGAGGAAATTCGCGCCTTGCTGGCCCTGTGGCAGGACCGGTCGAGACCCAGCAAGGAGGTGAAGAGCATCGCGCTTGCACATGTGGCACAACTCGATGCCAAGATTCGTCACCTTACCGAACTGCGCGACACACTCAGCCATCTTGCCCATTGCTGTCAGGGCAACGCGCGTCCCGACTGCCCGATCCTTGCGGACCTGGGGCAAGGCGTCGAGGCAGGCTGACTGCCCGCCTGCAGTTACCGCTAGGCCGCTGCCAGGCTTCCCGAGCGCTCGGCCAACTTGGCGCGCTCCTTGGCGCGTTCGGCTGCGGCTTCTTCCCTGCGCTTCAGGATTTCGTAGGTGATGGCCCCGGCCAGCGAAATGCCGATGATGATCACCGCCAGTGCCGAGAGTGCCGGTGTTGTGCCCTGGCGGACCTGCCCTGCGAGGACCGTCACCAGGGTCTTGTCGGCGAGAATGGCGAAAGTCGTAGTGTTGTAGTTCTCGAAGGACGAGAGGAAGGCGATCACCCCCGCCGAGACCAGTGCAGGTTTAAGGAAAGGCAGCAGGATGTGCCAGAAGACCTGGGGATATGAGGCACCCAGATCGAGGGCCGCTTCCTCCTGGGCCCGATCGAAGCGTTGCAGGCGGGCCATGATGATCAGCAGGCAATAGGCGGCGATGAAACTGGTTTGACCAAAGATCGCCAGCACGATGCCCTTGTAGAACACGGCCTTGGTCACATCGGTGATTGCCAGGAAGTCTTTCCAGAAGATCACCGTCGAGATGCCGATAATGACGCCTGGCGTCAGCACCGGTGAAACCGTCACCAGATAAAAGAGCCCCCGCGCCCGATAGTAGATCTGGCTCATGATGATCGAGGCGGCCAGACCTACCGGCACCGCGATGCACACGACACCGATACCGATGATGATGGAGTTCCAAAGGCCCTGCATCATGTTGCGGTCGTTCCACAGCTTGACGAACCAGTCGAGGGTAAAGCCCTCGAATGGCCAGGCCTGCGGATAGTTCGGCGTATTGAACGCCGTCATGCTCATCAGGATCAGCGGTCCGAACAGATAGAGGAAGAACAGGAGGATGTAGAAGCCGATCATCCCTCTCATCACGGTGTTCGATTTCATCGGATGGTCTCCCCAAGCGATACCTTGAAGAGCTTCAGCATCAGCATCACGAAGGCGATGCAGGCCGCCAGCAGGATGAAGGCATAGGCCGCGCCCCTGGGCCAGTTGAAGGCCTGGAAGAAGAAATTGTAGATGACCGACGTAAACCACAGGGTGCGCGGCCCGCCGAGGAATTGCGGGGCGGCGAGCGAACCGGCCGAGAGCATGAAGACCATCGTGCAGCCCGATGCGATGCCAGGCTTGGCGTGGGGGACCACCACGTCGCGGTGGATCTTCCACCATGGCGCGCCGAGATCTCGCGCGGCCTCCACCTGGTTCTTGTCGAGACTCTCTATGGCATTGTAGAGCGGAAAGATCATCACCAGCAGGTAGGCATAGGATAGGCCGACATAGAGGCCGGTGTTATTGCCGAGGAAGTCGATCGGTCCGTCGATGATGCCGGTTGCCATCAGGGTCTGGTTGATGACGCCCTTCGAGGCAAGAAGCAGGCGCAGCGCGAAGGCACGCAGGATTTCGTTGACCCAATAGGGCACGATCAGCGCCAGCATCAACATGCGGACCTTCTGCGCCGTGCCCGACTGCGCCATGTAATAGGCGAGCGGATAGCAGATCGCGAAATTCAATGCCGTGACCGCCGCGGACGCGAGAATGGTGAACACAAACGCGCCGATATGGGTCGCGTTCACCTGGTCGTCGACAGGATTGATGAAGAACGACTTGTATTGCTCGATGGTCCAATAGTCCTTAGGTCCGCCGCGATCGAGCGGAGGCAGCCGTGGATGGAAGCTCTCGACCACCATGTAGAGATAAGGGAGCGTCACCAGGAAGATCGTCCAGAAGGCGACGAGGAGAATGAAGACCATGCCCAGCGCAGTGCCATTGCGCTCGAAGAACCCCTTGTGGGTGGGATCATGGGCGAGCGAAGCCTCGCGCCGCGCCATCAGCCAGAAGATCGCGACAACGATCACCGGAACCAGGAAGACGAGGAAGCGGCTAGTCACGGGCCATCTTTCCTTCTGGCAAGACGATGCCGGCCTCGGGGGCATAGGACACCGTCACGTTCTCACCCCGCGCCGGCATCCTGTCCACGCCATGCCGGCCGACCGTCATGGTGATATCCTTGTCGCTGCGGGTCTTGAGGAAGACATGAGTCATGTTGCCTTCGAACGCAACACTCGCGACTTTGGATTCGAGTGTGGCATCCGCAGCGCCCGCGCCGAAGATCATCGCTTCGGGCCGGACGAACAGGATGGCGCTTTCGCCGGCCTTCAAGGCTTTCGGATTGCTGCCGCGCAGATTGCCAAAGGGTGTACCGACAACCGCGCCGGATGAATCTGCGCTCACCACCTTGCCGGAAAAGGCATTGTTCTCGCCCACGAACGAGGCGACAAAGGCCGTATCCGGTTGGTCATAGACAGATCGCCCATCGGCGATCTGCTGGATGACCCCATCGCTCATCACGGCAATACGGTCGGACATGGTGAGCGCCTCGCCCTGATCGTGGGTGATGTAGATGAAAGTGATGCCCACTTGCTGCTGGATGGCGCGCAACTCATTGCGCATGTGTTGGCGCAGCTTGAGGTCAAGGGCCGAAAGCGGCTCGTCGAGCAGCAGAACTTTGGGCTGGACGGCAAGCGCGCGGGCGATCGCGACACGCTGCTTCTGGCCGCCTGAAAGCTCGCTCACAAGCTTCTGGCCCTGACCGGGCAAAGCGATGAGGTCGAGCAGTTCGCCGGCCTTCTTCATCCGCTCGGCCTTTGCCACGCCGCGCACCCGCAGGCCATAGGTGATGTTGTCGGCGACCGTCATGAGAGGAAAGAGTGCGAGGTTCTGGAAGATCAGTGCCGTCGGCCGTTTGTTGGCACCAATCCCGGCCATGTCCTGGCCGCCGATGCGGACCGCGCCCTCCGAGGGATCGAGAAAGCCTGAAACAGTCCTCAGGATCGTGGTCTTACCGCACCCCGAAGGCCCAAGAAAGGAGAAGAATTCGCCACTCTTGATGTCGAGCGTGGCGTCGTCCACCGCTGTGAACTGTCCAAATCTTACGGTAACGTGATCGAGCTCGACGCCGGCGCTCATACGCTTCCTTGCCCCCAGACTTACTATTGTATTTTTGATAAGTTTCTACCTAACCGCCGGAGAGATCAAGTAGGACCAACACCATTCTAAAAATGAACCAGCCCCGGATGACCGGGGCTGGCTGTCTGGATGGCGATGTTCAGCCGGCTTAGGCGGCAGTGAACTTGTCGACGTACTGGCTGCGGATTTCCGCATACCAGGCGGGTTCCGCCGGCCACGGCCAGAGGTTCTTCAGCGCGTCGCCAGGGAATGCTTCCTGGAAGTTCTTCTTGAACACATCCGAGGTGAAGGCATCAGCACCGGTTACCACGGGGTTGTAGCCAGAGCCGTCCGCGACCTGGCCGGAAACTTCCGGCGTATGCAGGTAGTTGAGGAACTCGTAAACCTGGTCGATGTTTGCGGCGGCCTTCATCAGCGACAGGCCGTCGACCCAGGCGATGGCGCCTTCGATCGGGGCCTGATAATTGACCGGCTTGCCGTCCTTCTTCAGCGACAGCGCCGGACCGTCCCAAGTCTGGCCGATCCACACGTCGTTCTCCATCAGCCCCGACTTGGTATTGTCGGCAGAATCCCAGAACTGCTTGACGAAAGCCTTGTTCTCGATGGCGAATGCCAGGATCGGGTCCCACACCTTCTTGAAGCTGTCTTCATCCTTGTAGCCATCAAGCATGCGGTTCGACGGCATCTTGCCCGAGTGGTCCCACCACAGGCCGATGCCGAGCAGGAAGGAATGACCGCGGCCCTGGGTGTGACCCTTGACGCCTTCGTCCCACAGCGAGCCGAAACTGAGCGTCGCTGGATCACCCTTCCACAGGTCGGTGCGGTAGGAGATGGCTTCCGAACCCCAGCAATGCGGCAGGTGATAGAGGCCGCCGTCCCAGGTCCAGAGGTCCTGCGAGCTCTTCAACATGGAGGACAGGATATTGCTGCTGTTCTTGACCTTGTTCATGTCGAAGGGTGCGAGCACCTGCAAATCGTGATACTGCGGCGCGCGGTTCACCGTGGGCTGGCACAGATCGAAGCCTTCGCCGCCGGTGGCCTGCAGCTTGTTGATCTGCTCTTCATTCTGCGAGAAGGGAGTCTGATTGACCTTGATGCCCGTGGCCTTCTCGAAGTTCGGGATTACCGGTTCCGGGAACTCGTCTGACCACATGAGGAGATTGAGCTCGCCCGAGGACGACAGGGCGCGCTTGATATAGAGCGGGCTGGTAAGCCCAACGGCGCCGACGGCGGCGGCCGACTTGAGCAGGCTACGGCGAGACAACATGGCCGCGCGCATCGTCTCCTGCGCCGAGGTCATGATCTTGGTCTTCTTCATGCTGACTTTCCTCCTTGAGGGGCGGCGCGCGGGATGCTCACCGCCGAAACCATATCTTGGGGTCCGGCTGAACCGGCTTCTTCTCTCATTACAATGCAGTATGACGGTCCTGTGACAGTGTGGCAATGGGGAAGCGGGGCTGGACCCATGGCCGCACTGCTGCTGGTCTTAAGCCGTCGCACTGCGCCGCCGATGCCGCTCATGGCGCCATTTGCTGATCGGGAGAGTCCAGAGATAGACCACCGCCGCCAGTGTCAGGGTGAGCCACGGCACCAGCATCAGCCCGAAGGCGAGAGCGACCGTGGCGGCAAGGCTTGGTACGAACAGGAGCCGCAGCGCCTTGCGGCTGATCGCCTTGGCCGAGAAGGTCGGCCATGACGAAACCATCAGGCCGGCCGTAATTGGGACGGCGAACAAGGCCATGAAGCTCGCTGTTTCAATCGCGACGGTCTCGCTGTTGGCCGCATAGATCGGGAGCAGGGCGAGGAATGCCCCGGCTGGCGCGGGTACACCGGTGAAAAAGTGATTGGCCCAGGAAGGACGGCCCGGCGCATCGGTCGCCACATTGAAACGTGCAAGGCGCAGGGCGCAAGCCGCGGCGACTGACAGACAGACAATCCATCCGATCGCGCCGTAGGCGGACAGGCCCCATTGATAGAGAATGAAAGCGGGCACCGCGCCGAAGCACACCACATCCGACAGCGAGTCGAGTTCCGCGCCGAACTTCGAGGCACAGCCGGTAGCTCGCGCCACCCGTCCGTCACAGGCGTCGAGAATGGCAGCGATCAGCACGCAGGCGATTGCCGCAGTAATGTTGAGGTCATTCGCAAAGACGAGAGCTGTCAGACCGAAGCAGAGTGCCAGGATCGTCACGCCGTTTGGCAAGGCGTGACGGAGAAACAGGGCTGTTTCCGGCGTCAGCCACTGGGGGCTCGTTGAATGCTGTGGCTTCATGGTCATGCTCCTCCCCCGTCCTCGGGCATCAATATCCGCTCCGCCGGCTCGCGGTAGTCGATACTGGTGTCGACGGGAGTCCAGTGCACTTCGCTGGTGAACAGACCGAAGACGTCGCCGGTGGTGAACGCCGGCTGGCCAGGCGATCCGCCGGACAACGAGGCCGGGTAGACCGTGGCAATGTCGGCTTCGTCATAGCCCATCCAGGCAAGGACGCTCGGGACGATTTCGAAGTGGCTCATGGCACCACGCCGCTGTGCAGCACTTTCGGCCAGTTTGGCGCGAAGCTCGCTGTCATCGGTCGAGACCATCAACGGCACCAGCGCGGTGCGCGGATCGGGATTCTCGACCACGCAGTGGGTGAGCTTGCCGGAATTGAGATTCTGGCCGTGGTCGGACGTGTACAGAAGTGTCGTCCCGGTGAAGTCGGCCTCGGCGAAGAGTTTCTCCATGAAATCGTCGACCGACCAGGAGATAGCGTTGCGGTAGGAGGCGATCCGGCTCTTCTCGGTATCGGCGCCAGCCTCCGTCATGGTCGGATGATAACGGGCGGCCTCTGCCGGATAGGCATGATCGTAGGGGAAATGGGCGCCATTCTTGTTAGCATAGATGAACACCGGTCCGCCGGCCTTGAGTTCAGCCGCGATGATCTCGGCCAGCCTGGCGTCCGCCATGTCGCTGCCCACGTCGCGAATCGCGTGGAAGGAATCGATGTCGGCCTTTTCGGTCATGGACATGAAGTTCTGCATCAGGCCTGGATTGGTGATGCCGCCGGCCTGGGCATCGATGAACACGGTGCGATAACCCGCCAGCTTGGCGTATTGCCAAATGGTCGGGCTGGTATTGATGGTGCCGGTGACATCCTTGCGCGAAGCTGCAAGCCGCAGGATGGCGTTGGAATAATTGCTGCAATTGCCGCCCGACACCGTTGGCCCGAAGTTGACGAAACGGTTGGCGAGACTGGCGAGCTTCGGGGTATGGGGATTGCCCGGTGTCAGGTCCAGATACTCGTAGCGAATGCTTTCATCGATGAGCATGACGATGTTTTGCTTTGGCGCGGTGTTGGCGGGCCTCCACGCGACCGCGTGCCGGACCTGGGCACCCTGCAGCGCGATCTTTGCGCTTGCAAGCGAAGTAAGGGCGACCGGCGCGAATTGGGTTGGCATGGCTTGGGAGCCGCCGCCGCCCTTGAGGAATACCACCGCTGCAATGACCGCCACCGGCACGGCGGGGAACCAGAACAGGTAGCCGAACCAGCGGCGAAGCTTGCCAGGAATGCCGACGGGAAGGGCCATCAGGAGGATCCCGCTGGCGAGCACCACCAAAGCGAGGCCGATATGGGAACCGTAGAATTCCGCCGCCCGTCCCGCTTCGTGTCGGGCGTTCCACAATGACACAATGTCAAAGACCGTGAACTCCGACTGGCTGGCGCTGTGATAGCCCCAGGCCACGGCGCTCGACAGGGCGATCAGCATCGTCCAGAACATGCGCACCCAGACATTCGGCTGAAAGGCTGCAATTACGATCGCCACAAGACCCATGCCCCAGATCGCCAGAAAGGGTAGCAATGTGTTGTAGCGTTCGTTGTCGAGCAGGAGCGATACCCGCTCGCCAAAGCCTGCATTGGTGATCACGATGAAGGCGGCGATCAGCAGCAGCTTGGCAGCGAGGCGTATCCTGTTTCGAGTCCGGTTCTCGGGGACCTTCAGAAGCGCTCGCTCTGGCATTTTGCTCGGCATCTGCATGTTTCCTTGTCAATCGGGCGACAACACGATGACAACCATGCAACACGCCCGCCACAATGGACGGCGCATCGAATCTTGGTTAATGACGGCGCCATGGACATGACCCCGGCCGAACTGGAGAAACGCCTGGCCGCCGCCCTGGAAAGGCGGGGTTTGGCGTCAGCCGCAGAAGTTGCCTGGGCGACGGCTTGGCTCGAGGGGTGTGGCTATCCTGGCCTGAAGATGCTGGATGAGGCGCTCTCCGATCCAGTCAGGGAACGGGATCTTCAGCGCGATGTCGTCGGACTGGATCTGGCGGGGGTCTCCTGCGTCTTTCTGGCACCGGCCATCATGCGCCAAGTGGCCAGCGAGAGGCGCGTGTTCCTGCGCAATGTGCGCCACGGCCTGTTTCTCCTGCCCTTCACCGTGCGTGAGAACGTGGCTATCGGCTGTCCGGTCGATCCTGCCTTCGCCGTGGGCGGCGAGCGAACCAAGAACCCCTATGCCGAGAAGCTTGCTGCTGCCGAGACAAGTGGCATTTCAGTTGACGATAGGTTGCTGGCGTCAATCTAGCTCTCCTTGCGGATGACCAGATAGATGTGCACGTAATCCATGCCATGGCCCCGCGGGCTTGCCGCCACAAGTGCTTCATAGCGCGCGTAGAAGGCGTCTATGATCCGGGCCTTGTCGTCGGGGCTCCGCGATGGATCCAGCCCGGCCGCGAACACCGGTTCTGACCAGGAGCGCAGCGTCGGGATGTAGTGACGGGCAAAGCGGGCAGCGTCCAGATGAACCGCGTAATCGCGGGCATAGGGGCAGGGCACGACCCGTGATTCGACATGCTCGAGCCGCAATCCGGCCCGGTGGACGGGATGACCGTCATCGTTCAGGGGCCCGATGAATTCCGCCATAGTACGGTAATGCTGCGGGAAATTGGTGCGTTCATACTCCGCAAGCGTGATGCGGCCTTCATCGGCCATTTGCCGCCACAGACGGCTGAACGTGTCAAACATGTTGACGCCGCCGGTATTCCCCAGATAACGGCCTTCCTCGTCGATACCGAAGTTGAACAGGCACAGCCGCCCGCCGGGCCTCAACTCGCGCGCCCGATTGAGCAGGAAAGCTTGCCAGTCGCGGGCCCCTTGTGCGGCGAAGGCCTCCCGCGCGGCACCGCTGGCGCCAACCATGTGAACATGGTCTGGAATATTGCAGGGTGTGCGCGACAAATAGTGAGAAGCTGTCGACGAGAAGCCGAGGTCGAGGGCTTCCGGCGGTACTATGGGGTCATGAAACGACGTGGCCGACGCGAAGGGAAAGACGCCTGCAACCTCGCCAAAGTAACTCCGGGCAGCGGTCTGGTTGTGGATGGTGCGGAACAACTGGGAGAAGTCGTTGCGGGGCAGATCCGTGTAGACGATCTCGATGGGGCGCTGCGGCGCCAGCGCCCGGATATGAGCCAGGACGCTTCGCCACATGTCGAGCGAGGTGCCGCCGTCGGCGCAGCCCATGTCGGAGATTCGGATCGGTCCCCGGCCCCCGGCCAGGTTCAGCCGATCGACGGCCGAAATGATCAGGGGCTGGGCCCCGTTGATGACTTCGCGGGCGCCGGTCGTCGCCTTCGAATAGTATCCGTCACCCTTCATCGCCATGAAGTGTTCGGTCTTGTCAGACGGCATGTCGCTCCCCCTCAAGGAATGCTGCATTCCAAGCATTTGCGAGGAGGAATGGCAAGCGCTAGAAGCGACGCCAACAGGGAGACTTCTGGTCATGGCAGGTCCGCTTACCGGCATCCGCGTTCTCGATCTTACCCGCGTTCTCGCGGGCCCATGGGCCACGCAGCTATTGGCCGATTTCGGGGCAGAGGTGATCAAGATCGAAAAGCCCGGTGAAGGCGATGACACGCGCGGCTGGGGCCCGCCCTTCGTGACCAATCCTGACGGATCCCGTGGCGATGCGGCCTACTTCCTGTCGGCCAATCGCGGCAAGTGGTCGGTCGCCATCGATATGGCATCGGCCGAAGGTCAGGCGCTCATCCGCGACCTCGCGTCGAAATCGGATATCGTGATCGAGAACTTCAAGGTTGGCGGATTGCGGAAATATGGCCTCGACTACCAGAGCCTGAAAGCCGTTAAGCCCGACATCATCTACTGCTCGATCACCGGCTTCGGGCAAAACGGGCCCTTTGCCCAGCGTGCCGGCTACGACTTCATGATCCAGGGCATGGCGGGTATCATGTCAATCACTGGCCAGCCCGATGGCGCGCCGGGAGCCGAGCCGATGAAGGTGGGTGTGGCATTCGCTGACATCTTTACCGGTCTCTATGCGGTGATCGGCATGCAGGGCGCGCTCTTTCATCGCCAGCGCACGGGCGAGGGCCAGTATATCGACATGGCGCTGCTGGATTCGCAGGTCGCGGTGCTGGCCAATCAGGCGCTCAACTATCTCGTCGGCGGCAAGGCGCCAACCCGCCTGGGCAATGCCCATCCGAATATCGTCCCCTACCAGACTTTCGCCACCAAGGATGGCTACATCATCATGGCAGTCGGCACCGAGCGTCAGTTCAGGGAATACTGCACCATCATCGGCGTGCCGGAACTCTCGGCCGACAGCCGGTTCAAGACCAATCGCGACCGCGTGGAGAACCGGGACGCCCTCGTCCCCCTGCTCGCCGGACCAATGAAGGCGCGGACGACGGCCGAGTGGGTGGAGGCTTTCGAAGCAGCTGCGGTTCCCTGCGGCCCGATCAACACCATTGACCAGGTCTTTGCCAATCCGCAGGTGCTGGCCCGCGGTGTCCAGATCGGTCTGACGCGCGACGACGGAGTCCAGATCCCCGGGGTCGCCAATCCGATCCAGTTCTCCGGAACGCCGATTGAATATGACAAGGCGCCACCGCGTTTTGGCGACGGTACCGAGAAGATCTTGCAAGACGTGCTGGGTCTTGACGGGCAGCGCATAGCCGCGCTCAAGGCGTCGGGCGCAATCGGATAGGGGCTGCGATGTCGGAGAATGCACCACCCGGATGGGTCTGCGATGAAACACTCCGCATGTTGGCCCGGCCCTATGGTATTCTCTGCGCCCGCACGGCACTCATGCGCGATACCAACTAGACTTCCCGCCCGGCGCCGTGGATCGCTGCCAGGCTCAACGCGCCGGCTGCGCCCCATCCTTCTACGCCTTCAGGGATGGCGGGCCGGAAACATTCATAAAGCCTGAACCCCAGATCGGCGAGTTCGCCGGGCGTGAATGATTGCGCGAGTTCAGCCATGGCCGCCACGGTTGCGGCCAGATGCGGGCCGAACTTCGCCGCGAGGTATTTCTCGACAGCCTCGGGATTGCTGGGCTTGCCCTTGCTTGTCGCGCGAATGCCATCGGCCGTCATCACCGCCGGCACGGCCCTGTGCAGCAATTCCACCTCGAACACGCCCGCAGGCTTCTCCTTGCGCTTTTCGCGCAGGCTGTCCGCTGATGGCTTGAAGATCCCCAACCGCTTGCCCTTGGCTTGGGCGTTGAGCCCGGCGACGGCACGGCCGAGGGTCAAGGCTTCATCGTGATCGAAACCCAGTCGCTCCGCAACGATGGCGGCCCAGAGTGTTAGCACCGGTGCCCGATTGATCTTGAAGGGCGTCGCTTCCGCCATGGTCAGCCTCCCACCGTCTCGCGATCCAGGATGTCGATCGTCTCGTCGTAGAGGCGCCGGGCCTCCGTGCGGCTGTCGCCGACGCAAACGGCGCCGAGCTTACCGAATTCGGACAATGCGCCGATCAGATGGAACACGACACCCTGCTGCGTGGCATTGTGAAAATGGATACCATGCTGCACCGCAATGTCGATCAGGTCCTGTGGGGTGAGGCCGCGGTATCGCTCCGATTCGATGTTGTCGGACGCATAGTAGAAGCGCGGCCGGTTGCCCGGCGCCAGGAACAGCCCGGTCCGGGGATCATAACTGCCATCGGTCAGGTATTGCAGCATGATGAAAGGGTGGGTCGTACCACCCTTTCTCAGGTTGACTTCGATGGCGTAGTGGCGCCAGCCATCGTCTTGCCGCGTCGAGATGAAGTCAATGCCGAAGCGGCCGAGTACGCCCCGGTCGCGCAGTACCTTCGCTGCCTTCAAGCCCTCGGACTGGATATCGAGCCGGTAGTCGCCGTCTGCTGGGAACTGGCACCCGAGGAACACTTGCGCGCCTTCCCCGCCCAAAACCTGATCGTGGGTCGAGATCGCTTCGATATCTCCGAGCGGATTGACGCGGAACTGAGCCGATGGCGAGCGCTTCGCCTCGCCTTCCACGAAAGCCTCGACAATGGCGCCCATGTCGTCGATTTTCGCGGCGAAGGCATCCCAGGCCATGCCCTGCGCCGCGAAGCGAAGCCGTGGCAACCGCGCGCGCACCCAGTCCGCGAGGGCCGCGCCCGACGGAGCGCCCTCATAGGACATCACCGCATTGCCCTCACCTGAAAAACCTTCATTGAGTTTCACCACGGCGCGGCGCATTTCCGGGTTGCGGTCCTTCAGTGCGGCCAGCGCCGTCGCCACATCCTTCACGTCACGCAGGTTCTCGAACCCATCGGGCATGCGCAGGCCCGCCTCGCGGAAGATTGTCCGGCTGCCGCTCTTGGAGCCAAGCGGCAGGAGATCGGGATCACAGCCATAGATTGGGATTCCGAGCCGGACTGCCAGTGTTCGCTCCAGCGCCGAAACATTGAAGCAGGTCATGTGAGCCCGCGAGCGGTCGCCGAGGGCTTCGGCGATACGCGCCAGAAGCCGTGGCCGTTCCAGGATCTTCTGCGTCAGGGGCGCCGGAGATCCATCATGGCACGACAGCAGGGTGAGGCGGTTGCGCGCGTGATGTGTCGGCACGCCCGGCAGCAGATGAAGGAAATAGTCGATGATGGTGTCCGACACATGCTGGCTGGTGACATAAATGACCCGCGTCGCGGGATAACGCAGCAATAGCAGCAGACAGAACATGCGCTCTTCATAGTGGTGGGCGCCACTGACCTTGGCGAGAACCTCGGCATCCATGCTGAGACTGGGGATGATGAGGACAGTGCGTGGCTCCATACGGTTCGGGAAGACGCTCCGGAAGAGGTCCGGCAGTCGAGTCTGCAGATCGCGGAAGGCAGCGCGTTCGCACTCAATCTCGCTCACATCCCCACTCCTCCCGACTCCATCACTTACACCCCGCATTGAGCAACGCGGAACCGGCTTTGGTCAAGACTTTCGCCGGGTGGGAGCCGTAGCCGGTTCCTGCGTCACCCCATTGCGCGAGGATCGGGATTCGGACATCATTGCCCCAAGGGGGCGTATCCAGCATCGTTCGGCGCGAACACGCCTCGCTCAGCGTCCGTTCAGATGCAAGGCTGCCATGTAGCGAAAAGGATTGAACACCGATGATCAGAACACTCGCGGCCTCGGCTGCCGTTCTCGCACTTCTCCCTGCAACGGCCTATGCGGCGGAGACCGTGAACTTCACCATGCAGGCCTCCATGCCGTCGCTGCGCGATGCGGCGCTCAAGGACACTTTCACCGTTGGCCTGGCTGACAAGCAGGTCGAGACGACACTCAAGATCACCTGCCAGGCAGCCCAGGGCGGCATCATCTCGGGTCAGAACGAATCCTGCGCCGTGACCGGCAACGGTGCCTTGATCAATCCGAATAATGGCCAGAAGCTTCAACGTACCCAATATGCCGGTGGCTGGGTGGTCAAGTCGGATGGCTTCACCGACGGGGCGACCATGGCGGTGAACTATCTCGCCGTCGGCAAGGTTCCAGCGACCAACGGCCGCTTCGCCGGTACGCTGATGCTGAAGCCTGAAAACCCCAGCACTGCCGCAAGCCTCCTGCGCGACACCATCCTCAAGAAGATCAAGGTTTCGGAATCGGGCCTCATCGACGAACGGGTCGACACTGTCCAGTTCAACAATTTCACCGTGCCGTCAGCAGGTCTTCCTTCCGACAAGGGCTGCGTCTGGAACGGCGACATGGTCTATTCCTACCAGACCGAGTCCTGGTTCATCGAGATCACTGCCAAGTGTGGCGGCAAGGAATACCCCTTGAAAGGCAACATGCCTTTCACGTCGACTCCCAATGTCGGCAATCAGAATCAGTATGACCTGACCCTGACCCTCCCGTCCGACGACGCCGGCAGCGATGATGCGCTTTTTGCCCAGCCGGCAGGGGATGCCGATCTGTTCGCCGCCGCCGACGGCATCAGCGGCCAGATCATCATGAAGGAAAGCAGCTATGTCGACGTCGAGGTCGATGGCCAGGTCGACAAGCTCGCCACCGAGATCGATGCGTCAGGCTCCTTGACCGGCCAGAACGTGCCGATCGAAGCCGTACGATCCCTCGGCACCATCATCGGCATCCTGTCGCGCACGTTCTTCGGCGCCTGAGCCGGGTTCACCGGAGCGCCCATTGTCCCGGGTCGGTGCGATCCGGGGCGATGTCTGCGTGGAAAGACTCGGGCCAGTTCGAAATCAGGCAGGGATCTGGCCAGCCGGCGTCAACTTGTCCACCGCTTCCGGCAACACCCTGGCAAGGCGGGCAAGCAGTTCGCCCCGGTCGAGCCCCGTTTGCTGAACCAACCCGTCAATGAGATCGGCACCTAGCGCCGATTCCATCTGTTGCTCGGTGATGGGGGCATTGGGGCCGGTTCCAACCCAGGACTCTGCCGTGTCGCCCTGGCCCGCCCCCTTGAACTGGTCGACCAGCTGGCCCAGTCCGCCGGTAATGGTGGTGGCGACAGGCCCGTCGCCCAATACGTTCTTGACGCTTTCCAGCGCCTTGCCAGCCGGATCTTGTACTTCGAGGCTCTTCACGAAATCAGCGATCTTGTCGCGATGCTGGTAGCCAGCGATGGCGACAAGTCCAAGCAAGGCAAGTAGCGAAGGCATGCGTCTGGTCATGAGTTTCTCCTGATATAACCCGGGCAGCAGATATCTTGGCATCTGCCGCCCCGATTGCAAGAGAGCCGCGTTGATCCCTTTTCGTCTCGGTTGTAAGAGATCATGCGACAGACGTCTGCTCTACCACAGCGGGGACAACCATGGGAATCATCTGGACCATCATCATCGGCTTCATCGTCGGTGTCATCGCCAAGTTCCTGATGCCAGGCAAGAATGAGCCTTCGGGCTTCATCCTGACCACCATACTTGGCATTGTCGGCGCTTTCGTGGCCTCTTTCCTCGGCCAGGCGATCGGCTTCTACCGTCCGGGAGAGGGTGCTGGCTTCATCGGCGCCATTGTCGGCGCGATCATCGTGCTCTGGATTTGGGGCATGGTGGTGAAGAAAAGGCAGGCAGGGTGAGCACGCGCCCACTGCTCAGTCCCGCAGCCGGTCACGGACCTCGCTCGCCAGAAGTTCGAGGGAGCGCCGCCAGAGTGCAGGTTCATCCCAGTCATGGGCGGCGACCAGCAAGGTGCCGAAGTTCCCAATGGTGGCGCGGAGGGCTTTCAGTTTTTCCGCCACTGTCGACGGGCTTCCGGCGATCACCATGGTATTCAGCAGGTAGTGGTCGGTAAGATCGGAATCGGGCATGGCCGGATCCGCCTTGAAGTTCCGCGCCTGGCCTGCGGCGCAGAGCTGGTCGCACAGATAGCGGTAATAGAATTGCAGGCCCGACCGCTTGCGGGCGAGATAATCCATGGCTTCGCCATCGGTCGGGGTCACCAGTACCGAACGGGCCACACGCCAGTTGGACGGATCGGCTGCCAGTCCTCTGCTGGCGCAACCTTTCGCATACATGTCCCAGTGGCTGGCGATGACTTCGGCCGGCACGAAATTGGCGGAGATCGGACTCCAGCCCTTCTCGCCCGCCAGTTGGGCGAGCCCGGTGCGGTAACCAAGCACCGACACGGCAATTGGTGGATGGGGCTGTTGCAGAGGTTTGAGCATCGGCCCAATGCCGAGCTCGACCTGAAGGGATTTCTCGACCGAGAAGCGCCAGAACCGGCCCTCGAACCTCCATGGCGGCTCGCCGGCCCATATCGCCTGCATCATTTCAACCGACTCGATCATCCGCTCGCCCCGGTCGGCGAGGCCTAGAACCCCATAGAGTTCCTGGTCCGAAGCAAGACCGCCTGGACCGATGCCGAGCAGCAACCGGCCGCCGCTCAGATGGTCGAACAGTGCGCACTGACCGGCCAGGGTGGCAGGGTGGTGATGCGGCAGGGCCAGCACACCCGGTCCCAGCCGGATGCGCCGGGCCTCGTCGAGGAGGGAGGCCAGAAAGATCAGCGGTGACGTGATGGGTTCGGTCGAGGCCGTCAGGTGCTCGCCGACCCAGGCTTCATCGAACCCGAGCCGGTCGGCCAGGATGATGGCTTCCCGGTCCTCGGCCAGCGTGTCGCCAAGGTTCCGGCCGAGCCCATGCAGGGGCATCATGAACAATCCTAGGCGCATGCCCACCTCGATTTTTCAGCAGTCAGCCGACCACGGACCGCAAGCTTTGTAAAGTCTCTCGTCGGCACACTTCGGAGTGATCAGCCACAATGTCGCTTTCGAGCTATCCGCCGCTTTCGGAAGAGTGCATATAACCCGCCAACATGGCCAATCTGATTGTCACCTATTGGCGCGACATCCCCTCTGCCGTTTCGGTCAAGGCCGGGCGCAAGGAGGAAAAGCGCATGTTGAGCGACCGCTTCCAGGAAGCGATCGACATGGCCGCCATGCGTGGCGGGGCCTCGGACACCGATAGCTATCTGGCCGACTGGCGCCGGGCCGAGCCGGTGCCGGTGGGCGACGATCTCGCCGTCGAGGTAGAGAAGGCCAAGGCCGGCCTGGAAACCGAATTCACCCCCGACAAACTCAAGACCCTGATTGCCAATGGAGGCAAAGCCCTATGACCCATACCCTCGTTGCCTCCGCGTCCCGCGAGCACATCATCGGCTTCGACCGGCCATTCACGGTTATCGGTGAACGCATCAATCCGACCGGCCGCAAGAAGCTCGCCGCCGAGATGCAGGCAGGCAATTTTGATACGGTCATCAAGGATGCGCTGGCCCAGATGGAAGCCGGCGCCCATATTCTCGACGTCAACGCCGGCGTCACCGCCGTCAATCCGAACGAGTCCGAGCCGCCGCTGATGAAGCAGACGCTGGAAGTGGTCATGTCGGTCTGCGATCTGCCGCTCTGCATCGATTCTTCCGTCACCTCGGCCCTCAAGATGGGCCTCGAGACCGCGACTGGTCGCCCTTTGGTCAATTCCGTGACCGGCGAGGAGGAGAAACTCGAGGCAATCCTGCCGCTGGTGGCCAAGTACAATGTGCCGGTGGTGGCGATCTCCAACGACGAGACCGGCATTTCGGAAGATCCGGACGTCCGTTTCGAGGTGGCCAGGAAGATCGTCCAGCGGGCCGCCGACCACGGCATCAAGCCGCATGACATCGTGGTCGATCCCCTGGTCATGCCGATCGGCGCGATGGGCACCGCCGGTCAGCAGGTGTTCCGCCTTGTCCGCCGCCTGCGCGAGGAGCTGAAGGTCAACACCACCTGTGGCGCTTCCAACATTTCCTTCGGCATGCCCAACCGCCGCGCCCTCACCGGCTACTTCCTCGCCATGGCGGCTAGCCACGGCATGACTTCGGCCATCATGAATCCGATGCACGATGAGGACATGCACGCCATTTATGGCGCCAATGTGCTGAACGGCACCGACGCCCACTGCAAATTCTGGAACAACAAGTTCCGCGACATGGCGCCGGCCCCGTCTGCGGCCAACCGTCCAGCCGGCGAAGCGGCACCCTCGGCCGACGAGATTGCCGCCCGGCGCGCGGCGCGTGAGGCCCGCAGGCGTCGCTGAGACATCTGGCCCTCGCCGTCGGCAGATTGCAGCGAAGGCCGCTGAAGGCCGGATGTGGGGCCGCCCCGCTGTGCCCTCTCAGGCCTTGGTGTACAGAGGGCTAAGGAGGAACCATGATCGAGCAGAACCCTCTCATCGTCTTTACGCCTTCCGGCAAGCGCGGACGTTTTGCGGTGGGAACACCTGTGTTGCAGGCCGCCCGCGCGCTGGGTGTCGACATCGACTCCGTGTGTGGCGGTCGCGCCATATGCGGCCGCTGCCAGATCACGGTTGGTGAAGGCGAGTTCGCCAAGCATGGCATCACGTCAAAGGCGTCCCACGTCTCGGAATTTTCCCGGGTCGAGGAACGCTATGACAAGATCAGGGGACTTCCCGCCGGCCGCCGCCTCTCATGCCAGACCAGAATCATGGGCGATCTGGTCATCGACGTGCCGCCCGAATCCCAGGTTCACAAACAGGTCGTCCGCAAGGAGGCTGACACCCGTGCCATCGAGCTCGATCCCTGCACGAAGCTGTGCTTCATCGAGGTCGAGGAACCCGACATGCACAAGCCATCGTCGGACCTAGAGCGCGTCTACAAGGCCCTGAAGGACCAGTGGCAGATCGACGCCGTCACCTGCGATCTCTCGATCGTCGCCGACCTGCAGAAGGCGCTCCGCAAGGGTGAATGGAAGATCACTGCAGCCGTCTATTCCCGTGCCCCCGGTGGCGGCAATCGTCTTGTCGCCATCTGGCCGGGCTTCCACGACAAGGGCTTCGGACTCGCGATCGACGTGGGCAGTACCACGATCGCCGCCCACCTTACCAATCTCTCTACAGGTGAAGTGGCCGCGAGTGCCGGGCTGATGAACCCGCAGATTCGCTTTGGCGAAGATCTGATGAGCCGGGTCTCCTATGTCATGATGAACCCTGGCGGCGAGAAGGAGATGACGGCCGCCATCCGGCAAGCGCTCAACAACCTGGTGCAGGACGTGGCGCTGCGTGGCGGTATCGGCGTGACCGACATTCTCGAAGTGGTGTTGGTCGGCAATCCGGTCATGCATCACCTGTTCCTGGGCATCGATCCGACCGAGCTCGGCGGCGCGCCCTTCGCGCTGGCCACGGGCCTTCCGGTCACGGTTCCGGCCCGGGAACTGGAACTGACGCTCAACCCCGGCGCCTGGGCCTATGTTCTGCCCTGCATCGCCGGGCATGTGGGCGCCGACACGGCGGGCGTCGTGCTGTCGGAAGCACCGCACGTTTCCGACGAGATCATGCTCTGCGTCGATGTGGGCACCAACGCAGAGATCGTGCTGGGTTCGAAGGAAAGGCTGCTCGCCTGTTCCTCGCCGACCGGGCCAGCCTTTGAAGGCGCGCAGATTTCATCTGGCCAACGTGCCGCGCCCGGCGCCATCGAACGCATCAGGATCGATCCGTTGACCCTCGAACCTCGTTACAGGGTGATTGGTTGCGATCTCTGGTCGGACGAGGATGGTTTCGAGGCCGCCGTGACCCAGACCGGGGTGACCGGCATCTGCGGTTCCGGCATCATCGAGGCGATTGCGGAGATGTATCTGGCCGGCATCATCAACCAGGACGGCCTCATAGACGGCGCGCTCGCCGCCAGGAGCCCGCGTATCGAGCCGCATGGCCGGACATTCAATTATGTCATCCGGCGCCCGCGCGAAGACGGCAACGAGCCCCTCATCCGCGTCATCCAGAACGATGTCAGAGCCATTCAACTGGCCAAGGCGGCACTCTATGCCGGTGTGAGGTTGCTCATGGACAAACTCGGCATCAATGCCCCGGACAAGATCCGGCTTGCCGGCGCCTTTGGCAGCCATATCGACGTCAAATACGCGATGATCCTGGGATTGATCCCCGATTGTGATCTCGCCAAGGTGCAAAGTGCAGGAAATGCCGCGGGCACGGGTGCCCGCATCGCGCTGCTCAATGCCGGGGCACGCGACGAAATCGAAGCGGTGGTCCGCCGCATCGAGAAGATCGAGACGGCAGTTGAACCTATGTTCCAGCAGCACTTCGTCGAGGCGATGGCGATCCCTCACAAGACCGCAGATTTCGTCAACCTCAAGCAAGTTGTGACACTACCGGCGACAAAGGACGTGGCACTTTCGAGTGGCGAGGACGATGGCGGGCGGAGACGGCGGAGACGATAATAAGTGCAAACGTCCGCCGGCCCCGTCGAATATGCGGCCCTCAAAGAGGCCTGTCGCGGAGCGACGCTGGCCGGACTGACGTGACCAACACTCCATCCTGTGCCACGGAGGACTGGGCGGCGGACATGCTCATGTCATCGCGTGCTCGGAACAGATCTGCCGGCTCTCCGCCTTGGAAAGCGGCTCTTCCATCAACATGCACAGATGAGGCCCGGCAGGATCGCCGCTGCGGCCCTTCTCGCGGAAATAGCGGCATGTGGCGCAAACGCCGAAAGTCGGATGCTCGCCACGGACCAACTCAGCATTTAGTAGCTCGCGCAAACCTTTGACCATGCGCCGCCGGGTCTTGCCCCCAATCGCATCCGCACCGTCGGCCAGGCGCGCCCAGGGATCGCGGACGAGCGCTTCATGCCCCTTTTCGGTGAGCGAGAGAACAATGGAGCGTTTCTCGCCGGGCCGTTCCGTCTTCATCACATGGCCCTTGCGCTCAAGCGCCTTCACGGTCTGGGAGATCGTGCCTTTGGTGGCGCCGAGGTAGCGGGTGAGGGCCCCCGGAGAATTGGAGAAACGGTTGGCCCGCGCGAGATAGCGCAGCGCTTCCCATTGCGCAGGGTTGAGCCCATCTTCGTGTTCGCTGGCGCGAACCAGGCGCGACAGGCGCTCAAGCTGCCAGACGATCGAAGCACCAGCGTCATCCGGCTCCTTCTTGGCCATCACGGCAACCTCCATAGCGAGTCGGAACCATCATTGCACAATTGGATCGAACGGGCGACGGCACGTCGCGAAGCCGCATGCTGCAATTGGGTGAACCATCACAGCTTCAGCTTCATGCCTTCGTGGCTGGGCGTGAACCCAAGGCCATGGTAGAACCGCCGGGCGCAAGCACGCCGTTTGTCTGTCATCAATTGAACCAGTCCGCAGCCCCTGCTATGGCATTGGTCGATGGCCCATCGCATCAGTGCCGTGCCGAGTCCCTGACCGCGTAGGGAGCGGGCGATCCGAACCGCTTCGATCTGTCCCCGCCGCATGCCGCCGTGTGATAGGCCTGGAATGAACGTCAACTGAAGGCACCCGACAACGTGGCCCTCAAGGTCCATGACGGCGAGCAGCTGGTTGGGGTCCAGGTCGATTTCGGCGAAAGCCTGCTCATAGGCGGATGTTTCGGTCGACTCCCGTAGCTTTCCGAGATCGTCATCCACCAGAAGGATGAGGATCGCCGAGATATCGCCAGCCACCGCACGGCGGATGACGGGCCCACCCATCAGTGGGCCTCTTCCCAGTTCTGTGCCGCCCGCGCGTCGACCTGCAAGGGTACCGTAAGTTTGACCGCCGGTTCGGGAGCCGCGACCATCACCCGGGTCACCAGCGCCATGGTCTCATCAACTTCCTTGTCCGGGGCTTCGAAAATCAGTTCGTCATGAACCTGCAACAGCATCTTTGCCGTAAGGCCGGCTTCGGACAGAGCTCCCGGCATCCGGATCATCGCCCGCCGGATGATGTCGGCAGCCGCCCCCTGGATCGGAGCGTTGATGGCGGCGCGCTCGAGAAATGCCCGTTCCGATGGGTTGGGTGAGCCGATACGCGGGAAATGGCAGCGCCGGCCGAAGATGGTTTCGACATAGCCTTGCGCCCGGGCCGCCGACTTGGTCGCTTCCATATAGTCCTTGATGCCTGGAAAACGCTTGAAATAGGTTTTGATGTAATCGCCGGCCTCCTCGCGCGAGATCGACAGCTGGTTGGCAAGGCCAAAGGCCGAGATGCCGTAGATGATACCGAAGTTGATCGCCTTGGCCCTTCGCCGCACCAGTGGATCCATGCCCTCGACCGGCACGCCGAACATCTCGCTTGCGGTCATAGCATGAATGTCGAGGCCGTCGGCAAAAGCCTTCTTGAGCTGGGGAATGTCCGCCACATGGGCCAGGACCCGCAATTCGATCTGGCTGTAGTCAGCGCTGATGAGCTTTGATTTGGGCGGCGCAATGAAGGCCGTTCGTATCTTGCGGCCCTCCTCAGTCCGGACTGGAATGTTCTGCAGGTTCGGTTCAGTCGAGGCGAGACGCCCAGTCGACGTTGCCGCCAGCGAATAACTGGTGTGAACGCGGCCGGTGCCGGGGTTGATGAAGTTCGGCAAGGCATCGGTATATGTCGACCGCAGCTTGGCCAGCTGCCGCCATTCAAGCACCTTGCGAGCCAGTTCGATGCCTTGCGAGGCGAGATCCTCGAGCGCATCGGAATCCGTCGACCAGGCGCCTGTCGCCGTCCTGCGGCCGCCGGGCAGGCCCATGCGCCCGAAAAGGATTTCCCCCAATTGCTTCGGCGAGGCGATGTTGAAGCGTTCGCCCGCCAGGTCATAGACTTGCCGTTCGATCTCGGCGCCTGCCGCGGCGAAATCGTTGGACAGGCGCCTCAATACGTCCGGATCGACGAGGATTCCCGCCATTTCCATGTCGGCGAGAACCTGCACCAGCGGGCGTTCGAGCGTTTCATAGACGGTGCGCTTTCCAATCCGCGCAAGCCGTGGCTTGAGCAGCAGCCAGAGTCGCAGCGTCACGTCGGCGTCCTCGGCGGC
>JAGRLX010000066.1 GCA_020441605.1 Alphaproteobacteria bacterium
CGACGGCGAGGCGCTGATCTGGGCTCACAACCGCCTATTGGGCCGGCAAGAGCAGCGCCGCATCCTGATGGTCATTTCCGATGGTGCTCCGGTCGATGATTCCACCCTCTCGGTGAATTCCGGGAACTATCTCGAGCGCCATCTCCGCCAGGTCATCACCGACATTGAGAGCCGTTCTCCCGTCGAGTTGATCGCCATCGGCATCGGTCATGACGTGACCCGCTACTACAAGCGCGCGGTGACCATCGTCGACGCTGAGGAACTGGGCGGCGCCATGACCGAGAAGCTGGCCGAGCTTTTCGAGGAACACGCCCGCAGTGAAGCGCCGGCAACCCGGCAGACCCGGCGCGTCAGGGCGTGAGGCTCTGGGCGGCGGCACTCGCCATCCTCGCCTTCCTCACCCCGGCGCGATCCGAACCGCTGGATGTGATAGCGTCGCGGATTGACTCCTTTCAGAACCTGAGCGCCAACACCCACTTTGGCCCTCTCGAGTGGCGCGGCGGCCTGTCGCTGTCGAGTGATAACCCCGGGTTCGGTGGCCTGTCCGGACTGGTACTTGGCGATGGCTGTCAAGAGCTCACGGCCATCAGTGATGCTGGACGCTGGTTCACGGCACGGCTCGTCTACGAGAATGGCGGGCTTGCGGGACTCTCCGGCGGCGCCATGGCGCCGATGCGCGACAGCAAGGGAAACCCGCAGCGCAGCAAGGTCTGGGCCGATGCCGAAGCCATCGCGAGACTGTCGCCGGGGCGTTATGCCGTGGCCTACGAAAGCCGCGTCCGCTTTGGCACCTATGACCTTGGTCGCGATGGCACGTCGGCCCGTTTCAACGCCCTCTCCTATCCGAAGGAGATCGACAAGGGTCCCGACAACGGCGAGGTCGAGGCTCTGGGGTTGATAGACGCGGGGCCGCTTACCGGGCATTTCATTGCCATTGCCGAACGCAACCGCGATCCCGCTGGGGCGACCCGCGCCTGGGCATGGCGAGGCAAAGCCGTGATCGCCTTCTCCGTCCAGCGCTTCGAGGACTACAGCATCACCGATCTGGCGGTTCTGCCGGATGGCGCGATCCTGACGCTGGAGCGGAGCTTTTCGCGCACCAGCCTGCCTGGCATGGCGATCCGCCGCTTTTCATCCGCCATGATCGCGGCCGGCGCCACCATCGAACCAGAGCTGCTGTTCGCCGGCCGGTTCCCCTTCTATGCTATCGACAACATGGAGGGCATAGCCGTCTGCGCGCGCGATGGCGAGACCCGCCTGACGGTCCTGTCCGACAACAATTTCAATACCAGTCTCCAGCGCACCCTGTTGCTTCAGTTTGCCTTGCGTGACTGACACGCAATGCCGGCCGCGGCTCAGCAGCCGTACCTGGCAAGAAATTCTTCCACATCCAATTCCCGCATGTCGCTGACCGCCCGGTTCAGTTGTTCGTGGCTCCAGTTCCACCAACCAAGCCTGATGATCCGTGCACTGATGTCTGGTGCGAATCGCCACTTGAGGAAACGGGCAGGCACCCCGGCGACGATCGCATGAGGCGTCACGTCCCTGGTCACCACGGCACCGGCTGCCACCACCGCGCCATGGCCGATCTTCACGCCTGGCAGGATGATCGCGCCATGCCCGATCCAGACGTCATGACCGATGTCCACCTGATCGGCCATACGCTGTTCCCTGAACGTCTTGTCGAGCTTGGCATGGGCGAAATACTCGTTGGGCCGGTAGGTGATCTTGTGCTGGCTGATCCGATCCATCGGATGGTTCAGGGCGTTGATCCGCACATCGGAGGCAATGGCACAGAACTTACCGATCCGGGAATAGATGACTTCGCTATGCCGCTCGACATAGGAGTAATCGCCAAGCTCAGAGTCCCAGAACTGAACCCGCTCCTTGATTTCGGTGAAACGGCCAAGCTTTCCGTTGCGCAGGCTGGCCGAGCCATGCACGCGCGGGCTGCCGTTGCGCGAAGCCGTAGGGGAATGGCGCCGGGATTGATCCATGCCATCAACCTAAAACAAAAGCCGCCCCGGGTGGAGCGGCTTGTTTAGACGAATGGCCCTGACTGTCAGGCCGCAGTCTTCTGGGCTTCCAGCTTCTTGGCGATCGAGCGCTTCAGCTTGAGGGCGCGCTCCGACAGGGCATCGCTGCCGGCCTTCATCAGATAGCTGTCGAGGCCGCCGCAATGCTCCACCGACTTGAGCGCGATGGCGCTGATGCGGAACCGATAGGTCTGGCCCATGGCTTCGCTCATCAGGCTCACATTGCACAGGTTCGGCATGAACCGGGTCTTGGTCTTGTTGTTGGCATGGCTGACATTATTGCCGACCAGGGCGTTCTTGCCCGTGAACTCACAACGGCGAGACATGTTACACCTCAATAAATTGGTATGCCGCAGTCCAAAGGGCCCGGCTTGATTGGGCGTTCCTATAAGGGTGGAGCGCAGTCAGGTCAAGCGATCAGGCCGGTCAGCCGTCGGTTTCCCGACAAAATCCAACTGTCCCGATTTGGCACTCCCTGGTTAACGGTGCGAGGAACAGATCGAGGCAGCTCCCCTTTTTGCAGCAGTCGACACCTCGGCATCTTGTAGCCGGCATGGGATCTCACCACCATATATTGTGAGAACAAATCTGGAAAACTGGCACCATAGCGATTCGGGCCTGCTCTGTTCTGGTTACGTAACAGTCTGTTAACACAGCGGATTATCGGCAAGCGAATGCTGCAGGATTTGCTTGGCATTTTCCGGAAAAAGGTTAAGGCCGGACCTGCCGGGCGGCTTGTTCCTGCGTCGCGAGCTATCCGCTGCAAGCCGCTGAACCGGCCCCCGTTGGTGCCTTCCGGGCCACAGGCCATCGAATTGCCATAGAACACAACATGAATCCCCCAAGGGTCAGCGATTCGGGCAGGGTTCGTTCCCCTTTGAATCCGAAACTCAATCACCTGTGCCGCACAGGGCCAATCGGTTTGACGGCAAAGCCTCCTTCGGGCTAACGAGAGCCTCATGCAATATCTTGCCAATCCCACCAGGTTTCTCAAACTGGCCAACGCTATCCTGCCATATGTCTGGGCGGTGACGGTGGCGCTCTTTGCCGTCGGGCTCTATGGCGCGCTGTTTTCAGCGCCGGCCGACTACCAGCAGGGCGAGACGGTGCGCATCATGTTCGTCCATGTGCCGGCGGCCTGGATGGCACTGTTCGTCTACAGCGTGATGGCTCTGGCCAGTGCCGTGGCCATCATCTTCCGCCATCCCCTCGCCGATGCTGCCGCCAAGGTGGCGGCCCCCATCGGGGCGGTGTTCTGCTTCCTGTCGCTTGCAACCGGCTCGCTGTGGGGCAAGCCCATGTGGGGCGCATGGTGGGTATGGGATGCACGGCTCACCTCGATGTTCGTGCTGTTCCTCCTCTACATCGGCTACATGGCCATATGGCAGGCGATCGACGAGCCGCACCGGGCGGCGATGATCGCCCGCATCGTCGCCCTGGTCGGTTTCATCAACGTGCCGATCGTCAAGTTCTCGGTCGACTGGTGGAACTCACTGCATCAGCCGGCCAGCGTCTTCCGGATGGGCGGGCCAACCATTTCGTCATCCATGCTCTGGCCGCTGCTGGTAATGGGTCTCGCCTATACTTTCCTCTTCCTTGCCCTGCATCTGGTGTCGATCCGCGCCGAGATTGCGGCCCGCAAGATCCGCCAGATCCACCTCGCCGAGACCGGAGCCGCATGATGGATTTCTCTGCCCCGCATGCCGGATTCGTCGTCGCCTCCTATGCCCTGTCGGCGGTTCTGATCGCAGGCCTGGTGATCTACGTCATCGCCCGCGATCGCAGCCTGCGCGGCGAGGCCAACCGGCTTGACGCCCGGCGCAGAAAGGCTGGCGAATGAGCGAAGCGCAGTCTCGTAGCAGGTGGTGGCTGGCGGCCATACCATTGGTTGCCTTCGCCGTGCTCGCCGCCATATTCTGGCGCGGGCTCTCTGGCAATCCGTCCGAAATTCCCTCGGCACTGATCGGAAAGCCCGTGCCTGACTTCGCCATGCCTGCGGTGGAGGGCCTCGGCGTACCCGGTTTCAACAGCGCTTCGCTGCGCACCGGCCAGGTCACCGTCGTCAATGTCTGGGCTTCATGGTGCGGACCCTGCCGTCTCGAACATCCGTTGCTGATGGAATTGTCGCAGCGCAAAGACATCCGTCTCTTCGGTCTGAACTACAAGGATGAACCGGAAAACGCGCGGCGCTTCCTGGGAACCCTTGGGCAGCCCTTTGCCGCCGCGGTTGCCGATCAGTCCGGGCGCGCCGCTGTCGATTGGGGAGTCTATGGGGTTCCAGAAACCTTCGTAATCGACGGTCAGGGCATCATCCGCTTCAAATGGATTGGTCCGTTGACGGAGCAAAGCCTGACCGGAGCCTTCGCGGCCGAAATAGAGAAGGCCAAGATCCCGCTCAAAACGTAAGGTCGACGAAATTCGCGTCGTCGGCTCAAGCGCGCTTACGGGTCTTGATCTTGCGCGCTGGCTTGGGTGGTTCCTTTTCCTCGATCTTGTCCATTTCGGCAGCCAGAACGCCGAGATTTTCGATGAAGGTGCGGCGCTCCGCCGAAGGAACAAGCGACAGCAGTTGACGGTCGACCTCATCGGCGCCGGGCTGCGCCATCTTCAGCATCTTCTTGCCCACCGCGGTGATGCGGATCGCATTGGTACGGCCATCATCCTTGGTGCGGCGGCGCTGCAGATAGCCCTGCGCCAGAAGCCGGGCCACGAGATCAGCCAGAGTCGACCGGTCGATGCCGGTAAGCTTGACCAGTTCGGTTTGGCTCTTGCCGTCGTTGCTGTCGACTGCGAGCAACACCGTGAACTGGCGATGGGTGAGGCCGGACTTTCCGACCTCTGTCATGTAGATGTGATTGGCGTATTGCGCTGCCCGTTTCAACAGGTGCGAAGGTGAACGCGAGAATTGCTTCACGTCCTTTGTTGTCGTCATGAACCCCTACTCCTGCCTCCGGTGCCGCCGCACCGCGCGATTGCCCAGAAGCGCTTCCCCGGAATTGCCTCGTATCTGGTCTTTTGCCCCCGAAGGTCGGGAGACTTGCCAGCTCTTGCCGGAGCCGCGTTGTCCTAGCGGCTTGGCATTAGCGCTGCAAGCAAAAAGAAAAACGCACCGCACAAATGAAAAAACTCGTACGCCTTGGGTTTTGAGTTAAAATGATCCGATCACGGATTGCAATACTTGACAAGTCATGAGCGGCACCTCACTGCCATCGAATTTTGGCCGGAAGATACCCGACGGCGACACCCACCAGCGTGACGTTTGTCAGACCTGCGGGTTCATCCACTACGTGAATCCCAAGATCGTTACCGGCTCTATTGTCCGGCATGAAGGCAAGATTCTGATGTGTCGGCGGGCCATTGAGCCCCGTATCGGATACTGGACGCTTCCGGCTGGCTTCATGGAGGTCGGTGAAACTGCCGAAGAGGCGGCAAGGCGCGAGGCCAGGGAAGAGGCCAATGCCGACATCGTCATCGACCGCTTGCTCGCTGTTTATACGATCCCCCGTATTGCCCAGGTGCAGATCATGTATCTTGCCCATCTTGAGGGAACTGCCTTTTCGCCCGGCGTCGAAAGCCTTGAAGTGAAACTTGCGGACTGGACCGACATGCCATGGGACGACCTGGCCTTTCCGTCGGTTCGTTGGGCATTGCAGCAGTACCGCAGTGTCGAGAACGCTGCCGCCTTTCCACCCTTCTCCAATCCGCCCGGGGAGTTCGGCGACCCGAAGCCGTGATCCACCCGATCGAACGCGCCGCCAGAGCGGGCTTCAGGTCTCAGCCTTCTCCTCGATCATGTGCCTGGCCATGAACGGCGCATTGGCAAGCGCGAAGACGAGCGTGAGCCCGATGAGGCCGAAGGACTTGAACAGCACCCAGTGATCCCACGTGAGCGCGTGCCGCAACACTTCGTTCAGTGCCGCCATGCCGGCAAAGAACACACCCCAGCGCAGCGACAGCGTGCGCCAGGCGGAATCGGGCATCGATACCGCCGATTCCATGATGAGCTTCACATAGCTCCGGCCGAAGACCAATCCGATGAGAAGTGTCGCGCCAAACAGGGCATTGATGAGCGTCACCTTCACCTGGATGAACGCTTCGTCATGGAACCAGAAGGTGAGCGCACCGAAGACCGCCACGAAGCCTGCGGTGATCAACGGCATCAGCGCCAGCCTGCGGGTCAGTATCCACGATGCCGAAAGCGACGCCAGCGTAGCAGCCATGACCGCCGCCGTCGCCCAATAGGGTCCGCCCAGCCAGTTGGCCAGGAAGAAGGCCACCAGAGGCCCCATCTCGATCAGCAGTTTCATGCCATGACTCATTGATCCTCCAATCCGGCGATGGCCCGCGCGAAGCTTTCGGCGTCGAAGGGTTGCAGATCGTCGATCTGCTCGCCAACGCCGATTGCGTGCACCGGAAGCTTGAACCGCTCGGCGATCGCCACCAGGATGCCGCCACGGGCCGTGCCGTCGAGCTTGGTCATGATGATGCCGGTAACGCCTGCGACCTTGGTGAAGATGTCGGCCTGTGCCATGGCATTCTGGCCCGTCGTCGCATCGAGCACCAGAAGCACCGCGTGGGGCGCCGTTTCGTCCTGCTTCCGGATCACCCGGACGATCTTGTCCAGTTCGTCCATCAGATAGGCCTTGTTCTGCAAGCGGCCGGCAGTGTCGATGAACAGGATATCGGTGCCCGCCGCGCGCGCCTCCTTCATGGCGTCGAAGGCGAGGCCCGAGGCATCGGCGCCGGTCGGCCGCGACATCACCGTCGCGCCGATCCGCTGCCCCCAGACCGTGAGTTGTTCGATGGCCGCCGCACGGAACGTGTCGCAGGCGGCGAACATCACCTGGAAGCCTTCGCGGGCTGCAATCGCGCCGAGCTTGCCGATGGTAGTCGTCTTGCCCGCACCGTTTACGCCGACCACCAGGATGACGAAGGGCTTCTCCGCGCCAAAATTGAACGGCACCTCCACCGGCGCAAGCACCTTCTCGACCTCGGCGGCAAGTATGCGCTTCACATCGTCCGGGTCGACTTCCTTGTCATAGCGGCCCGCCGCAACTGCCTTGACGATGCGTTCCGCCATGGGCAGTCCGAGATCGGCCTGCAGAAGCACGTCCTCGAGGTCCTGCAGCGTTCCCGCATCCAGCCTGCGCTTGGTGAAGATCGACGTGATCGAGCCGGTGATCGACCGCGACGACTTCGACAAGCCTTCGCGCAGCCGCGACATCCAGCCCTTGCGCGAAGCCACAGGCGCAAGCATCACCACCTCGACCGTTGATGGAGCGGGTGGAAGCGGCGTTTCGACGAGGGCTGGAGGCGGGACAGCGATCGGCTCGGGGGCGAGTTCCGGTTCTGGTAGCGGCGGGGCCACGATCTCGATTGCGGGTGCTGGCGCAGGCGGCACCGGCGCGATGGGTTCCGCGCTCAAAGCCGGGCGGGTGTCTTCACCTCTTGCCGTGGGTTCTGCTGCCGCGGGTTCGGGCTCCCGCACCTCGGCAATCTCGGTGTCGACAGCTGTGGGCTCCGCCGCATTCGCCTTGACTCTCGACTTGCCTGGCGCTGGCCGAGCCGGAGAAGCCTTTGCAAGCGGAATCTTGGGAGAGGGAACCTTCGCCGGTTTCCCCTTCGCCACCCGCGGGGCAGCCGGCTCCGGTGCAGAGATTGCTTCAGGTGCCGGAGCAGCTACCAGCACAGGTTCCGGTGCGGCCTCGGCGACAGCCTCAGATTCCGGTGCAGGTTCCGGCTCAGGGATTGCTTCGGGTTCCGGCTGAACGTCTGCTATGGGCTCAGGCGCGGCAGCAGATACCCGTTCTCGAATTGGCTCTGGTTCTGGCAGTGCGGCCGGAACTACCTCTGCAACAGACGCGGGTTCCGGGGTTGGCTCTGCAGCGACCTCTGGCGGAAGGTCAGGCGGCGGCGCCTCTTCCTTCTTGCCGGCAATCCGGTTGAACAGCTTCTTGAAGAATCCGCTCATGCGGCCAACCTTGCTTCGAGATGGGTAGCACCGCGTCCGGTCACATGGGCCCGGACGATCGCTCCCGGCGCCATGCGGCTGACGAATTTCACCTGGGCGAAATGCTCGGTGCGGCCCATGGCTTCGGTTTCGACCAGAACCTCGCGCGTATGGCCGACCTCGCCGGCGAGAAAGCGATCGAGCCTCGCCTGCCCCCGCTCACGCAGTGCGGCCGCGCGCGCCTTGATCACCTGCTTCTCGATTTGCGGCATGCGCGCAGCAGGTGTGCCAGGTCGTGGCGAAAACGGAAACACGTGAAGAAAGGTCAGCCCGCATTCATCGATGATCCGCAATGAATTCTCGAACATCGCATCGGTTTCGGTGGGGAAGCCGGCAATGATATCGGCCCCAAAAACGATGCCGGGCCGGCGGGTGGATAGTTCGGCACAGAAGGCGATGCTGTCTTCGCGGGCGTGGCGGCGTTTCATCCGCTTCAGGATCATGTTGTCGCCGGACTGCAATGACAGATGAATATGCGGCATGACCCGCTCTTCACCCGCGATCACATCTATCAAGTCCGGATCCGCCTCGATCGAGTCGATCGACGACAGGCGCAATCGCTTGAGGTCGGGCACCCTGTGCAGAAGTTCCGCCACGAGCCGCCCGAGCTTCGGCGCGCCGCCGAGATCGCCACCCCAGCTGGTGAGATCGACGCCAGTCAGAACCACTTCCGAGTAGCCGGAATCCACCAGCCGCCGGACCTGCTCCACAACATCGCCGGCGGCGAGTGACCGCGAGTTGCCGCGCCCGAACGGTATGATGCAGAAGGTGCAACGATGATCGCAGCCGTTCTGCACCTGCACGAAAGCGCGCGTACGATCGCGCAAGCCGTCAACCAGATGGGGATTGGCGGTTCTGACCTGCATGATATCGCCCACGGCGACGCGCGGACCTTGGTCCGGCTGCCAGCTTTCGGCGCGCAGTTTTTCTTCGTTGCCGAGTACGCGCGCGACTTCCGGCATATTGGCAAACATGCCGGGGTCGGTCTGCGCCGCGCAGCCGGTGACGATGATTTCTGCCGTGGGATTTTCGGCCTTCGCACGGCGGATGGCCTGACGAGCCTGACGCGTTGCCTCGGCCGTCACCGCGCAGGTATTGAAGACGATGGCATTGCCGGCGCCCGCCTTCTCGGCGTGACCGCGCATGACCTCGGTCTCATAGCTGTTGAGCCGGCAGCCAAAGGTGACGAAGTCGGGGCCTGCCATGATCACACCGCCAGATGGCGTGGAAGCTCGCCTTCAAATTCGTAGGTGACGGGCCCGGTCATCAGGATATGGCCGTCACTTTGGCGAATTTCCATGAACAGATCACCGCCAGGTAGCGTGATCGTCGCTTTGGCATTGAATTTCCTGAGCCTGAATCCCGCCGCCATGACGGCGCAAGCCGCTGTGCCGCAGGCCTTTGTCAGTCCGGCGCCCCGTTCCCAGACGCGGATCACGGCGTGGTCCCTGTTATCCACCCGGGCCAGGGTGATATTGGCCCGCTGCGGAAAAAGTGGATGGTGTTCCAGCATCGGCCCCACCTTGGCGAGATCGACGACGTCGAGATCCTTGACCCAGAAGATGCAGTGGGGATTGCCGACATTCACCACCGAGGGCGAATGAATAAGCGGCGCTTCGATCGGCCCCACCTGCAATTCGATATAGCGCGTATCGTGAAACTTCTCCGCCAGCGGAATATCCTGCCAGTCGAAGCGCGGCGCTCCCATGTCCACTCTCACCAGCCGGTCACCGCCCTTCTCGGCCACCAGGAAACCACCCTTGGTGTCGATGGTGGCGCGATCGGCGTGCTTTTCCTCGAACAACAGGTCGGCGACGCAGCGCGAGGCATTGCCGCAGCTTTCCACCTCGAAGCCCTCATTGTTCCAGATCCGCATGCGGACGTCGGCCGACGGCGAAGGTTCCAGCACGATCAACTGGTCGCACCCTATGCCCGTCGACCGGTCGGCAATCGCCTTCGCCTTGGCCTCGTCCATGGCGATGGGATGCGTGCGAGCATCGAACACGACAAAATCATTGCCGAGTCCGTTCATCTTGCGGAAATGCGTTGGTGACGCCTCAATCATCAGGCGCTTATATGGGAAATTCCGTTGAAAAGGCCAGCGGTTTTGGCAATGGTGAATGTTCCCGCACCGCCATGCCCCAGGAGGCAATTTGTCCAGCAACCAGCCGATGACCGCCTCCGCCGCCCGCAGCAATCCCTGGATTGTCGTCTGGCTGTGCTTTTCCACGCTGGCGATCGTCATGTCGGCCCGCCAGTCGGTGTCGATCATGACCGACGAATGGGCGCGAACCCTGGGCTGGTCCAAGACCTTCATAGGTTCCGGCCAGTCGGTCGCGCTGGTGATCGTGGCCATCTTCTCGCCGGTTGCCGGCAATCTTGCCGACCGTTTCGGCGCGCGGGCCATGTTGACCGCCGGCCTGCTGACCGTCGCCGCCGGGCTCCTGATGTTTGCCGCCTTTCCTCTGGCGGGCCTTCTGCTCGTCGGCTATGGCCTGATCGGCGGTCTGGGCTTTGCCACTGCCAACATGCACCTGATCTCGACTGCTCTCGCCAAGATATTCGACACCAATCGCGGCTTTGTCACCGGTATCGCCAATTCCGGAGCCACCGCCGGGCAGTTCATCACCGTGCCGCTGCTCACTGCCGGATTGACCTATTTTTCCTGGCGCTGGAGCCTTACCGCCGTAGGCCTCGCCTGTGCCGCCATGGCCGCTGTGATCTGGATCATGCTGAAACCGGCCCCGGGCGATTCCGCCCACCACAAGCAGGTCACCGCCACCGAGCCACTCGGGGACCGGCTCAAATTCCTGCTCACCAACCCCACCTTCCACATTCTGTACTGGAGCTTCTTCATTTGCGGCATCACCACCACCGGTGCCATCGAGACCCACTTCCTGCCCTATGCCGCTTTCTGCGGCTTCCCGCCGATGCCGGCCTCCAGCATCTACGGGCTCACCATGGCGATCAATCTGGGCGGCATGTTCCTCGCAGGCTATCTCACTGATCGGATGAACCGGCCTCTCCTGCTCGGCACCATCTATATCGTCCGCTCCCTGTCCTTCATCGTGCTGATGTTCGTCGGCACCAGCTACGAGATGCTTCTGGTCTTCGCCGTGGTCTATGGAATTTTCGACTACTCTACCGTGCCGCCCACCGCGAGCCTGGTGGCCTCCCATCTCGGTCTCAAGATCATGGGACTGGCGATGGGCCTGATCTCCGGCGGGCATGCCCTGGGTGGCGCCGTGGGGGCCTTCCTCGGCGGCTATCTCTTTGATCTTTTTGCCCGCTACGCCGAAATGTGGTGGGTGGCCTTCGGAACGGCAGTTGTCGCCGGATTGATGGTCTATCTGGTCAAGGAGAACCGGCCCAGGCCGGCGTTTGCACTCTGACTTGAAAAAGCCCGGAATCACGACTGAACTGCGTCCATTCAAACTTCGCAGACCCTGCCATGACCCAGACCGCACCCCAGCAGACCTTCGGCACCAACGGCCTCGCCCCCATGGACCGGCCGAGCCGCGTGACCCGCCTGTTCATGCGCATCGTGCAATGGGCCGAGGGCCTGAACCTGAAATTCGCCATTCATGGCAACCCGCCGGTCTACGACCCGGTAATCTTCCCTTGGGCCGCCGCAGTCGAACGGGCCTACCCCGACATTCGCGCCGAGCTTGAACAGGTCCTCACCCGCAAGAACGAACTGCCGAATTTCCAGGACATTTCGTCCGATGTGAAGACGATCACCAACGACGACGCCTGGAAGACTTTCTTCCTGGCGGGCTTCGGCACGCCGAGCGAGAACAATATCGCCCTCTGTCCGAAAACATGGGAGGCGGTGCGCCAGATACCCGGCCTCAAGACAGCCATGTTCTCGATCTTCGAACCCGGCAAGCATCTGCCCGCCCACCGTGGCCCCTATAATGGCGTGCTTCGCCTGCATCTCGGCCTCATCGTGCCGGAGCCTCGCGACCAGATCGCAATCCGCGTCGACCGGCAGGTCTGCCACTGGCAGGAAGGCAAGGTCCTGATCTTTGACGATGCCTACGAGCATGAGGCCTGGAACTATTCCGACAAGACCCGCGTCGTGCTCTTCGTCGATTTCGTCAAGCCCCTGCGCTTTCCCGCCAACATCGTGAACTGGCTGCTGATGAACCTTGCCGTGTTCACACCCTTCATCCAGGAGGGCATGGAGAAGCACAAGGCCTGGGAAAGGAAGTTCCATGCAAAGACCGAGAGCGCCGACAGATCCCGCTAGCCGCCCGCTGCACGGGTCCCAGGCATTGCTCTGTCCCTTGTGACATCGCCCTGCCCGCGTTAGCCTCCATCATCCCAATGGAGGCTCCCATGGCGCAGCAAAATTTCCTCAGCGAACTCGTCGGCTCCTTTTCGCAAGGGGCGAATGGCAATCCCACAGTCGCCATGATCGAGGCGGGTTTCGCCCATCACGGCCTCAACTGGCGCTACATCAATTGCGAAGTGCCGCCGGAGAGGCTGGCCGACGCCGTGGCGGGCGCACGCGCCATGGGTTGGCGCGGCTTCAACCTGTCGACCCCCCACAAGGTGGAGGTGATCCGGCATCTGGACGGGCTGGGCGAGAGTGCCGCCGTCATCGGTGCGGTCAATTGCGCGGTGAACCGCGACGGCAGGTTGATCGGCGAGAACACCGACGGCAAGGGCTTCCTGAAATCGCTGCTGGAGGTGGTGGACCCCAGGGGCAAATCCATCGTGATGTTCGGGGCAGGCGGAGCGGCCCGCGCCATCGGCGTCGAACTGGCGCTGGCCGGAGCGAAAGCGATCACCGTCGTCAACCGCTCGGCCGCCAGGGGCGAACCACTGGTAAAGCTGCTGAACGACAAGACCAAGGCCAGGGCCGATCTGGTGGTGTGGCCCAAGTCCTATGCCATTCCGGCGGGAACGGACATCGTCGTCAATGCCACCTCAATCGGATTGGGCAATGGTGACCAGCCTGTGGACATCGATGTGACGTCCCTGAAGCCCGGCATGGTGGTGGCCGATGTCATCGTCGACCCGCCCGACACGCGCTTCTTGCGCGATGCGAAATCCCAAGGCTGCACGGTGATCGACGGCCTCGGCATGCTGATCAATCAGGGCGTGATCGGCGTCAAATACTGGACCGGGATGGATGTCGACCCGTATTCGATGCGGAAGAAGCTGGAGGAGATTTTCGGAGCGACATAACTTAGAGATCTTTCGTTCAATTCAGCATCCTCTTTGGGACCTGGGATTGACATTCATCCTCAAGGCGTCGAAGAAATTGCTTTGGCTTACGCAGAGGAAGAAAATGCCTGATCACTCACACTTGGATTCACGGTACTTCGTGAACGAGAAGGCATACAATTGCCCATTCTGCAACAGGCGTAATGTAGCATACAGCGTCGTTGATACATTCTCGTTCGACTGGACCACCGACAAGCCCTGCGAGGGCTTCCTCGTTCTCTGTAGATCCTGTGGCAAGCACTCGATGCACCTCACATTCACCAACTTGAATGTGCAACAGATAACTTATGATCATCAAATTGAAATGCGGCCGTTTGAGTTCATAATACCCGAGGATGCTGATGCCGGAGAGTATTTAGACACGTCCTTCTTCTATTCGGTACCAACTTCTTTTTTTGTCCTCGATGAACGCGTCCCAAGAATTCTTCGTGAGCTTCTCGTCGAAGCCGAAGGCTGCTTGAAGAGCAACTTTCTTACCGGAGCTTCGGCCTGTGCCCGGAAGATCGTCTACGAACTGGGCGTGATCGAAGGGGCTCAGGGCGAAAATTATGAAGATCGTATCAAATCCCTGAAGGACTTGCATCCAGAAGTGGAACCTGAGTTCTTTGATACTCTCCTCACAATACAGCAAGTGACCAGTGCCAAGGTACATGAACAATCCTATGACGGCTGGGAGTCAAAGCACCTGAGGGTCATTTTAAGTTCACTTTCTGAGGTGCTCCATGAACTCTACGTTCTCCCGGCACTACGAGCAGATCGCCGCAAGAAAATTTTGAAACTCAAGGAGAATCTTGTGCCTAAGCCTGCTACACTCTCCAAGGCATAGTTAGAGGAATTTGACTTCCCGCCCCGTTTCCCCTATGTCCGCCCCATCACATGACGCTTGAACGTTTTCAGGCGCCGTCACACATGGGGTTCTGATGTTCCCGGGAGGTGACGATGCCAACATCCGGCAGCGAGTTTCGCCCCCGGGTGCGAAGTGCGTTTGAG
>JAGRLX010000421.1 GCA_020441605.1 Alphaproteobacteria bacterium
TCGACATAGCGACGCTGGCCTTCGGCATAGATGGTGTCAAAAGCGAGCGAGGACTTGCCGGACCCCGATAGTCCGGTGAAGACAATGAGCCTGTCGCGCGGCAGTTCAAGCGAAACGTTCTTGAGGTTGTGCTCACGTGCGCCCTGGATGGATATTACTTTCTTGTGCTCGGCCATGGTGTGTGACTAGATCAAAAAGAGAACGGAGACAAGGATGTGGCCTTGTATTTGTCACCAGATACGGACGACCGATGTCAGCAGTTTGGAGATATCCACAATGATGAAGCTGGTTCTGGCGCTATCCCTTGGGATCACAGGTACGGCACTCGCTGCCGGAAGAGACGATATTGGCTATCTGGCCGCGGCCAGTCTGCCACCTCAGGTATGGGAGGCTCTGGCCAAGGGCGACCGTTACAAGGCCGTCACGCGCATCAATCCCTATTACCTGCAGGGTGATTTTGATGGTGATGGCGTGCGCGATACGGCTGTGCTGATCCAGGACCGGGCATCTGGCAAACACGGTGCGGCCATCGTCTTCGCAGGTGGCAAGGTCCGGGTCATCGGCGCGGGCAAGGACAGTGGCGACGGCACGACCGACCTGGACTGGATGGATGCCTGGTATGTAGAACCGCGCGGCAAGGTTCAGCGGGGCGCCGCCAACGAGGCGCCACCCAGGCTGGTGGGTGATGCCATCATGGCAATCAAGACCGAATCCGCCAGTGGGCTGATCTATTGGGACGGCAAGCGCTTCCGCTGGTACCAACAGGGTGATTGAGGACACCCGGCCGGCGATCCCTGCCGATCGGGTGCGCATCGACCGCGATTGCGAGAGAGGCCGTCAGTTCACCAGCTTCGCCTTTCCGGGCTGGGTGAACTGCAATTCCAGCGGCTCGGGATAGTCATATTCCTCCCAGTCGAAACCGAGGTGGAATTCGCCGTTTCCGCCGATTTCAACATTGTCGGCCACCACAGGGAAGTAGTTGGACGCGGTGTTGAAATCGCCATTCCCGGTGATGTAGAGCTTGTGCTTCGGCGTGTACCACACGCCCCGTATGTAGCCTCCGGCGCCGCCCTGCACGGTGTTGGTCTGCACCGTGGTGGCCGATGGGTCGCCGATCACCGCGAAACCGGGGTGATCGCCTTCGGTGGGCGCTTCAAGTTTCAGCGTGCCGCCGGAATTCATGTCGATCTTGGAATTGCTGCCGAGCAGCACGAGGGTCACGCCGTCGCCGATCACGGTGGCCTGGGAGCCAAGCGAAAGAGTGCCGGTAATGTAGTGTGTCCCCGGCGAGAAAGTGGCCATGCCCTGTGCCTGCACCGTGATGTTTTCGTACTTGGTTGCTGACAGGCTTACGTTCCCGTCTTTCTTCTTGATGGTGAGCGATGTTGCGGAACCACCCGGATCGGCAACCGTGAGACTGTAGGGGTCGCCGGCAACTGGCTTGTCGCCAACCGGCGTAGTCGAAAATGAACCGGCACCGCCTGTCTGACTCCAACCGCCAACGGCCGTAAACTTGCTCGCGGAAGCGTCGGCATTGCCCTGGAGATGGATGGATGTGGACGCGTGGTTCGAGTCGGAGTGGACGGCGCACTCATCGGCGGTGAATTCGCCGGTTCCGCGGATGTAGATATTGTTGGAGAGCGTGGTGTTGAGCGCGATCATGCAACGGTAATAGGAGTCGCCTGGTTCAGCCTCGGCACCCGCGGATACATTGAAGGCAACGGCTGGGAGGCTCAGATTGTCAGAGTCAACATGCGTCTCGCCTTCAATCCAGGACCCGCTTTTGGGGAAGGCGACAGCGAGAAGCGTGCCGTTGACGATTGTCTGGATACTGACGCTCACGCTGTTGCCGTCGACTTCGATTTCCGGCGTTGCGGTGACACCAGGCAGAGAAGACAGGTTGGCGGCAGCATAAGCCATGCCCACCGCTTCGCGATCCTCGTCGGACCCTTGGGCAATGGCCGCGGCGAGCGCTGCACCGTCGGCGGCATTCTGTACGGCGGAACGCGCCTCGGTGATGCGCGCCATGTCGACTGCCAGGCCCGACGCGGCAATCAGAGGAACCGCCACGATGCCAAGGATCATGGTCAAGTTGCCCGACTCATCGCGTCCAAATCTGGAGATTTTCGAGACTATCGACTTCACCTTCATTTCATCGCTCCTCTTCGTGCATGTCAGGCACGCCGCTTCTTCGCGACTCCTGCTTAGAGCGAACGACCTAAAGTTGCGATAAGTTCGGTGAGTGCAGTTGAACTGTGCCGGAAACACATCGTCAACCAAAGGGCGAGTGTCTTGGCTGTTGCACGTCCCTTTTGTGTCGGCGCGTAGAACGCCGTGCGAGTGGTTCGATGCAGTGGCTCAGTTGCCGGAATGATCCGTGGTCGAGATATAGGTCTCGTCTTCCTGTCCGGCCCGCTCGAACTTCAGGAAGTCGTAGTAGCCGCAGCGGCCTTCGCCCGGGAATATGCGGCATGTGGATGGCCGCGCCGGGTAGATGGTGCAACGCCGTTCGCCGGTGTCAAAGAACTGGCAGATCTTGCCAAAATGCTCATCGTTCTTGCGCCGCATGATACGCCGGTAGCCATGGGCGGATTTGAAATATTTCTTTTCCGCTTCCTTAGGCCCAAGACCAAAATGTTTGGCGATGCGCTCGGCGTCGCGATCTTTCACCTCGATCACCGGATAGGAGCAGCAATAACCGGGGCACTTCATGCAGTCGTATTTCTTGGCGGGCATGGATCGCGAATCCGTTGAGCAGAGGACAGACGCTAAGGCGTTGTCGGCCTGACCGCAATCCCGGCCGCGCGTTGCGCCTTGATCTGTGCATATTTCCGGTTTGTCTCGGCCATCTCCGCCATTACCCAGTCGCGAAAGGCGCGGGCGGGGGCGGTCTCCTTGGACCCCCTGGGACGCACGATCCAGTAGGTACCGTGGTCCTTGAGGTCGAAGTCGAACGGACGGACGAGCCAACCATCGACGATCGAGTCGGTGCAGAGAATCTGATCGCCCAGGGCAAAGCCCTGTCCCGCTTCGGCAGCTTCGATCGCCAGATGATTCTGGAAGATGGTGCCGCGCCAGTCCTCCACGCCCGTCACCCCTGCGGCAGACAGCCAGTCCGTCCACCATTGCTTCCGCGATTCGTGCAGCAGGTTGAAATTGGCGAGGTCTGCTGGCTCCAGATTGCTCTTTCCCGCCACCACGCCGGGCGCCGCGACCGGAAAGATCACGACATCGGTCAGTTTCTGGGCTTCCACATCATCCCAGTTGCCCGTGCCGTATCTTATGCCGACGTCGGCCTCGCCGGCGCGGAAATCAGCCAGACGGTTGGTCGGATCGATCGAAAGCTCAATATCTGGGTGAAGGTCATTGAAATGTCCGAGCCTGGGCACCAGCCAGCGCGATGCAAAGGCTGGCTCGACCGAGACTTTCAGCTGACGGACGTCGCCAACTGCGGCGGCATCGCGTGTGGCTTCGGCCATGGCGTCGAAAAGTGGCGTCAACTGGTTGCCGTAGCGCCGCCCAGGGTCGGTCAACTCGACCCCACGTCCCGTCCTCACGAAGAGCTGCGTTCCGAGCCATTCTTCAAGGTCGCGAATATGACGGCTGATGGCGGCATGAGTGACGAACAACTCCCCGGCCGCATCGCTGAAGCTTTCATGGCGGGCCGCGGCTTCAAAGGCCTTTAAGGCGTTCAGGGATGGGAGGCGTCGCCCCAATGCGATCTCCTTGTAAGTTTTTGTTACAAGTATCGTAGGTTATTGCCGTTTGTGTTGCAAGAGCGAAGTGACCATATTGTCAGCAACAGATCGAAGAATGAGGAGTTAGGTGATGAACTGGGTTTTCGACACTTATTCAAATGTTTATGGCACTGCCATGATGCAGACACAGTCTGCAAGTCACAATGCTGCAACTGCGAAGGAGCGGCGCTATGCCAAGCGGAAATCCCTACTTCGGCTTTTCTGCCGCGCCTGATCTTGCACTGCTTTCGCGGCTCCGTCTCATGTGGCCGGGGCCGCTGCCACGACCGTCACTTCCACGACGAGTCGTGGGTCCGCGAGCCCAGAAACGATGAGCAGTGTCGCGGCCGGTTTGTGGCCCTTCAGGAAATGGTCTCGCATTTCACGATAAAGTCCAACGTGACCAGAGTCGGTGATGAAGACATGGACATCGACGATATGGCGGTGGTCCAGTCCTTCAGCGGCGAGAATCGCCAGAACATGGGTCCAGGCCAATTCGTGCTGGGTGCGGGCGTCTTCTGCGATCTGTCCGTCGCGCGTGATGCCCACCTGGCCCGAAACATGGATCATGCGGGCGCCGGCCGGTACGACAATTGCCTGGGCGTAGTTGGAAAACGGTCGCGGCGCTGTCGTGGTATCGATTGCCCTCAGCATCTGGGTCCTCCTCATTGGTCTGGCCTTTGCGGCACAGTGATTATGTCGTGCGCGTCACGGGACGTAATGGCTGGACGCCGTGTTACTATCGGAGAAATTGCGGTGGGCGGCAATGCGATTGACGGCGTGTCGTGGACCTGAGTCTTGTCTGGAGTCCGGTGCGGGTCTGCTGGGCGCTGAAGCCGAGACCATCGCCCAACCCGCTTGACCCGGCAGAGCCGATGAGAGTCAGCAGCTCATGCACAATTCGATTGAAAAAGAACAAAAAAGGAACAATATTGGGTGTGGACAAAGGCCGCGCGATGGCTGCTTCTCAGACGCTATTTGACTAGGGTGCGCGACCTAGAAGGAGATCGGATATGGCCGGATCGGTGAACAAAGTCATTCTCGTTGGCAACCTGGGCCGTGACCCGGAAGTGCGGCACACGCAGGACGGAAAGCCGATCGTCAACCTCAGTGTCGCCACGTCCGAGACATGGCGCGACCGTAACACGGGCGAGCGTCGGGAGAAGACGGAATGGCATCGTGTCGTGATCTTCAACGAGGGCTTGGCCAAGGTTGCCGAGCAATATCTGAAAAAGGGCTCGACGGTCTACATCGAGGGCCAGTTGCAAACCCGCAAATACACCGACAAGGACGGTGTCGAGAAATATTCGACTGAGGTGGTGCTGCAGGGCTTCAACAGTAACCTCACCATGCTGGGCGGGCGCTCCGGCGGGGAGGGTGGGGCTTCATACGGTGGCGACGACTTCGGGCAGTCCAGCCCGATGGACCGTCCGCGCGCGGGCGCCAAGGCGCAGAATTTTACCCGCGATCTGGACGACGAAGTGCCCTTCTGAGACTCCCGGTGGCGCGGCGGCGTTGCCGGGCTGGCAAATCGGCCAGCGCCGGAATTCGGTAAAATTCTAAGTATTAAGACCACTTGGCGCTGACGACATTTCCGCCTTTTGGTCGAAATAGTGCCTGATCCGGTCTATCCTCTCCCAAAGTTTAGTATTCGGGAGATGGCCATGCTCAAGCGTTCTGCTATTTGTCTCGCAGCCGTGCTGTGTTTTGCCGCGCTCTCACCTGCGAGGGCGGGTGATCCGCTGACCGACCAGGAATTGCTGCGCCTGTTCCCCGGAACGTTCCGGGCTGTGGTGAAGGGCAAATTCCAGGTGAAGGTGACCCTGAAGCGCGATGGCGCCATACTGGGCGAGGTTCCCGGCCTCCAGGACAAGGGCCGCTGGACGGTGCAAAACGGCGAACTCTGCATTGTCATGCCCAACATGACGCGCGGGCGGGTGGAATGCTCCAGCGTGGTGGCGGCCGATGGCTGGTACAAGGGCCGCAATGTGGTGTTCCAGAAGCTGTAGCGCGTCGACAACCAACAAGACTTCTACGCAAAATCAAACGCTTTTCGTTGTATCGGCAGATCTCGCGGCCTAAATTGGGAAGCCTGCCGAATCGCTGTCGTGGGAAGTGGATTCGGATGGCCTCTACAGGGGTTTTCTGAAGGTTTTCCGTGACCGATAACGACGACAAGCCGGTTGGGCAACCACCCGCCAATCCATCTGAGATTTCGCCCATCTCCATCGAAGAGGAGATGAAGAAAAGCTATCTCGATTACGCCATGAGCGT
>JAGRLX010000067.1 GCA_020441605.1 Alphaproteobacteria bacterium
GTCGATCTCGGCAAGAAGATCATCGGCGAGTCGGGTCTCAACGTGATCCCGGCCGACGACCTCGACGATGCCGCCAAGAAGATCGTGAAGGCAGTGAAGGAAGCGGCCTGATGTCCATTCTCGTCAACAAGAACACGAAAGTCATCTGCCAGGGTATCACCGGCAACAACGGCACCTTCCACACTCAGCAGGCGCTTGCCTACGGCACGCAGATGGTGGCGGGTGTCACCCCCGGCAAGGGCGGCACCACGCATATCGGCCTGCCGGTCTTCGATACGGTCTACAATGCGAAGCAGGCGACGGGCGCCGATGCCACTGTCATCTACGTGCCACCGCCGTTTGCGGGCGATGCCATCCTGGAGGCGATCGACGCCGAGATCCCGCTGATCATCACCATCACCGAGGGCATTCCGGTGATGGACATGGTGAAGGTGAAGCGGGCGCTATCGGGCTCCAAGTCGCGGCTCATCGGGCCCAATTGCCCGGGCGTGCTGACACCCGACGAATGCAAGATCGGCATCATGCCGGGCAACATCTTCAAGAAGGGCTCAGTGGGCATCGTGTCGCGTTCCGGTACGCTGACCTACGAGGCCGTGTTCCAGACCACCCAGGAAGGCCTCGGCCAGACGACCGCCGTCGGCATCGGCGGTGATCCGGTGAAGGGGACCGAGTTCATCGACATGCTGGAATTGTTCCTGGCCGATGAGGAAACGCAATCGATCATCATGATTGGCGAGATCGGTGGCGCAGCGGAAGAGGATGCCGCCGAGTTCATCGCGAAATCGAAGCGCAAGAAGCCGATGGCGGGCTTCATTGCCGGTCGCACGGCACCTCCGGGCCGGCGCATGGGCCATGCCGGCGCCATCATCTCCGGCGGCAAGGGCGGGGCGGAATCGAAGATCGAGGCCATGAAGGCCGCTGGCATTGCCGTCGCAGATTCGCCCGCTTTGCTCGGCAAGACCCTCGTTAAGAAGCTCAAAGGGAACTGAAGTTAGACTGGAGGCCGGGCGGAAGAACCGCCGCGGGAGCTCACGATGAACAAGACAGACCTGACAACAGCATTCGAGCAGACCTCGTTTCTCTATGGGGGAAATGCCCAGTTCATCGAGCAACTCTACGCCAAGTATCTCGAAAACCCGGCCGCCGTGGATCAGCACTGGCGGCAGTTCTTTGCCGGACTCGAGGACAATGCCGACGAAGCCCGCCGCCAGGTGAAGGGCCCGTCGTGGCAACGCAAGGACTGGCCCAGGCCGGAATCGGGAGAACTGGTCTCCGCGTTTGATGGCAACTGGCCGGCCCCCGCCCTGCCGGCGGCGAAATCCGGCGCGAAACCATCCGAAAAGACGCCGGGTCTCTCGCCGGACGACGTGCGCAAGGCGACGATGGATTCCGTCCGTGCACTGATGATGATCCGCGCCTACCGTATTCGCGGCCATCTCGCGGCCGATCTCGATCCGTTGAAGCTCAGGGCGCCGGTTGCTCATCCTGAGCTCGATCCGGCGTCCTACGGCTTCACCGAGGCTGACATGGACCGGCCGATCTTTCTCGACAAGGTGCTGGGCCTGGAACACGCCACGCTCCGCCAGATCGTCGATATTCTCAAGCGCACCTATTGCGGCACGCTCGGCGTCGAATTCATGCATATCTCCGACCCCGAGCAGAAGGGGTGGGTGCAGGAGCGGATCGAAGGTCCCGACAAGTCGATCACCTTCACCACCAATGGCAAGAAGGCCATCCTCGCCAAGCTGATCGCCGCCGAAGGCTTTGAGAATTTTCTCAATGTGAAATACACGGGAACCAAGCGTTTTGGCCTCGACGGCGGCGAGGCGATGATCCCGGCACTGGAGCAGATCATCAAGCGCGGTGGCCAGCTGGGACTGAGGGAAATCGTGTTGGGCATGGCCCATCGCGGCCGCCTCAATGTGCTGGCCAACGTGATGTCGAAGCCCTTCTCGGCGATCTTCCACGAATTCAAGGGCGGCTCCTCAACCCCAGACGAGGTGGAAGGCTCTGGAGACGTCAAGTACCATCTGGGATCTTCGTCGGACCGGAGCTTCGACGACAACACAGTGCATCTCTCGCTGACCGCCAATCCCTCGCATCTGGAGATCGTCGATCCGGTGGTGCTGGGAAAGGCGCGGGCCAAGCAGGACCAGTTGAAAGACAAGGAGCGGATCAGCGTTCTGCCGCTTCTCATTCACGGCGATGCGGCCTTTGCGGGCCAGGGTGTCGTGGCCGAATGTTTCGGGCTGTCGGGCCTGCGGGGTCATCGCTCCGGCGGCTCGATACACTTCATCGTCAACAACCAGATC
>JAGRLX010000068.1 GCA_020441605.1 Alphaproteobacteria bacterium
ATACAATGTCTGGAACAAGATCAGCTTCTCCTCCGGCACCAGCCACTAGGCCGGGTTCCGAATCCCTGTTGATCGCTGCGCATGGAGATTGCGGCGGCGAGGGGGGTAATCTGCTGGCCAACGAACTGGCGCGGCGGGTGAGGCTGTCGAAGCGCTACGATGAAGTGGTGGTCGGATACATGAAGGCGCAGCCATCCATCGAGGAGGTGGCGGCCCATATCTCGTCCGAGCGCATCCGCCTGTTCCCGCTGTTCATGAGTGACGGCTACTATGTGCGTGAGGCGATCCCCAACCGGCTTGGAATCCGCGACGGGATCGACGCGCTCGGCCACCACGTGACCATCGAGACCCCGCTGGGGCTGCTTCCCGAACTGCCTGGCCTTCTGATCCAGGCGTCACTTGCCGTTGCGGCGAATGCAGGGCTTCAGACCAACGCAACGACATTGCTGCTGGTGGCCCATGGCTCGGAAAACTCGCCTCATTCCGCCGAGATGGCGCGGGACCTGCGGGACCGCATGGCGGCTGAGAACCTGTTCCGGGATGTGGTCGTATCCTATCTGGAAGAGAAGCCGTTTTTTGCCGACCAGCTCATGGCTTGTCCGCGTCCGACCATCGTCCTCGGGCTGTTCGCCGGCGGCGGCATGCATGCGACCGAGGATGTGCGCGGGGCCGTCGCCGAACTGGGCGATCCGAAGGTTCATATCGTGGAACAACTCGGCGGCTTCGCGGGCATCATTGAAATGGCAGTGGCCGGGCTAACCCGGCGCGACGGCGCATGACCCGGCAGCAGAGCGAAACGGTTGTCGCGCTGTCTGACCTGCGGCGCCCGGGGCTTTCCCTCAGGCCTGGCCGATGTCCTTCAGCATGGCGCGGAACCAGGGTGTTTCAGGATCGAAGTGCTTGCCACCCTTGATCCGCGAAAATTCGATGGCCCGCAGGACGTCACCTTTTTCTTCATCATGGCCGATGACGCCGGAGACGCCTGCGAGCGCCGAATCGACGGCGACATGCACCATGGAGCGGATGAGATCGAGGTCGGCCCCATTGGCGGCGGCCGATCGGGAAAAATAGCCTGACTTCTGTACCAGGGTCTTGTCAGCCGCGATCTTCTTGCCGAATTGCTTGCCGAACCAGTCGCCAACCTTCACCTGGTCGAGCTTCACGTGACCGAAGGCATCCCTGTCGACGGTCTCGCCACGGGCCTCCAGTTCGGCGACGATCTCCTTCACGCAGGCGCCCTCGCTGACGAAGATGTTGACCGAGTCCTTGCTGTCCATCACCGCCTTGAGCCGACGCGCCTCGGCGTCGATGTCGATCGGCACTTCCGGAACATAGACAGCGTCGATGTCCTTGTGGCGGCGTGAGAGGTTGAACTCCGGGAGGAACTCCAGGTCGTCCAAGCGCTGGCGCCAGGCCCGTGCCGTGGCCGCGGTCAGCCAGCCGCAATGACGACCCATGACTTCGTGGATGACCAACTGCCGAGAGGACGTCGATTGCTCGTTGACGATGTTCTCGAAGAAGCGCGCGCCCTGTTCGGCGGCAGTCGAGGCGCCGAGCGTCTGGCGGATGGGAATGACGTCGTTGTCGATCGTCTTGGGGAGGCCCACCACAGTGAGCTGATAATTGTTTGCCGCAAGGTAGGTTGCGAGATCGGCCGCGGTGGTGTTCGTGTCATCACCACCGATGGTGTGGAGGATGGTGACGCCGTCCTTGACCAACTGGCTGGCCGCCACCTTGAGCGGCTCCTCTCCGGCCTTCACCAATCCACGCTTTACGCAATCCGCCACATTGGTGAGCTTCACGCGGCTATTGCCCAGTGGAGTTCCGCCATGCGCGTGGAGCACATGGGCCCGGCGGCGTACCTCCGGCGTGACCGCAATCGAATTTCCCTGAAGCAGCCCCTTATAGCCCGAAAGATAGCCGATCATTGGCGCGTCGGGCAGCACCTCGGAATAGCGCTCGATCAGGCCGCCAACTGCCGAGGACAGGCAGGGTGCCAGCCCGCCGGCCGTGAGCATTGCAATCTTGTGTCTGGTCATGGGAAGCCTCACATCGCTTTTCAAGCGCAGGGTTAAGCAATCTCGGACAGAATCGCAACCTGGCAAAATCGCCGGAGCCCATTCGGATTTTCATTGAAGCGGGGACGCGGCTTCCTATGTGATGAGGGTCAACCCAACGAAGGAGAGGGAAAGATGACACATTCGGCTTCGGCTGGCTTTGAGCAAATGGGCGAGAGCCATCGCAGCCATCGCTGCAGCGGCGGCCTGAAGGCCCGTTGGTCGTTCTGGGAAATTGCCGCAATGGTGGCGGGTTTCGTGGTGTTCTGGCCGCTTGGTCTGCTGGCGCTTTTCCTCAAGTGGAAGAATGGCGAAATGTGGCGCGGCAGCGCCGACGTGGCAGCGCCCTGGGCCGGCTTGAAGAAGCCCGATCTTTCGGCTTGGTCGGGCAAGGCCGCCCACGGATTTGGGTCTTCGGGCAATGCCGCCTTCGACGATTATCGCCGTGAACAATTGCGGCGGCTCGACGAGGAGCGCCGCAAGCTCGAGGAAGAGCAGAAGGCCTTCCGTGAGTTCGTCGAAAAATTGCGCCGCGCCAAGGATCAGGACGAGTTCGACCGTTTCATGGCCGAACGGGGTCAGCCAAGCGTCTGACAATTCCGAACGGAAACTGGCAAAGCCCGGCGAAAGCCGGGCTTTTTTGTCAGGAGTCGCCGTCTCGCGGCCGTGGCATGGCGAGCGGCGGGTCTGCTGCTCGCAAAGGTGGTGGCCGACGGTCGCCGAAGACCGGCGGCCGCGGCGCCGGTCGAACCGGCACAGGTCGCGGCTCGTCATCCTCCGTTGCAGAGTTCAAGGGCGGTGGCGCATAGGATGACGCCTGGCCGGGAATGCCGATGCCCGACTCGATCACAAGGTCCTGCGGACCGCCGATCATGATCAGATGCTCGACATTGTCCCGGCGGACCAGGACAAGCCGTCTGAGCTTGTCCAACTCATGGTATTCGCTGATTCCTATGCGTTGTCCCCTGCGCCCCCTGACCCGGGGACTGAAGGTACGCCACACCATGAGCGCTATTATGAGTGCCGCCAGGCCGACCGCTGCGGCGATGAGGACCGAAAGGTTCTGGTTGATGAAATCCATGTTATCGATGCCTCATGCCGGGATGCCTCGCCCTGGCAGCCTAGTAGCGCCGGACCTGCACGATGCGGCCGCTGTAGGCACTGACGTGGATCAGGTAGCGATGTCCCCGGCGCCAACCGATGTAACGATAGGTCCTGCCACTGCATTCAACCACGCGGACCCGGTAGAAACGGCGGTCGACGATGCGGAATCCTTGTCGGCACGAGATGTTGCGGCCGTAGAAGCCACCAAAACCGAGATCGATGTTGATATCGACGTCGGCGCGTGCCGGGGCAGTCTCGGCGAACGACAAAGCGAGAAGGGCAGCCAGGGCCAGGGCGGTCTTGCGGAACATGGGCAAACTCCTGTGAGAAGGTGCAGATATACCCCCAATGCCGCAGTTTGACGTTTCGCCAAGGAATTGTAAAGCGCCTCCCCGAAACCCTGGTTAGCGAATACCGGCCCAAGCCAAATCGCCTATACTGCATATGATTCGGGGTGGGTTCTTATGAAAGACCAGTCTTTGCCGGCCAGAGCCGACTTGGCGGGGCCGGGCGCATTCGGCAGCCAGCGGGGCCGTATTGGCTTCGTCTTGCTGCTGGCTGCCCTGCTGGCAATTCCAGTGATAGCGGTTACCTGGATGATGAAGACAGCGGCCACACCATGGTTGCTGATCGCCGCCGCCCTGTTGTCCCTGGTCGGTCTTTTCTCGCTTTTCGGCCTTCTGTCCGGTTTCATCCAGATCGGCCGGTCCGCCCGTGAACGCGAATTTTTCGACTCGGTGGTGGACGCGATCGGCGACCCCATGGTGGTGACCGACGCCAAAGGCCGCGCTGTTTATGCCAATGGCCCTTTTGTGAAGCTCGCTTCGGAAGCCGGTGTCGGCCGGCTTCTCGGCATGGACGTGATGTATGCCGGCTATCCCGAGTTTGCGACACCCGTCTATCAGTTGGCGCAGGCCGTACAGGAAGGGCGCTCCGAGGAACGCGACTTGAGACTGCCGGCCGGATCGTCGGCGCCCGGAGCCAAGCCGGATCAGCCGGTCTGGCTCAGGCTCTCGGTCACCCCGACGAAGGGGCCGGGGCGCAAGAGCCATCGCATCTGGCGGCTTCAGGACATCAGCGCCGATCGTGCCCGGCAGGAACAGGCCTTCAGCCGCCTGCAATTCATCATCACCTATCTCGACAATGCCCCGGCCGGCTTCTTTTCAACCATGCCATCCGGCAAGATCGACTATCTCAATGCCACGCTCGCCGGGTGGCTGGGCATTGATGTCGCTCAATCGCAGAACGGCCAGGTTCAATTGGCCGACATCGTTGGTGACGATGGCGTGAGGCTTCTGCGGGGCGTGGTGCCGAGACCCGGGGCCACCGTGACCGAGACCTTCGATATCGATCTCCGGACCGCGAACGGCGGCGCCTTTCCCATCCATCTGCTGCATCGCATCGATTTCGATGCCGAAGGTCAGCCCCTGCCGTCCCGATCTCTCGCTCTGCCGCGCGACAGTGTGGGGGCCGCCGACAACAATTCGGCGATCTCTGCGCCGCGCCTGTCGCGTTTCATCAACAATGCCCCGATCGGAATTGCCGAGGTCGACGGCATTGGCATCCTGCGCATGGCCAATGCCGCCTTCCTGGCGCTGAGCGACAGCGTGAGGCGCGGCGCCAATCTGCGCGACATCGTTGTCAAGGACGATCAGCCGACCCTGGAGGCAGGACTCGCCGAAGCCTTGCGCAGCGAAGCCACGCTCAAGGTGGTCGATGCGACCATGGCCGGTGAAAAGCCGCGCGCCGTGCAGTTGACCCTCACGCGGCTTGCCGACGGCGATGCGACGGCGGTTGTCTTCGCGGTGGACAAGACCGAGAGCAAAGCGTTGGAGGCCCAGCTGGCCCAGGGTCAGAAAATGCAGGCCGTGGGCCAGCTCGCTTCAGGCATCGCCCATGACTTCAACAATGTGCTGACACCCATCATCGGTTTTGCCGATCTGCTGCTGGCAAAAATGCGTCCAACTGATCCGGCCTTTGCCGATGTCATGAACATCAAGCAGAATGCCAATAGAGCTGCCAACCTGGTGCGCCAGCTTCTGGCCTTTTCCCGCAAGCAGACCCTGCAGCCCAAGGTTCACTCCCTTACCGAGGCCCTCGCCGATCTCGGCAATCTCCTTGGCCGGGTACTCGGCGAGAAGGTCGAACTCCGCATCAGCCATGGACGTGACCTCGGCCTGGTCATGGTCGACATCCATCAGTTCGAGCAGGTGATCATCAACCTGGCCGTGAATGCCCGCGATGCCATGCCCAAAGGTGGGGCGTTAACGGTCCGAACCTATAACGTGTCGCGGGCGGAATCCCTCAACATCGCGCCGGAATTCATGGCACCGGGCGAATATGTCGCCTGCGAACTGGAGGATACGGGCTCCGGCATCCCGCCTGAAATCCTCAACAAGATATGGGAGCCCTTCTTCTCGACCAAGGAAGTGGGCAAGGGAACCGGCCTCGGCCTCGCCACCGTCTACGGCATTATCAAACAGACCGGCGGCTTCATATTCTGCGACTCGACGGTCGGAAAGGGCACCACATTCCGGATCTATTTGCCACGGCATTATCCCGCGCCCGCCGCAATCCCTGCCAACGCCGGCACGCCGGCGGCCGCGCCCAAGCGGGCCGACCACACGGGCAAGGGCCGCATCCTGCTGGTGGAAGACGAAGATGCAGTGCGCGCCTTTGCGGTCCGCGCCCTGAAATCGCGCGGCTATACCGTGGTCGAGGCCGATTCCGGCGAGCAGGCCCTGAAGGCCATCGAGCAGGATGACGAGGGCTTCGAACTCATCCTCTCCGACGTGGTGATGCCCGAGATGGACGGTCCGACAATGCTCCGTGAGTTGAGAAAGCGCGGTATCGGGACCAAGGTCATCTTCGTGTCGGGCTATGCCGAAGACGCCTTCGAGAAGAACCTGGAAGGTCAGACCGACTTTGCCTTCCTGCCGAAGCCTTTCGCGCTGAAGCAATTGGTCGAGAAGGTCAAGGAGGTCATGGAGTCCTGAACCACGCGGCCGAACAGGCCTGGCCGCCAAGCAGTAACCAATCCAAGAACGTCAGGAGCCATTGCCGTGATCCAATTCGACCGTGGACGCTATCTCAAGATCCAGTCGGGCGCCGTCGGCCTCGCTGACGATCTTCATGCCGCCGTGCGAGACCTGCTGGAAAACGGCGCGCACAACATCTTCTTCTCCGGGTCGGGCGGTGCGGCGATCCTGATGCAGCCGGCAGCCCAAATGCTGCAACGGCAGGCCGGCCTGCCGGTTTTTTTCGAGACCGCGGCTGATCTGACATCTGCCGGCCATGCCGGTCTGGGGCCACACTCGATTGTTGTCATTCCCTCCTTGTCCGGGACCACCAGGGAAAGTCTCGCGTTGCTGGATACCTGCAAGGCCAAGGGTGCCAAGGTGATCGCCCTGACCGGGCATGCCGACAGCCCGCTCGCCAAGGGCGCATCATGCACCTTCGTGAATTTTGCCGAGGATGATACGTCGTGTGAGTCATTCTACGTGCAATCGCTGTTGATTGCCCTTTCGGTGCTGGATTTGTGCGGGAAGCGTACTGACCGGGCCGCCACGGTGGCCGAGCTCCGAAATCTTCCCGCGCTGCTGGCCGGCGTGAAGGATCAGTTCGACCCGAGGGCGAGAACACATGCCGAGGCGATGAGCGCCGAGCCTTACCATCTGATCACCGCGGCCGGCAACTGCTGGGCCGAGGCCTGGTATTTCGGCATGTGTATTCTCGAAGAGATGCAGTGGATCCGCACCCGCCCGGTGCCCGCAGCCGATTTTTTCCATGGTCCCCTGGAACTGGTGGAAGAGGGCGTTAGCGTGCTGCTGCTCAAGGGTGAAGATGCCTGTCGGCCACAGGCCGACAGGGTGGGACGTTTCGCGGCGGAGTACACGGACAAGCTGTTCGTCGTGGATACTGCGGAGTTCGATCTACCGGGATTGTCAGCAGGGACCAGGGCGCTCGTTGCTCCGGCCGTCCTCGCCGCGGCCTTGCAGCGCCTGGCCGAGCATCTCGCCGTGTTGCGCAATCATCCGTTGACTGTCAGGAGATATTACAAGCGTGTCGCGTATTGAGGGCTGCTGGCGGCCGCATCTCACGGACTTGTGATGGCAGATGCGTGAGTCTCCCGACGAGATTGTGATATACATCACATACATTTCGGAGATGAGCGGTGTTGAAGCAGTTCAGGCAGCAAATGCATGGGGCTGGAAAGTACCTTGACGGTGCTCCTTGGCATGTCCGTCGCGCCTTCCTGAATACCGCCCGGCCTGTCGATTTGACCACCCGGGAGGTTTTGTTCCACGCCGGTGACTCCGGGGATGGTTGCTACATCGTGCGCAAGGGCGTGGTGAAGGCTGCTGTCATCGCCAAGGACGGACAGGAGCGGCTTCTTGCCGTTCTGGGGCCGGGCTCCCTGATCGGCGAACTATCGCTGATCGATGATGAGCCCCGCTCGGCAACCGTATCTGCGCTGAGGGAATGCAGCTTGTTGCACCTCACCAAGTCGGGCTTTTTCCGCCTCGCCGATTCCAATCCGCTGATCTACCGGCAGGCCCTGCGGATTCTCGCCCAACGCCTGCGCGGCACAAATGATGCGGTCGTCGCCCAGGGCACGATCACCGTCGCCGGCCGCGTGGCGCGGGCCTTCGCGTCGCTGGCTGACGGCCTGGGCGAGGAGCAACCCGACGGTCGCGTACTGCTCAAATACCGGGTATCCCAGAGCGATATTGCTGGCATGGCGGGTGTGGCCCGTGAAAACGCAAGCAGGGCGATCAATGATCTGCTGCGTGATGGCGTTCTCGCCCGTCAACAGAGCTTCTACATGATCGAGAAGCCGGCCATCCTGCTGGATATGGCGGCCATTTAGATCGGACCTTTGCATCGGATGGACAGCTGGGGATGCTTGCAAAGCCGCTGATGCGCTGCATGAAGGACGGTCATTAAGCTCCTGAATAATCAGGCGAGTACGCCGGAACCTTTGCGCTACCCCTGGCTTTCCACCAAGCGACCGGTCAAGGTCTCCATGTCGGCTGGCTCGGCATTGGCGAAGGCGATCCGCAGATAGTCGTCCTGGCCCGGACCGAACATCGAACCGGGCAGGCACAGGACATCATGATCCCCGGCCAGCCGCATTGCCACCTGCTTTGCCGTCTCACCCGCAAAAGGATGCTTCACATAGGCGAAGAGGGCCCCGGAACTCACCAGTTCGTAATGCAGGTCCGGGCGCTGGAAGGCGGTCCGCAGTGCGGTGAGCAAGTCCTGGATCCGAGCGATCTTTTCGCGCTTCCACCCATCGAGCGCTGACAGCCCGAACAGCGCGGCGCGCTGCGAGATATGGGGCGCGCAGATATGCATGCAATCCAGAATCTTCTCGATCTCGGCCAGGAAATCCCGGCCGGCGATGATCGATCCGACCCGGTACCCCGTCATCGAATAGACCTTTGAAAAACTGTAGAGATGAACGAAGGTCTCCTGCCACCTGGCGGACGTGAAGACGCCGTGGGGCGGCGCCGGGTCGTCGCGGAAATCCTTGTAGGTTTCGTCGATGACCAAGGCCAATCCCCTGGCCGCCGCAAGATCGTGGAAGGCACCGATCACATGCGCTGGATAGATCGCGCCCGTGGGGTTGTTGGGCGAGCACAGGACAATGGCCCGGGTGTTGTGGTCGATAAGGCTTTCGGCATCCTCGGCGCGGGGCCACGGGCTGATGGCGCTGAGCGCCGGGATGTACCGCGCCTCAATCCCGAGCATACCGAGCCACATGGTATGATTGAAGAAATAGGGAACCGGCACGATCACATTGTCGCCGGCCTTGGCCAGCGCCATGATCGTGGCCGAGAAGGCCTGGTTGCAGCCGGCGGTGACGCAGACCTCATCGGCGCCGATGGCGCCCCGGTAGTCCGCTGCCATGTGGGCGGCGATGGCGCCGCGCAACTCGGGCAGGCCGAAGATGTCGGTATAGAGGCCGACGCCCGGGTCCTTGGCCACCCGTGCCACCTCGTCCTGAAGCTCTTCCGCCGGGGGATATTTCGGCACAGCCTGGCAAAGATTGAGCAGGGTGCGATTGCGCAATCCTGACCGGATCCATGTCTGAGCCTCCATGATCGGCGGCGCCTCGATCCGGTGAATAGCGGGATTGACGGCATAGGACATGTTGGGGCACCTAGGGTATGCGCGCGAAATGTCGGCAAGATGCCGGGTGCAGAGAATGGGTGCAAGCATGAAAGCGATCAGGATCAACGAAACGGGCGGACCCTCAGTCATGCGGCTCGTCGACGTCGAGGTGCCAAAGCCTGGCCCAGGGCAGATTCGCGTCCGCCAGACGGCGATCGGCCTGAACTATATCGATACCTACCACCGGTCGGGCCTCTATCCGCTTCCGCTGCCAAGCGGTATCGGCCTTGAGGCGGCCGGTGTCGTTGAGGAGATCGGGGCCGGGGTGACCCATCTAACACCGGGTGACCGCATCGCCTATGGAACGGGCCCCATCGGGGCCTATGCCGAATTGCGCAACCTTCCGGCAAATCGCGTGTCCAAAATACCGGCGGCAATCTCCGATGAGACCGCGGCCGGCATGATGCTCAAGGGCATGACCGTGCGCTATCTGGTGCGCGAAACCTACAAGCTGTCAGCCGGCGAGACCATTCTCCTCCATGCCGCGGCCGGCGGCGTGGGGCTTATTCTCGGGCAATGGGCGAAGGCCCTGGGCGTGACGGTGATCGGGACGGTCGGCTCCGCCGAAAAGGTGGCCATTGCCGAGGCCCATGGCTGCAGTCACGTCATCAACTATTCAAGCGAAGACGTTGTGGCGCGGGTGAAGGAGATCACGGGCGGGAAGGGGGTGCCAGTCGTCTATGACGGCGTCGGCCAGGCGACACTCATGACCTCGCTCGACTGCCTCCGCCCACGAGGGCTTCTGGTCAGTTTCGGCAATGCCTCAGGCCCGGTGAAGGCCCTCGATCTCGGCCTGCTATCGGCCAAGGGATCGCTCTACGTAACGCGGCCGACGCTGGGTAGCTACACGGCCACCGATGATGATCTGCGTGCCACCGCCGAGGATCTGATCGACATGGTGGTCAGCGGCAGGGTGTCGATCCCGGTCAACCAGCGCTATCCACTGGCGGAGGCGGTAAAGGCTCACGAAGACCTGGAAGCGCGCCGGACAACCGGGACAACGGTGCTCATTCCCTGACGTTCCGCGGAGCCGCGCGGTCAGATCGCAGGACAGCTATCGGTAGTCGTCTGGGCGAGGCTGGCCCACGCGCCGCCGCAACTGATGTTGCGGCAGAGGAATTGCGCCAGGCTGGCCGACGGAATCGCGTGGGCGAGATTGATCAGATTGCCATTGGCATCGGTGAGCGTGCTCACCACCATGCCGACAAGTTCGCCCGAATCGTTGAACACCGGACCACCCGACTCGCCGCGATGGGTGCTCATCTTCAGGACCATGGCATCGGGATAGCCATATTTTCCATAACTGACCGCGCGGCCATAATGCATCGATTCAAGTCGTCCGACGCGTGCCGTGTCGCCTTCGGCATGGGGCTTGCCAAGCGAATAGACCATGCTCCCCCGTGGCACGCATTGGCTCGGCGCCGGCGATGTCGCCTTTCCGGAGAAGCCGCGCAACTTGATCAGTGCCATGTCATTGCTGGGAAGGATGTCGACGACTTGTCCCGAATAGATTCGGCCATTGGCCGCCCTTGCCGACACGGTATTCCCCTTGCGCACCGCGACATGGGCGGCGGTCATCACATAGCCGCCGGAATCGACCAGGAATCCGCTGCCCGATGTCACCGGGATGGCGCGATTCTCGCTGGGACGGCTCGATGTCGTCTGTTTCTCGCCATCAGACACCACGAGGGTGACATAGGTGGGGCCGGAGAGCTTCAGAAGCCGGGCCATATGCTCGGTGCTTTCCACGCCGGTAGAAGCGGGAACCGCATTCTGCTGCACCATGAAATCGCGGCTTTCGAGGTCGACCTCCTGATTGGCGGTGCAACCCGCCAGAACCAGCGCGACACAGCCGATGAAGATATTCCGCATGTCAGAACACATCAGTTTCATGTGCCGAAGCATTTACGGATGAATGTCGGCAACAGCAAGGCCTGTGACCGATTGCATGACCGGCTCCACAAAAAGAAAACGGCCCGCCGAAGCGGGCCGTCCCTAGATCACTCTGCTTCGAATTAGAAGCGGAAGACCGTCACGAGGTCGAGGGTCACAAGGTTCGACTTGTTCTTGCCTTCGACGATCGTCGGCACGAAGTTGCGGGTCTGACGGGTCCACTCGCCTTCCAGACCGATGGTCAGCTGGGAGACCGGATCGTAGTAGATGCCGCCCAGGATGGCATGGTTGGTCATGCTGTCGACGATACCAACGTTCACGACGCCGGTGTTGTCATTGCCGTAGCGCTTGTAGCCATAGGCCAACTCAGCATGCACCGAGTCGCTCAGGTTGACGCTGCCGAGGATAGAAGCGCCCCACCAGTTGGCGCCTTCACCCGAGCCGCAGAGAGCCGGGTTGGCGCAGCCCACCGGCCAGCCCACAGCGGTGAGCGGGAAGTGGGTGTGACCAGCGGCAGCACCGATGCTGATCGAAGCCATGTCGCCGAGCGCGAAGCCGACGCCAGCACCGATCTGATAGGCATCGTCGATGCCGTTCGTGCCGTTCCAGTAACCGCCGTTGATCGAGCCGTTGAGCGTGTCGCCCGACCACTTGATACGGCCGGTGACGCCCAGGTCGCTGCCCGAGGCCGAAGAATTGCCGGCATCTTCAAGAGCCATGGCAATTTCGAACGGACCCGAACCATAGGTCAGGCGCATCTGCGACGTGTCGCCGGGGTTGAAGGCGACGTCAGCATTGTCGGTGTAGTAGCAGTTGCAGGCGCCGTCATAGCCGTAGCCGACGTTCGCGAGCGAACCGGCGAAACCGCCGCCGAGGGTCAGTTCCGGGGTCATTGCCCACCAGCCCCAAGCCTGCTCGATGTAGACGCGGTCATACGCGCCACGATGGCCCTGGAGGTTGCCGCGCATTTCGATGGTCGCGCCGACTTCACCGACAGCGGTGTCGGTCTTGCCGGTGACCTTGATCTGGCCGCGGGCGTACACGTCGATGCCGTCGTCTTCGAAGGTGACGATGTGGTTGCCGACCTGGTCATACCACTTGCTGTTCCAGTCCTGATAGACAACCGCGGCGCGGGCATAGCCCGACCAGGTGATCTCAGTGGAAGCCGGAGCGTCGGCGGTCGGCAGGATGCCGATCACGGTCGCCTTGTTGCCCATGGCCAGCGCGTCCTTGCGGAGCACGTCGAGGCCCGGGATCACCGGCTGCGAACCTTCGGAAACCGTCAACAGCTGGTAGCCAGCCGGAACCGCCGGAGCAGCTTCCATCTGGGCAACGCGCGCGTTCAGCGATTCGATCTGGGCCTTGAGATCCGAAAGATCATCGGCCTGGGCGCCGGCGGCCATCACAGCGAGAGCTGCACCACCGAGGAGCGCCAACTTGATTGTCTTCATTTATAGTCTCCCAATCTCTGGAGTTGAGTAGCCCCCCCATCCCCTGCAAACGGTGCTGGAAGGCAATGCACGAGTCGATCGAGCACGGTGCTGTTGTCGCCCCAATCCCCCGGAAGGTCAACGGCGATCCGGCGTGTGGAGCCAGAATTTCGCCACATGTGACGCAATTGCCACAGTTCCGCCGCCGCTCTGTAAAGAATTGATTTACGCTTCTAATTCAATGCGTTAAAAAATGGTTAAGGTGAGCTGCGGAGGCAGGCTTGAGCAAGGTCGGGGAAGAATGTGCCCAAAATCCGGCAAGCCCGGGAGAGCACTAGCGTTTGTCGTGAGCATGCCGGATGCGGGAATCACTTTGATCTGCCAAGAGAGAGAAATCTTGACGATGTCGATCAGCTTTGGGGGGTGCCGCAGATGACTTTCAGACCCAGGAAATGGTTGCTCTATGCGCCGGTCGCGATCTTGCCCTTCCTTGCGGCCCTCGTTCTCAATGGCAGCGCCGTACTGGAGGACGTCGCCGTGCGGGCGCAGAACAGCCTGTTCGCGGCGAAAGCAGACTGGGCCAAGCTGACCTTCGACGGGCGTGATGCGCGGTTGACGGGGGAAGCCCCGAACGACGAGGCTGCGGATGCCGCCGTTGCAGCAGTCGCCGCAACATATGGCGTGAGACGGGTCGAGGGCATCATCCGGGTGGTTCCGCCACCCCCGAAAGTGGAACTGCGGCAGCCAACCGTGGACAAGGTGACCGCCGAGGCGAGCGGCCTGCAGGTAAAAGGGACCTGGCACGAGGGCCACGCCGTATCGCTGAAGGCGCGTTTGGCGGACAAGACCTGGAGCCTGGGCGAGGGCGAGGCCCTGACCAGTGACGGCCAGGGCCACTGGAGCCTCACGCCCGGGCTCGATCTGGAGCCCGGAACCTATGACCTGGTTGTCGAGACGGCCGATGCCGAAGGCAAGGTGTCCCGCGACTCCGCCACCGATGACATTGTTATTCTGCCTCCGCCGCCGGACTTGGGCCTGCCGACCGTCGAATCGGTCGAAAGTGCGTCATCCACCCCGGTTATTCGCGGGACCTGGCCCTCGACCGTCGCCAGGGACCTGGCGGTATCCATCGGCACCACCGCTTTCGTCCTCGGTAAGGCAGGAGAGCTTGTGGCCTCTGGAGACGACTGGACGTTGACGCCGTCGACACCATTGGCCGACGGCACCTTCGATCTGTCTGTCGAGGTGCAGGACGAGCGCGGCAGGGTCGCCAGGACCGCCACGCCCGGACGGCTCCTCGTGGATACCCAACCGCCGGCCACGCCCGTGGTGGGGCCGGTTGTGATCGAAGGCGAGGGCATCACCGTTGGTGGAACCTGGCCCGAGGGTGATGCCATATCCCTGGTGGCGAAACTGGCCGACAGGATCTGGACGCTCGGGAAGGACGGAGCCTTATCCTCCGACGGCAAAGGCAACTGGCGGTTCGCGCCGGACGTGAAACTGGCCCCCGGAGCTTATGATCTCGCGATCGAGGTTGCCGACCGCCTCGGCAATGTGGCCGCCGATTCGACCCGGAATGAAATTGTCATTGCCGCTCCGCCACCGCCTCCACCGCCGGAAATGACCGCGCCAAGCGTCGTTCCGGCGGTGGAGACGATGGCGCGGCCCGTGGTTCGGGGGACATGGTCGGAAATCGCTGCCACCGCGCTTGCCGTGGCCGTCGCCGGCCAGCGCTACGAGCTGGGCCGCGACGCGGCCCTCGCCAGCGATGGGATCGGCAACTGGTCCTTGTCCTTGCCGGCTCCGCTGGCGGACGGCGTTTATGACGTGGTGGTCGAAAGCCGCGATGCCAAGGGCGAGGTCCTGACCGATTCAACGGTCGGTGAACTGGTGATCGATGCCAGGGGACCGGCATCGCCGACCGTTGCCTTCTACGCAGGCGAGGGCAGTCCGGAGCGAATTTCCGGCACATGGGACTGGGAGAACGCCAGCAGCCTGTCGATTGCGGTACCCGTCCTTGGCTGGACGGCCAGGCTCGGAACCGACGGCGACCTTACATCGGCGGCCGGAGCATGGGCCCTGCGTGTGGCATCACCAATGCCGCCAGGGAGCTATGATGTCGAAGTCATCGCCACCGACTCCCGCGGACGGGTAGCGCGTGACCAGACCCGATTCGAAGTTCTGGTCAGGGAACCGCTACCGCCAATCACCCCACCGACTGTTCTCTATTACTCGGGCGAAGGCTTGCCGAAGGACTTGCGCGGCGGCTGGGACGAAGGCGAGGCGACAACACTGGCGGTCTCGATCCCGGCGGCCGGCATCGCCGCCACGCTCGGGACCGGCGATACCCTGACATCAGACGGGGCCGGACATTGGACATTGCTGTTGCCACAGGATCTTGCGCCCGGCCGCTATGATGTGGCGGTGGCAACCAGCGATGGCGGCAGCCGCACGGCCACGGAGACCTTTGCAGGCGC
>JAGRLX010000069.1:0-6123 GCA_020441605.1 Alphaproteobacteria bacterium
GCCTCACGATCGCCCCCGTTTTCGCAGGTCAATTGGTGGAAATCAATGGACTTCGCCGAGGACGGTGCCACCCGAGGGGACACGCACTTCGTCGACCATGTCCTGGACTTCCTTGCTCGGTGCCGGCGTCAGCAGGCTGACGATCACCATGGCAATCAGGCTCAACGGCATACCGATGATGCCGAAGCGGATGTCGTCGATGCCGAACCACGGATCCATCAGCTTGTTGTAGACCATATAGAGGTACCACGATCCACCGATGAAGCCCGCAAGCATGCCGGCGATGGCCCCCGCCGCGTTGGCCCGCTTCCACCACACGCCAAGCACCAGCGGGAAGAACAGGCCGGAGCAGGCGAAGTCGAAGGCCCAGGCCACCGCGCCCAGAATGCCGGTGAGCTTCATGGCCGCGACGATGGCCGCGCCGGCGCCGATGAAGATCAGCAGGACACGGGCGACGACCAGGCGCTTCTTGGTGGAGGCCGACGGGTCGATGATCTTGTAGTAGAGATCATGCGACAACGCGTTGGCAATGGCGAGCAACAGCCCGTCAGCCGTTGACATGGCAGCGGCGAGACCGCCAGCAGCCACGAGGCCCGAGATCACGTAGGGAAGGCCCGCGATCTCCGGGGTCGCCAGCACGACGATGTCCGGCTTCATGAAGAACTCGTTGAGCTGCAGGATGCCGTCGCTATTCTGGTCGGCAACTGCCACCATGCCCACCGAGGCCCAGTGCTTGATCCACTCCAGGTTGGCGACGTCAGCAAACGGCTTGCCGATGATGGCCGTCGGGAGGCTCGGATCGAGCAGGTTGAGCTTGGTCAGCGTCGCGAGCGTGGGCGCCGAGAGATAGAGCAGCAGGATGAAGACGAGCGACCAGCCCACCGAGCGGCGGGCAGAACGCACCGACGGGGTGGTGAAGTAGCGCATCAGGATGTGCGGCAGCGAGGCCGTGCCGGCCATCATGCAGATGGCGAGCGAGATCATGCCCCAGCCCGCACCCGACGGCGCGTTCTGCGGCTTGGTGAGCACCGATACGCCAGCGATGGCCTCGGCAGCCGGCTGCAGGCCATACTGCGCTTCCAGTTCGGCGATGCGGGCGATGCCCGAGCCGTAAGAGAAATGCGGGATGAGTCCGTAACCCAGCTTGTTGGACATCCAGATGATCGGCAGCAGGTAGGCAAAGATCAGCACGATGTACTGGGCCACCTGGGTCCAGGTCACACCGCGCATACCGCCCAGCATCGAGCAGATGAAGATGCCGAGTAGACCCAGCCACACGCCGTATTCGAATGGCATGCCGAGGGTCTGGGCGGCGATCGTGCCGGTGGCGCTGATCTGCGCCGTCACATAGGTGAAGGATGCCACCACGAGGACAACAACGGCTACGAAGCGGGCGAGGTTGCCGCCGTAGCGGGTGCCGATGAAATCCGGCACCGTGTAGCAGCCGAACTTGCGCAGATAGGGTGCCATCAGCGAGTTCACCAGCACGTAGCCGCCAGTCCAGCCGACGATGAAGCCCAGATAGGGATAGCCGCCGAAATAGACGCCGCCAGCAAGGGCCACGAAGGATGCACCTGACATCCAGTCGGCGGCGGTCGCCATGCCGTTGTAGAGGGCCGGCACTTCACGTCCGGCCACGTAATAGGCTTCGACCTGCGTGGTGCGTGACAGGTAGCCGATGAGGGCATAGATCGCCACGGTGAAGAGCAGGAAGCCGATGCCGATGGTCTCGGCGCCGGCACCCATCTTCTCGAGCAGGGCCATCAGCGCGAAGAATACGAGAAAGCCCACGGTGTAGAGGGCGTAGACCTTACCAAGATTGTCGGTAAAGCTGCCCGATTTTGCAGAAGCGTTTGCCATGTTCTGGGTCCCTTATTCGCCGACGCCGAATTCGTCGTCGATTGCATCCTGGCGCCAGTTCTGGAACCAGATCAGTGCGGCGAAGATGATCAGCGATCCCTGGACACAGAACCAGTAGCCAAGTGGAAAGCCGAGGAATGACATAGAGTTAAGCGGCGCAGCAAAATATGGCACCACGATCGCAAAGATTGCCCAAAGGACCAGAACCACAATGGTCAGGCTTTTGGTCTTTGCCCAGTGTTGAGCCATACGCGCCTTGGTGTCTGAAGACATAAGGTTGATCCTCCCAATTCGCAGAAAGACCCGCATGATGCGTGCCCCCCAGTATGGGACATTGCCCGCCCGGCTCTCGATTTGAAACACAACAATAGTAGTATTGTAGGGGTTTCAGGGTGTTCTTCCCTCAATCGCGGCTTGCCGCGGGGAGACGGTGTGGCTAGCTTTCTGCCGTCATGAAAGCATTCGCCAAAAGCATTCTCGAAGCGCTCCAGACCTTCGGTTTCCTCAAGCGCAGGACGCCCGAAGGACCTGTGGACAGCGTGGCGGCCTTGTCCCGCTTCATCCGGACGCGTGCGGCCTTCGTGGCCCAGAAGACGATGTATGGCTACATTCAGACCCGCATGGGCCTGCAATATCCCATCATGTTCCAGGACAAGAACTTCGTGCAGTCGATGAATATCGCCAAGATGCACATCTTCGCGGCCTGCCTGTCGGATCTGGCGATCTTCGCCGTGGCCGAGGCGACCGCCGGGAGCCGGGTGAGCAACGACCAGCGCGACAGTCTGGCATTGACCTGCTTCCGGGAGGCGATCGCGGCGAACCTCGAGCATGCGCCGAGCGATACGTGGACCCAGGAGGCGATCGAGGCCTTCGCGCTCAGGCTCAAGGATACCGACTGGCTGGTCAGTGCGCGCCAGGCGGAAAACTTTACGCGCAGCACCGCCGCCCTGGTGAAATGGGCGCCCATTGCCCCCGAATTGAAGCGGCACGACGCGGAAATCGTGGAGAATTCCATCCGCTTCGAGTGGATCGCGATCCGCGATGACTTGCGCAATCGGGTCGATGCCGACGCCTTCGCGTCACGGTGGCATTCGGAGGGCGCAGGCTGATTCATATCAATTCCACCGGCCGCGAAGGCTGCTAGCCAAGCTACCAGGAGGCCTCGCACAACCATGCTCAAGACCAGGAAGACAGCCGATTCAAGCCAGCCGCTCCGGGTGCTCAGCGCCGCCGTGATGGATACCGAGACGACATCGCTCGACGTCAAGACAGCGCGGATCGTCGAAATCGGGGTGGCGCCAATGATCGATGGCCGGATGGAGCGGGACGCAAGCTTCAGCACCTATGTCAACCCGGGCGAAGCGATCCCGGAGCAATCGCGCATCATTCACGGGATTTCCGACGAGATGGTGAAAGACGCTCCCGGCTTCGAGGCGGCCTACAAGTCCTATCTCGATTTCGCCGGAGATGCGGTGGTGCTGGGCTATTCGCTCGGCTTCGATCTCGCCGTGCTGAAAGCCGAACACGAGCGCGCAGGCCTGCCATGGAAAGCGCCACGGTCGCTGGATATCCGCGACCTGGTGCGGATCATCAACCCGCCGCTGCCGGATTTCTCGCTGGACAAGGTTGCCGCCTGGCTTGGCGTCGATGTGCGCGACCGCCACACGGCGGTGGGCGATGCGGTGGTGACGGGCGAGATCTTCGTCGCCCTGCTTCCCCGGTTGCGCGACAAGGGCATTCGCACCCTGGCCGAGGCCGAGGAAGCCTGCCGCCGGCGGCGGCCGCCGGCCGATGAGGCTCCTGCCGGTTGGCATGATGTGGTGAGCGAGCAGCCGGCGGCCGGCGCGCTGGCCCGGGTTGACAGCTATCCCTACCGGCACCGGGTCAAGGACGTCATGTCGTCGCCACCGCTCACCGTGGACGGGCACGCGACGCTGCACCAGGCGCTGGATAGTATCGTCGAGAAGAAGATCAGTTCGCTATTCGTGCCACCCGCCCGTCCCGATGCCCCATACGGAATCATCACCGAGCGCGACATCCTGCGGGCGATCGCCGCCGATCCGCTCCACGCCTTGCAGCAGCCGGTGCAATCCGTCGCGACATTTCCGTTGACCACGGTGAGCAGCGAGGATTTCCTCTATTCGGCCTTCGGGCGCATGCGGCGCAAGCGCTACCGGCATCTGGGCGTGGCCGATGCCGAGGGCAAGCTGGTCGGCGCGCTCACCCAGCGCGATCTGTTGCGCCAGCGGGCCGACGACGCCATCGCCCTGACCGACGCCATGGACGAGGCGGCCGGGGTCAACGCGCTTGCAGCGGTGTGGAAGAAGCTTGCGGATGCAGCGCGCTCACTGGTGGCCGAGGAGGTGGACCCGCGCGATGTCGCCGCGATCATTTCCGGCGAAGTCTGCAGCCTTACCGCACGGGCGGCTGAAATTGCCGAGCGCGAGATGGCCGAACATCGGCCCGCCGGGCTGCGCTATGCGGTGATGGTGCTGGGCTCCGGCGGCCGCGGCGAAAGCCTGCTGGCCATGGACCAGGACAATGCATTGATCTACGAGGGCGAGGGCGAGGAGTGGCTGGCGGCCATGGCCGGCCGGATGAACGCCATCCTCGACGAGGTGGGCGTGCCTTTCTGCAAGGGCGGCGTCATGGCCAAGAACGCCGAGTGGCGCAAGTCCAGCGCCGAGTGGCGCCGGCATGTGTCATCATGGCTCACGCGCTCCAACCCGCAGGACATCCTGAATTCGGATATCTTCTTCGATGCGCTTCCGGTTCATGGTGACCATGCCCTGGCCGATTCACTGCGCCGGGACGCCATCGAGGCGGCGTCGAAATCAACCAACTTCCTGAAACTGATGACCATGAACGCGGCGGCGTCCGAACCACCATTGGGATGGTTCGGCCGGTTAAAGGTCGAGGAGGACGGGCGGATGGACCTGAAGCGCGGCGGCATCATGCCGGTCTTTGCCGCGGCACGGGTGCTGGCCCTGAAGCATCGCATCGCGGATCGCGCGACGGCGGCCCGGCTGGAAGCCCTGCGCGGTGTGGCGGGCATTCCCCAGCGCCAGGTCGAACAGGTGCTCGAGTCCCACAAGATCATCCTGGGTATAATCCTCAACCAGCAGCTCGCCGATATCGCGCGGGGCAAGCCGCCGTCGAGCCGCGTCGATCCCAAGGATGTTACGCCGAACGACAAGGACCGGCTCAAATGGGCGCTCGAGCATGTGAAATCGGCGCGGGACCTGCTGGGCGATCCGCCGGTAACCTAGCAATCCGCAAGAGCGGCGGCTTGCATGTCCGGTGTACTGACTTAATTCCCTTGATCGGTGAACGGGCGGCCAGTCTGATCCTGTATTTCGTTGTCGTCCTGCTCGCTAGCGGGGATTGCATAGGTGCCGCCAAGCCAGCGGTTGAGATCGACCTGGGCGCAGCGGCTGGAGCAAAAGGGATGGTATTTCTGTTGGGAGGGTTTGCCGCAGAGCGGGCACGGCCGCCTTAGCCGCAGGCGGACTGGCTCGGTCATGGATCGCCGGAGGAGGGCCTGGTCATCCAGCTATGATAGACGGGGAAACCGGCCCCCTGAAGAAGGTAGACGGTTTCGTAGAGGGGCAGACCGATGACGGCGGAATGGGAGCCCGACAGGTTGCGTACAAAGGCTTCGGCGCGGCCCTGGATGGCATAGGCGCCGGCCTTGCCGCGCCATTCGTTGGAGGCGAGGTAGGAGTCGATATCCTCGCGCGACAGGCGCTTGAACCGCACCTTGGTCTCGACGCAGCGCGACGACGTCTTGTTTCCCGGCGCGATCAGCGAGACGGTCGAATAGACCCAGTGGGAGCGGCCGGACAGCAGCGACAGGCAGTCGCGGGCTTCATCGATGGTTTCGGCCTTGGGCAGAATGCGCCGGCCGAGGCCGACGACGGTATCGGCTGCCAGGAGAAAGACATTGGCACCGAGGGCTTTCACCATCGGCATGTCGATGGCCCGGGCCGCCTTCTCGCCGGCCAGGCGCGCCGAAAGGGCGCGCGGCGTCTCCCGCTTGCGCGGCGTTTCGTCAATGTCGGCGGGATTCAGCAGATCGGGAACAAGCCCGACGCGCTCAAGCAACTGGACCCGGCGCGGCGATGCGCTGGCGAGCACAAGCTTGACGGGGCTGGTGGCCATGCCGGCTACTTGAAGCGGTAATTGATACGGCCCTTGGTCAGATCGTAGGGCGTCATTTCGACCATCACGCGGTCGCCTGCGAGGACACGGATGCGGTTCTTG
>JAGRLX010000069.1:6137-9420 GCA_020441605.1 Alphaproteobacteria bacterium
CATCTTGCCGGCGGTGTGGGCGATGATCTCATGGTTGTTGTCGAGCTTCACGCGGAACGTCGCGTTGGGGAGAAGTTCGGTGACGGTGCCTTCGAATTCGAGCAGTTCTTCCTTGGCCATGTGACTCCTTCGGGGGTTGAAAGACAGCGGGATATGAACCTCCTCACCGCGAAAATCAAGCATGAGCCGGGAAGCACCGGACTCAGGTGTTCTGGTTGACCAGATACTTCCTGGCGAGGGCGTGATAAAGTCCTTCCGGAAGGACAAGCTTCGAGGTGAACTGGGCGATCAGAGCAACTGCCATGAGCGGCAGCACCAGCGCATTGTCGTTGGTCATCTCGAAGACGATCACGAAGGATGTGAGCGGCGCCTGCACCACGCCGGTGAGATAGGCCACCATCCCGAGCAGGGCGAGCGCACCGACCGGGATGGTGGGGAACAGCAGGCTCATGTCCGACCCGAGGCCGGCGCCGATGGCGAGCGACGGCGCAAAGATACCGCCCGGAATGCCGCTGACGGCAGAAAAGACCGTGGCCATGAACTTGAGGGGGCCGAAGGTCAGATCGGCCACGTCGCCATGAATGATGGCGCGGGCCTCGGTATAGCCGGTGCCGAAAACCGAAGGACTGCCAGCGGTGCCGCAGGCGGCCACGACCAGCCCGCAGATCAGGGCGGTGACAATCGGATGATCCTTCATCAATGCTCCGATCCGTCCCGGCAGGCCAAAGGCAGCGGCCACAACGACCCGGCCGAACAGCCCGCCCGCGAGGCCGCCGAGGATGCCGACGACGACGATCGCAAGCCAGTCGGCACCGATCGGGATCGACACGAAGGTGACCCCGAAATAGGCATAGTTGCCGAGGATGGCGAGCGAAGTCAGGCCGGCAGCTATCACCGACCCGATCAGCAGTCCGCTGGTGCGAGTCTCGAAAGACCGGCTGAGTTCCTCGATGGCGAAGACGATGCCGGCCAGCGGCGTGTTGAAGGCGGCCGACACGCCCGCGGCGGCACCGGCGAGCATCAACTCATATTCACGCTGGGGCGAAAAGCGGCGCAGGGCGAACATGATCGAAGCTCCGACCTGCACGGTTGGACCCTCGCGGCCAGTCGATGCCCCCGCGAGGAGGCCGAACATCATGAGCAGGATCTTGCCGATGGCGACGCGCAGCGACACCAGCGCGTTCTGGGCCTCAGGATCCTTCACATGGCGGGCGGCGATCACCTGGGGTATGCCGCTGCCCTGGGCACTGGGCAGGAAGCTGCGGGTGATCCAGGCGGCAATGGCAAAGCCGACCGGGGTAATCACGAAGGCGAGGTAAGGGCGACCGGCAATCGTCTCCTGGAACAGGCGCTGGGCCTCGTCTGCCCCGAAGGCCATGGCGATGGCCGCGGCCCCGACCGAGAGGCCGCCCAGCAGATAGATTACGCTGCGCTGGCCATGGGTGAAGAGGTGCTGCACCCGCTGCACCATCATCTGCACTCCAGTCTTCCCGTCGCTCACGTTCAGCTCCATTCCGCCGCGCCTTGGCCGGCCGATCCTGTCTAGCGCAATGGGCGAGCAAGTAAAATCGCTTGCGAGTAGAAAGTTGGGTCAAATTCAATGCGATGAGCGGCTTGAGGACGGTAGGTTGTTGGCAACTGATTGCTTGCTGCCTCTGTGTATCGGGCACGAAGACCAATCCAACCGCGAAGCAAGGGGTTCGCCAAACATGGATGCGACGTCTCGACGTGGCCGGTCAGATCAGGCCCACATCCATGAGGTAGAGAAGCACTGACGCGCTGATCGCGGCGAGACCGGTGCCAAGTGCAATAGCGCCAGACACGGCGGGAACAGCCTCGTTGTTGCGGTGGGCGAAGAGAAAGGCATTGGCGCCGGTCGGCATGGCGGCGAACAACAGGGCAATCTTGGTCCAGAGGGGCGGCAGGCTGACAAGATAGCGCAGCCCAAGAAAGACCAGAACCGGCATCAATACCATCTTGAGGCCGATCAGCACGAACATGCCGGTCCATGCGCCCCGGAGAGAGTAACCCGCCAGGGAAACCCCGAGGGCAAAGAGGGCGGTCGGCACACTGGCATCGGCCAGCATCTGGAGCATGCGCAACACGATCGGATGAATGCCGAAGCCGGCTGATCGCCACAGGATCCCGCCGAGAAGCGACAGCACGATGGCATTGGTCGCAAGGTTGACGAACAGTTCCCGGCCGGTGCGGCGCAGCGAGAAGGCGCCGGAATGGCGGGCGAACTCCCGGTGCAGCATCGCGGCGAACCACAGAATCGGAGCATGGATCGACAGGATCATGCCGAGCGGGATGGCTGCACTCTGGCCGAAATGGGCCAGGGCGAGCGGGGTTCCGAGCAGGGCCAGATTGCCAAAGCCGGCAGCCATTGAAGCCGCCGCGCCTCCACTCACACTCAGTCCTTCGAAGTTGCGGGCGACGATGGCGGTCACAATCCAGGTGATCGACAGGCCGCCGAAAAACACCGTCCACAGCGCCCAGGGCTGGGAACTCTGGCTTTCCATGGTGGCGATGGTCTTGAACAGCAGCGCCGGGATGGCGACGTTGAAGACGAAAAGCGAGATCCCCTTGCCGGCCGCCGCATCAAAAAGCCTGGTCTTGGTGAAACCGTAGCCAAGCATGATCATGCCGAAGACCGGCAGGACGGTGGTGAATATCGCTTCCAAGTTCTAGAGCCAGGGTTGGCTGGCGGACTGCTTTTTCTCGTAGGTATCGATCGAGGCGGACTTCTCCATGGTGAGGCCGATGTCGTCCAAGCCGTTGAGCAGGCAGTGCTTGCGGAAGGGATCGATGTCGAACTTCACCACGCCGCCATCGGGACCGCGGATTTCCTGGCTGGGCAGATCGACGGTCAGGGTTGCGTTGCTGCCGCGCTCGGCATCGTCCATCAGCTTGCGCAAGTCGTCGGCACTCACCTTGATCGGCAGGATGCCATTCTTGAAGCAGTTGTTGTAGAAGATATCGGCGAAGCTGGTGGAGATCACGCAGCGGATGCCGAAGTCGAGCAGCGCCCAGGGCGCATGTTCGCGCGAGGACCCACAGCCAAAATTGTCGCCCGCAACCAGAATCTGGGCCTTGCGGTAGGCTGGCTGGTTCAGCACGAAGCCGGGGAGTTCCTGGCCGTCCTGATTATAGCGCATCTCGAAGAACAGCGACTTGCCGAGTCCGGTGCGCTTGATCGTCTTGAGGAACTGCTTGGGGATGATCATGTCGGTGTCGATATTACCTACAGGCATGGGCGCCGCGATGCCGGTCAGCTTGGTGA
>JAGRLX010000070.1:0-6336 GCA_020441605.1 Alphaproteobacteria bacterium
TCGGCCTGACTCCTCGCCGCAAGCAATCCGGCCAAACTGACACCAACGGCCGCGTGTCGCGATGGGGAGACCGGCTGCTTCGAACCTATCTCTTCGAGGCGGCCAGTGTCCTGCTACACCGGACAAAGAGATGGTGCGCACTGAAAACATGGGGCCTGCGCCTTTCCAAGCGCAACGGGATGAAGAAGGCGCAGGTCGCTGTCGCCCGGAAGCTAGCTGTGATCCTCCACTGCATCTGGGTCGCCGGGACAATCTTTGAATGGGGGAAAGAGCTACCTGCATGACAGACGCATGACCCGACCCCAAGATTGCAGGCCTGACGCCAAGCCTGTGATGTCCCGCCGGGACTGTGGTCGCGGTGACCTCGTTCAATCGGCTGCAGGCCAGCAAGGCACCTGCGTTGCGTACGTTGAAGGCACCCGACCCGAACATCAACATGAGGCCATGACCTCGAAAAGGACCAAGACCCCGGCACGGACAGAAAAGCAGGTTTGACGAAGAACTGCAATTAACGGGCCGATTGACATGCACGCCCGCAAGCATGGCGGTCCCAAAGTAGCCGGCCGGTAAGGACCGCAGATCAGGCGACGGCCTTGGCCTCCCGAGCCATCGGCACCCAGTCCCACGGCAGCAGTTCGTCGAGGCGGTTGATCTTATGGTCGCCGATCCGGGCGAGGATGTCGGCGAAGTAGGCTTCGGGATCATGGCCGCTGAGCTTCGCGCTTTCGATGATCGTCATGGCTTCCGCGAGGGTTTCGCCCCCGGCGTCGGCCCCGGCGAAGAACCAGTTCTTCCGACCAATCACCACCGGCTTGATCGCGCGCTCGGCCGAGTTGTTGTCGATGGCCACGCGGCCGTCCTCCAGGAAGAGCTTGAAGGAGGGCCAGCGACGGAGCGCGTAGCGGAAGTCCTTGGCCAGTGCGCTTTTGCCGGAGATGCCGCCGAGCTGGGTCTCTGCCCATGCCTTGAAGCCCGTATAGGCGTCCGCTCGGAGGATGCCGCTGAACTCGGCCAGATGGCCTTGCGGATGCACGCTCTTCCGGTCCGGTGAGAAGAAGTAGGCGATGCCGCGCGGCGCAGTCCCGCCCCAGGGTTGATCATCCCGAAGGTAGGTCCAGATCCGGCCCTCCTTCACGCCCTTGCCCAGGCCTTCGAGCCGCCTGGCCCGATCGAGCACCCGGACCGGAGTGTCGTCGGCATGGAGGCGTCGGCGGTCATCACGTCGGCCCTGATCCGCGCCACCAACGGAGAGAGCACCCGCACGCCCTGGCCGCACCAGTCCACGAGCGTCGAAGCCGGGATCTCCGCGCCCATGCGGGCGAAGATCTCGTTCTGTCGATACAAGGGCAGATGGTCGTCGAACTTGAAGACGAGGATGTGCACCAGGAGGCCCGGTCCCGCCATGCTGCGCGGGATTGGTCCGGAAGGCGCCGGGATCTGGGTGATCTTCTCGCATCGCCGGCAGGATTTCTTCGGACGCGCCGTCTCGATCACCTTCAACCGTGCGCCGATCAACTCGAGGATCTCGCTCATGTCTTCACCGACGAGCCGCAGCTCGCCTCCACAATCGGGACAGGCATCACCGGGATCGAGCACGATGTGCTCGCGGGGGTTGCCTCCGAGACCTTCGGTTTGCGCCACATGGGAGCAAGCTCCGCGACGGCGGGCTCTGCCTTCGGCTCCTCCTCGGGCTCCCGGGCGGCCGAAGCTGCAACCTCCAGCGCCTCGAGGGCCAGCTCGAGTTGTTCGATCTCGCGCTCGATCTTCTCCGAACTCACACCGAACTTCTGCCGCTGGAGCTTGGCGATCCGGATCTGGAGCGCCTGGACGAGGGCTTCGTGTGCCTTCAGGACGGCCGTGAGCCTTGTCGTCACCGCCCGTATGGCCGCGTTCTCGGCCTCGAGCGCGGCGATCGCCGTGCGCAGCTCGGCAGGATCATCCGGCGGAAGGGAGGAGGTCTCGGATATGCGTGACCCTACCATTGCGCACGACTAGTGACCAGTAAAACAAGGGGTTGGGGCGAAGTATCAGCTCACCCGAGCGGGAGGCGCTCCTCTATCCGGTCGGCGCCAGTCGATGTCTTCCCAGAGCATCGTCAGCTGCGCCGAGGTCAGCCTCGCGGCACCGTCTCCGGCGGCGGGCCAAGGGAAGCGCCCCCGTTCCAGGACCTTGTAGTAGAGGCAGAACCCCTAGTCGTCCCAGTAGAGCAGCTTCAGCCGATCTCCCTGTTGTCCACGGAACGCGAAGACCGCACCGCACGCCGGGTTCAGACACAGGACGTCCTGGGCGAGCGCGGCCAGACCACTTATCCCCTTGCGTATGTCGGTGGTCTCGCAGGCCAGGTAGACCCGAACGCCCGTTCCCGGTCCGATCATGCCGCTTCCACCGCCCGGATCAACCGGGTCAGCGCCTCTCCATCCATGCTGCTGTCGAACCTCAGGCAGCGGCCGTTCCTCATCCGCAGATCGACCATGACGGGTCGCGCTGGCGCGGGGGCGCTTACCGGCGTCCGCGCCTCACCAAAATCGACCGGAACAAAAGCGGCCCCGCGATCCGGCGACCATAGGCCCTTCTTCTTCAGGTCCCGTCGCTAGCCGTAGATCCGGGAGCGCGTGAGCTCGTGCCTTTGGGTAATCTGCGTGACCGACGCCCCGCCAAAGCCCACTTCGCGCAGGATCTCGAGCTTCTCGTCGTCACTCCACCGTCGGCGTCGCTCAACGCCCAGAACTTCGCACAGCATCGCCGCTCCCGATAAGACACGTGCATAACTACGCCTTTATGCACGTGTCTTAGCTCGCCCAGCCTTCCCAAGGCAGGCGGCCAAAATCGGGCGGTTACCCCTGATCGCCGGGTTGACCAGGGATGCTCTGAGCGCACCATGGGTGATCAAGGGCCCGATGGATGGCCCGGCTTTCGCGGCGTATGTCCGGGAGGTTCTGACCCGCGAGATCGCTCCCGGCACGGCGGTCATCCTCGACAACCTCACTACCCACCGCAACAAAGAGGCCGCAGCCGCCCTCAAGGCACACGGCTGCTGGTTCCTCTACCTGCCGCCATACTCATCCGATCGAACAGGCATTCGCCAAGCTCAATGCGGATCTGCGCAGGATCGGAGCCCGGTCCTTCACCTCGGTCTTCGAGGCCATCGGCGCGGTCTGTCACCTCTATGACCCGGCAGAGTGCTGCAACTACTTCAGCGCTGCCGGATATGCCTCAAACTAATCTCGAAAAGCCTTAGTGTGCTTTTCTTTCACTGGCCAGGAGTGCGGCGCAAAATTACTCTCGGCGGACCGTCGTCGTTCACCTGAATCGGGAAATACATTCGTTTATCGCCGAACCCAGTTAGGAATTTCCACTTCAATATTGAATCTCTGCGCTCGCTCGTCACCAAGTTCAACGGACATCACCTCCAAGAATGAGGATGCTTTCTCGATTTCATTGAATGGCTGTTGAAAACCTCTGCTACTACGCATGTATTGCATCAGCCTCTTCTTAATTCGTCCAAGGTCAATTGCGTTGGCTCCGCAAACGTATAGCGGTGGCTATACCTCCAACCTGCGATTTCAACAAATCCGGCAAGGAAGCTTACCCACGAAGGGCGAGGTTCATCTCGACCATCATAGTCCAAAATGACGATATCCCTACCAGCGGCATCGAGGATACCGCCAGGGACAACCTGAGGCTGGATCAGATAAATATCAGACTTTAGCAGTCCAATACCGTCAGTTCCCTTTCTGGGATGCCGCAAGTAGTCGAGCCTATCTCCAAAGAAATTTTCTCTAGTTGCATCCCAACTGTCTCTGACGGGTAGGGGGCTCTCCAGAAGTTTGAGGCGGTTGAAACTCCCTGATCCCATATCCTCTACTGCGTGGTATCGATAGATAGGGAACGTTACTGTGACGCTAGTTGGCACACTGGCAATCGCTTCCATCATCCCCTCGCCCGATGCCATATCCAGCTCCTGACACTGGCAGGCCCCAATGCCGCACCAGTTAGTCCAGCGCCTCCCACACGCCATAAATTGATGCATTCCCACTGCCAATTGTTCTCGTCCAATCGATCCCAAGCGTTCCAAACAGCTGCAGCAGCACCGAACGCTAGGGCGAAGCACCATGGGCATTCACCATTCGGATCAGTGATCATCAATGGCGACTGACGGGCATACCCATAGATATTTGGACCATCAATCAACCCAAGCGGATCAGCCTGGAAATACCGTCCCGTCGTGGGATCATAGTCCCGCATCCAGTTCTGATGGAGAGCTGCCTCAGTCTGGAACCACTGGCCGGGGAAGCGCAAGTCGATGTTGGCGCCGGTTGCGGTACGCACCCCGCCGAAGGGCAGGTAAGCGGCCTCCCAGACCACGTTGCTGGAGCCGTCGGTGGCGAAGACCGGACGGCCGATGTGGTCGGTGCGCACGGAGTAGAGGGTGCCGTTCTCGAAGACCGCCACGATGGTATCGTCAGCCCAGATGTACTCCCGGATCAGCTCCGAGGTACCGCTCACGTCGTCGTAGAGATACTCCGCGATCCGGTGGCCCCAGATGTCGTGGAGCGAGTGGATCGTGTCGCCCGATGCGAGTCGGCGGATCACCTGCTGGGCAATTTAGCGCTTGGAAGTCGCTTCACTACCACCCCAGAATGCAACAACGTAGAACACTGAGACAGATATTGAGCTAAAGAATAGAAACAATGCGGAGGCGCCAAATGCCTGAAATGTGAACATTGCGGCCACATCTCCTTGGGATACATACAAAGCCGCAAGAAGCAGGTAGAAAACCACAGAGCAAGCTGCAGCGAAATACAGATACTCCACGAAGCGGCGCGGCCGCCTTGTTCTAAAGAGCAGGAAGTACGCAGGGACACCCATGAAAAAGCAAAAACCATATCCGAACAAGGCGCCAAAGTACAAATAAACCCCTACAAAAGCTCCACTATTGAAATAGAAGTCGTGCGCTGCAAGCCCAATTGGAACAACGGCAGGGGCAACTAAAAACGCAGCCAGAACCCTCAACTTTTTTATTTCCACCATCAAAGTTGGTTCCCGCAGGAGCACTGATTCATTATATTGATATTCATCTGCGGCCAAACGTTGTTAATTACTTGGCCCGTTCTTGACCCTGGCCTCTGGAGAAAACCATTGCCTTCGCCATAGGTTAATATTCCATGCGGCGTTGCCAGCCTAACGACAATACCATGCGAGAGCGCATGCCCCTGCTCCGTAACGTTCACAATACCACTGTAGCCTGAAACCGGATCATTTACGACATAGCCTGTCACCGGGTTCAGACCAAAAGCCTCTCCCCATCCACCAGGATTTGCATAATTAGATGTTCCGCCGGCATTTGCTCCATTGGAAGGAGCCGGATCTGGCATTGCAATCAAACCCCTCATGAGACATTCTACATCATAAAGATTGGCGCGGTCGATCACGCTCTTGTCATAGAGGTGATACCAATTGTTCCCAGGAGCAAACCCACCATTGTTTGGCCACCCACTGGGTTTAGGAAAGCTAAATTCGTACTTTTCTTTTACTCGACAAGTGGTTGTCCCATTTAGCGTAACACAGTACTCCCCCCTCGGATCGGTATACCTCCCCGGGTTCTGAAGAGCATACCCGTAGACGCTGGCCCCGTCCACGAGCCCCAGCGGATCAGCCTGGAGGTACCGCCCGAGGGTCGGGTCGTAGTCGCGCATCCAGTTCTGGTGCAGACCGCTTTCCACCTGGAACCACTGTCCAGGGAAGCGCAATGAAATTGGAGTGCCCGTTGAAACGTCAACCTCGCCAAATGGCCGGTATGCGACTGTCCAAACAACGATACCAGCGGCGTCTGTTGCTATCGTCGGCCGGCCGATGTGGTCTGTTCTGACGAAATACAGTTGATCGTTCTCGACGACTCCCACGGCTTCGCCATCGAGCCAGATATACTCGCGCAACAGAGTCGTTGTCTGCGTCGTCGGGTCGTAGTCGTATTCCGCCAAGCGGTTTCCATCGAGGTCATGTACCGCGTGAATGATCTGCCCAGACGCGTTCAGTTTTCGAATGACCTGTTGGCCGAGTGCGTTGTATCGATATTCGCTTTCGGGCGTTCCGTCGATGGTGAGGCCAACCAATCGCCCGGCGGCATTATAAGCATAGGTGGTGTTTCGAGTAGCCTCGGCAACCGCCGTGACGTGTCCTGCGCCGTCATAGGTATAGGTTCGTGTTCCACCCGAACCGTACGCAATCGTTTGCAGACGGTTGTTATGCGAAGGATACGTGTAGGTGTCTGTCAAGCTAGTCGCGCCATCGTCGGCGCTCATTTGCGTTCGATTGGACTTGCCCGGAAAAAGTGGA
>JAGRLX010000070.1:6345-6634 GCA_020441605.1 Alphaproteobacteria bacterium
CCAACTGAGGAACCAGGAGGTGTTTTATGGGACACGGGAACAGACCGACGCCGGAGTTTCGGCGTGAGGCAGTGCGGCTGGCACTGACCAGCGGCCGGACGCGGCGGGAGATCGCGGAGGATCTTGGCATTGGCTTGTCTACACTGACGCGATGGCTGAGGCAGGAGCGCGATGCCAGCGAGCCGAGCGAGGCGCCGGTCGATGTGCATGCCGAGTTGAAGCGGCTGCGACGGGAGAATGCGGTCCTGAAGCAGGAGCGCGACATCCTAAAAAAAGCCGCGGCCTTCTT
>JAGRLX010000422.1 GCA_020441605.1 Alphaproteobacteria bacterium
GGGGTGGCGGAGATACTGTGTCTGTGAGGATCGCGAAGGGCGGAAAGCAGTCGTTCGCTGATTCTTCGTCGCGTGGCCGAATAGGGGCGGTTTCCTCCTTCGCCCGGAGGCGGCGTCAGGCATGGTACGCAACTCGCGGCAGCTGTTTCCGCGTCGCTCAAGGAGGTATATTTCTACTGCAACTTGACACGCTACGATATCAAGTAGCCTCTCGCGGAACTGACGTAGCAATCTTGCTAACTATAGCAGACGAAGCGGGGACGTCGCCTTCGACACGGAAAGCAAAACATTGAGGGACTGAGGGCGACCATGGCTGAGCCGAACAAATTACCCCGACTGCTCTATAAGTATCGGGGTTTCAGCCATCGCTTGCTCGACATGCTGGTCTCCGATGAACTGTACTATTCAGACCCCGGTGACTTCAACGACCCGCTCGACTGCCGCCCAACCCTTGATGCGAACCTCCCAAACGATCAGCTTGAGCAGGTTCTTAGCCGTCTCCGCGAGCAGCGTGTCCTTGCCGAAATGCAGGCGGCAGCAAAGTCTCTCAGATATCGTGGCCCCAGAACCATCGATCACATAGCGCGGCATAGCCAGAAGGATGCCGCTCGGCTGCTTGACGAAATCCGCTACCACGCCACCGATCCCAGCTACGAGATCGACGATCCCCTGCAATCGCTTCTGCGGCAGTATCTCGAAGAGGAACTGCTTCGCCGCTACGACCGTGGCATCGTTTCGTTCGGCGTCCGCGCCACATGTCCGTTGATGTGGAGCCATTACGCCGATCAGCACAACGGGATTTGTGCCGGCTACTCCGTGCCGGCCGGGGCGGAAGCCGACCTTCATAAAATCTGCTATGGGGGCAGTCGCAAGGTACTGGCCAGCGATGTGGCCGTGATGGAGAACGACAGCGCAGCGCGAGGCCGCGTTGACGAAGCCGTCCTGCTTCGGAAGGCCGCGAGTTGGCGTTATGAGCGGGAATGGCGTCTGATCGGTAGACGAGGCGCACAGGATTCACCGCTGGAACTCGAAGAAGTCGTCTTCGGCATTCGCTGCAAATCTACCGTCAAGTTTACGATCGTTCAGGCTCTCGCAAACCGGGGACGGCCCGTGCGATTTTTCGAGATGCGCGAAGTGTCGGGCACTTTCCACCTCCGGAAGTACGCGCTCAACACCGATGAACTCGGAGCCTCACTGCCCCGGCGATCGCGCTCGATTTTTGAAGCCTTCGAGGACCTGGACAAAGAATGAGAACAGATTTCATAGAAGACTTGCTATGAAACAACCTGTGGATGCTAAACATCTTTTAAGTCAAATGAATTCGGACAGAGCATAGGCAATCTATTTCTGCCGACACACGCGGAGGGGTAATGATCGGTAGAGGTTCGCAGTGGCGGCGTTGGGAGCCGCATATCCATGCGCCGGGGACAATCCTGAACAATCAGTTCGGCGGCGGCGATCCCTGGGAGGCCTATCTCACATCACTGGAAAGCTGCACGCCGGCGATCGGAGCGGTAGCGGTCACCGACTATTATGTAACAGACACCTATGAGGAGGTCGTGCGACGTAAGCAGGCCGGGCGTTTGCCCAACGTACAGCTCATCTTTCCCAATGTCGAACTACGGCTCGACATTGCCGCTAAGACCGGCTTCGTGAACGTGCACCTGCTGGTCAGTCCAGAAGACTCCAATCATTTGGCCGAACTGCATCGCATTCTCCAGCGACTGCAGTTCCAGGCCCATGGCGATACTTATAACTGCACTCGCAACGATCTGATTGCCCTTGGCAAGCGCGCCGACACCGCCATCATCGACGATGGCGCAGCTTTGCGCCACGGGGCCACACAGTTTAAGGTCAACTTTACTCAACTGCGCCAGGTACTGCGAGACAGCGACTGGGCCAAGGCCAACATTCTCGTCGCGGTGGCCGGCGCCGCAGGCGACGGAACCTCCGGCCTGCGACAGGCTGCCGATGCGACGATGCGCCAAGAGATCGAGCGTTTCGCCCACATCATCTTCTCAAGTAGCCCCGCACAGCGCGAATTCTGGTTCGGCAAGAAAGGGGTAAGCGTCGAGCAGCTCCGTGAAAGCTATGATGGTTGCAAGCCCTGCCTGCATGGAAGTGACGCGCACGATCAGAAGAGCGTGGGCCAACCCGTCGAAGAGCGCTTCTCATGGATCAAAGGCGGGCTGGAGTTCGACGCGCTGCGCCAGGCATGCATCGACCCTGAAGGCCGCGCCTATGTCGGCACGGAACCGCCCCGAACGGCAATGCCCTCACAGGTGATCTCTCACATTTCCATCGCCGATGCGGATTGGGCTACCACTCCCGAAATCCCGCTCAATCCCGGCCTGGTAGCCATCATCGGCGCCCGCGGTTCGGGCAAGACCGCACTCGCGGACATGATCGCTGCCGGGTGCGATGCCATTGCGCCGTCAGGATGGAGCGCCAGTGAAAACATCAGTCCCTCCTTCCTCGTCCGTGCCCGCAAGCTGGTCGGCGATGCGACCGCGACCCTGACATGGGGTGGAGGCGGGACAGTCACTCGCACGCTCGATGGTCGGGACGCCAATGGACATCTGTCCTTCCCGCGCGCCCGTTATCTGTCGCAGCAATTCGTGGAAGAACTCTGCTCTTCCGGCGGCTTCTCGGACGGTCTCATCGCGGAAATCGAACGGGTCATTTTCGAGTCCCACTCCGACGATCAAAGGGAAGGCGCGATCGACTTCGCCGAGCTGCGCAGCCACAGCACCAGCCGCTTCTAGCAAGCCCGCGCGCGCGAGGCTGATGCGATCGCGGACATTTCTGATCGTATCGCCACGGAACTGGAAAAGGAGAGTTCTGTTGCAACCCTTGCCGCCCAGGTCACACAGAAGATCGGCCTGATAAAAAGCTACAACGAAGACCTCGCCAAACTCGTCGTCAAAGGCACAGAAGCGCAAGCACAGCGCCACACCCAACTCAGCCAGGCAGTTCAGGCCCTGCGTGGCAGGATTCAAGGTTTCGGCAATCAGCGGCGGACCTTCGTAGCCCTGCAGGACGAGGTGAAAAGCACCCGCGCGACCAAAGCTCCTGAACTATTGCGCCAGGCCAAGGAGCGACACCAGCAGGGCCATATGAACGATCAGCAATGGGATGATTTCCTGCTGGTGTATAAGGGTGATGTGGACACCAATCTGGCGGGATACGTTGCGTGGGCTGATCAGCAGATCGCTGCGCTTACAGGCGCTCCTCTGCCACCGGGCATTCCCGCGCCACCGATCGCAGACGGTGTCGATCTTTCGTCTCTGACACTCACAGTCCTTCAGGCCGAGATGACACGACTCGAAGCCTTGGTCAGCGCCGACAAACTCGTCCGTGACCAGTATTCTGCGCTTTCACTCCGCATTGGACAGGAAAACGCCGCCCTGCATAGCCTGCAAACCCGTCTCCTCGACGCCCAGGGTGCGGCAGCGCGTAAGAAGGACCTGCAAACCGAGCGTGACGCAGCCTATGGCCGGGTTTTCGAAGCCATCATCAATGAACAGGCGGCGCTCGCCAGTCTTTATGCGCCGCTCATGACCCGACTGGCAGCATCATCAGGAACCCTGCAAAAGCTCGGTTTCTCGGTGCGCCGCATCGTCGATGTTGAAGCCTGGGGAACGATTGCGGAAGAAAAGCTTCTTGATCGGCGAAAAGCAGGTCCCTTCAATGGTCGTGGTTCGCTGATCCAGTTGGCCAACACCACTCTCAAGCCAGCGTGGGAAAATGGAACGGCGGAGGGTGTACAGGCCGCCATGGCCAGCTTCATCGCGACCTACATGTGGTCCATGATTGGGCATGCTCCGGTCCCCCAAACCCAACAGGCGGAGTTTCGCGCCTGGCTGAAAGAATTCGCCCATTGGCTTTTTGCGACCGATCATATCTCGGTGCGCTACGAGATCGTCTATGACGGCATCGATATCCGCAAGCTCTCTCCGGGCACACGCGGAATCGTTCTTCTTCTCCTCTATTTGGCACTGGATGACGCCGATGATCGTCCGCTCATCATCGATCAGCCCGAGGAGAATCTCGACCCCAAGTCCGTCTTTGAAGAGCTTGTTTCGCTGTTCATCACCGCGAAGGCCAAGCGGCAGGTCATCATGGTCACCCATAATGCGAACCTCGTCATCAATACGGACGCGGATCAGATCATTGTCGCGGAGGTCGGTCCGCATCAGATTGGTGGCCTGCCCCCGATCACCTACAAGGCCGGCGGCCTGGAGAATTCAGATATTCGCAAGGCGGTTTGTGACATTCTCGAAGGCGGAGAAGAAGCCTTTCGTGAACGGGCACGTCGCATGAGGGTAAGGTTGGAACGGTGAAGTTCTGTCATATTCATTAACATTCAGCTGACCAGTCCCGTTTTGTGGTCCCTTTTATAAGTTTGTGCATTTCCGGCCGCTCGGTCATCGGGACCTTGGTTTCCGGAGCCGCCGAGTCGCAACCCAAATCGCATCTCTGAACATCAATACTCGATCTCGCTTCGGCTACTCCAAGCGGCAAGTGGGGCTTGCCACATCGCAGAATTTGCAGACGCCGAACGGCAGCTTTGGGCAGAGGCTGTGTGGAAACTGCCTGCTGTGGTAGACTTCTGCAGGTCAGCAGGGGTTCGGCATGGCGGGTTTCATCGAAGGTATTGGGCGTGGCCAGACCGTTCTTTTCCCAGAGCGGTTGGAGGACTGGATCGGCGAAGATCACGTCGTTCGCGTCGTCGATCTCTTTGTCGATGAGATCGATCTACCAGGCTTTGGCTTCGTGCGTTCGGCCCCGGCACGGACGGGGCGGCCCGGATATCACCCTGCAGTGCTGCTCAAGTTGTTCATATACGGCTATCTGAACCGGATCCCTTCCAGCCGACGGCTGGAGCGCGAGGCAGGGCGCAATATCGAGGCGATGTGGCTGACCGGTCGGCTGGTGCCGGACCACAAGACCATCGCCGACTTCCGGCGCGACAATGGCCCGGCCATCCGCAAGACCTGCGCGCAGTTCGTGGAACTCTGCCGCCGGATCGGCACGCTGAAGGGCGATTGCGTCGCCATTGATGGCAGCAAGTTCAAGGCCGTCAACAACCGCGACCGCAACTTCACCAAGGGCAAGATCGCCAGCCGCCTGGCTCATCTCGAGGCCGATGTCGAACGCTACATCAACGAGATGGTCCGCATCGACCGGCAGGAGGAAGGCGAGGCGCGCGCCGAGAAGGTTGCCCACCTTGCCCGCCGCTACGGCCGCATCCGGCAGGAGATCGCGCGGCTGCAGGCGATGGACAAGGCCCTGGCCGACGCGCCGGACGGCCAGATATCCCTGACTGATCCAGATGCCCGCGCCATGGCGACAAGCGCCCGGCACAGCGGGCTCGTCGGCTACAACGTCCAGAATGTCGTCGATACCGAGACCCACATCATCGTCACGCATGACGTCACGAACCAGGGTTTTGACCGCGATCAACTGAGCCCGATGGCGGTGGCGGCCAAGGAGGCTCTCGGCCGCGACGACCTGCACGCCATTGCCGACAAGGGCTACTTCAGCGGCACCGAGATCCTTGCCTGCCATGAGGTGGGCATCACCACGACCGTGCCGCGGCCCGCCACCTCGGGCAACGAAGGCAAAGGCATGTTCGTCAAGGCAGACTTTCTCTACGATCTGGAACGCGACGTCTATCGATGCCCGGCAGGCAACGAGCTGACCTATCGCTACAGCCGCGAGGAAGGTGGCCTGACGGTGGCGCGATATTGGATCAACGAATGCCAGCACTGCCCACTGCAACGACGGTGCACCAGCGGCAAGGAGCGCCGGATCACCCGGTGGGAACACGAGCATCTGGTAGACGACATGCGCGACCGCCTGAAGCGCGATCCCGACCCAATGACCTTACGGCGCTGCACGGTTGAGCATCCGTTCGGCACCATCAAGGCCTGGATGGGTGCCACCCATTTCCTGACCCGCCGCCTGCGAGGCGTCAGAACCGAGATGGCGCTGAACGTTCTGGCCTACAATATCAAGAGAATGGTCGCCCTGATCGGAATCCGCCGCCTGATGGAGGCCATTCCCAGCTGACGGACGGCACCTGCTTCATCAAATCGGCGCAGAACCCGCCGATGGCGCGCACCGGACCGGATGATCGCCCGTAGCCAACCCAGGCCATGAGTTTCCACACAGCCTCGGCCGTCTACGTCCAAGAATGCGCGTTCGACGCGAGGGGCCGAGATCTGCCCACAGGGCAGGCGATTACATTCAGTCCTCAGCACCCGTTAGACCCGAGCGGGCACTTTCCGTGTCCGCTTGGCGCTCTTCGCAATTTCCTGAAACACCCGTGCCGCCTCCCCGAAGACCTCGGCATCTGCACGCTCAGCGGACGCGGCCAAGCCCGACAGCTTCCCAACAGCAACTTGCCTGCCATCCGCTCCGCTCCCCCGTGTGGTCGGCAACGCCTTCCCCTTCCGCGCTCGATCAATCGGCGCAAAGTGCCGATCCTCGTAGTACCGGATGTGCCGCGCCCGGATCGGATACTGCCCCTCGGGCAGGACCAGAACCTCATCCAGCGGAAACCGCAGAACCTCGTTCGCCGAAATCAACGGCCGCTCCTCCGACCGACGGCTAACATTGGCACTGTCCTCCAAGGCCCGAACCCGCGACTGGCTCTCGGTCACGGCGGTGATGGTAGACCGCCCCAACGCATTAGAGAGCACCTCGGCGGTGCGGTCATCTTGGGGTGTCATGTAGATCTGCACGCCAGCTCCACCCTGCAGGGAGCGCCGCCCGGTTTCGCCATAGATGTCATCGAGACCGGGAATGGTCTGAGAGATGATGAAGAACCGGCCGCCGAAACTGCGAATGGTCTTGATGGAAGAGAGGACCAAGGGCTGTCGGCCCAGCTGGTCGAACTCGTCCATCAGGAACATGACCGCATGGGGTTCGTCCGGCCCGAGTTCGCGTCGCTGAAGAGACGCGATGGCATCCGCGAAGAGAAGCCGGACGAGGGGGGCCAGGGTTTTCAGATGCTCGGGCTGGACAACGATGTAGAGGCTTTGGGGATCGCGACGAAAGGTCGAGAAGTCGAAGTCGCTTGCCGAGGTTACGCGGTCGACCGCTGGGTCATTCCAGAGTTCGAGACCGGATCCCTGGATGACGGACACATAAGCCCCGAGGGTTTTTTCCGGGACGTCGGCCATCTCGAGGAAAGTGCGGGAGACGATCGGGATGTTCGTGGTCTCGGCAATGGCGGTGTAGCTCTTCTTCTTGTCGCCGCCCCCGGCCATGATCTCACCGGCAAAGCCCAAGGTCGGGCGGCGCTGCTCGATGGCGTAGAGGCAGGAGGCGATGAAGAGCCGCTTGCCGGCATTAAAGAAGCTCTGCGCGCTCTCGCCTTCCGGGATGAGGAAGAGGTCAGCCATCGAGTTCAGCGCGGTGTACTGACGATCGGCGGAGGGCAGGGCGGCGATCCGGGCGAGAGGGTTGAACCGGTGCGATCCTCGGTCCTCATCGAAGGGCGAGAAATACCAAATGCCGTTTTTGAGCCCGTGCTTGCGATGGATCGAGGTCTTGGCGAAGTTCTCGCCCTTCACGTCGAGGATGATCGCCGAGCCCGAGAAGTGGAGGAGGTTCGGGATGACGAAGCCGACTCCTTTGCCCCGGCCGGTGGGTGCGATCATCATCGCATGGGGGAAGCGGTCAGGCGGCGCCATCACAAAGGGCGCGTCGGATTTCGGGAGGCCGAGCTTGCCGAAGATGAAGCCGTTCTGATCGAGAGTCCCGACCATTTGGTTGCGCTTCAACTCGCGGCGCGACTGGAAATGTGCGTCGTCGTACTGGTTGAGCCGCCCGCGATGCACCCCGGCAAGACCGACGAGCGTCAGGGCGACAGTCACGGCCCCAGTGATGATCAGTGCGCCTTGCAGAACCGAAGGCCGCGCGGCGAGGTCGGCCCAGGCGTAGCGAAGGAACCAGGGGCCTATGGGGCTAAGCGTATCGAGGCTCTCCCGGAAAGCGGTGATCACGTAGATCGTCGCCAACATACCGCCGATGTAGAGACCGGTCAGCAGGCCAAGG